>JABSSC010000038.1:48349-68861 GCA_013214635.1 Paracoccaceae bacterium | reverse complement strand
TGTTTCGCTTTGGATCCCAGTGACACTTTCGCGTGCTTTGGCGACATGCTTGGGATCGCTCGGTAATGACTTAGGAACCTTTGGGGCCGGGGCAAAGGGGCTACCTTCTTCGCCAAAGCCGTGGGCGGCAGTTTGGGTGATCCTCACCCGAGTGACCGCACAATATCCGTAGACTGCATTGACCCGATCTTTGATCGAGTCTTTCTGCATCTCAAGAATTGGTGCCGTGGCGCCTTTGGTCAGCAACACCAGCGTTGCACCAAAGCCCTGACGATGCGTCACCTCAACAGGTTCGCAAACTCCGGCGATCTCATCACCTACGACGTCTGCCCAATGCGTAAGAAGACGCGTTTCCAGGAACCCGCGTCCTTGGCTGGTATCCTTGACCTGCCTGTCAACAAGCGCGCCGGTACGCCGAAACCCCGACCCACCTCGATTCTTGCGCAACTTGGTTTTGGCTGCGTCTGTCGACGCCATGCGATTGATCTCCTGAGACTCCCGCTATCTTAATGACCCGGTGAGAGACAGCCACCACAAAGCGGACCGGGACGACATAAAACTTGCGTGATAGACACCTCTCTGACGAGCTTTTGGAATGGTACGATCGCCATGCGCGGGTTTTGCCGTGGCGTGTATCACCTGCAGATCGCGCAATTGGTGTAACGCCAGAACCCTACCATGTCTGGCTGAGCGAGATCATGCTTCAACAGACAACTGTCGCCGCCGTTCGCGGGTATTTTCTGGCCTTTGTTGAACGCTGGCCCACCGTCCGCGATCTGGCTTCTGCAGAAGATGAAGACGTGATGGCGGCTTGGGCGGGTCTGGGGTATTATGCGCGCGCACGAAATCTTCTCAAATGCGCGCGAAGAGTGGCAGACGAGTTGGACGGCAAATTTCCATCTACGCGCGCGGACTTGCAGGATCTACCCGGCATTGGCCCCTATACATCTGCCGCCATTGCGTCGATCGCTTTTGATCAGCCCGAAACAGTTGTCGACGGTAACGTCGAACGGGTGATGTCGCGCCTGTGTTGCGTTGAAGAGCCGCTTCCCAACTCCAAGCCGGAACTCACGCGTCTCGCCGAAGGCCTCACACCGAATGCGAGGGCGGGCGATTATGCGCAGGCCGTTATGGATTTGGGCGCGACGGTTTGTACGCCGCGCAACCCGGCCTGTGGAATTTGCCCCCTCGTTTCTCGCTGCGTTGCGCGGGAACGTGGCATTGCGCAAGAGTTGCCGCGCAAGATCCGAAAACCCGCCAAGCCCATACGAAACGGCGTCGCCTATGTTGTTCAACGGGCCGATGGCGCGCTGCTTGTCGAAACGCGGCCGCCGGAGGGATTGTTGGGGGGTATGTTGGGATGGCCCACCACAGACTGGGGCGAACGCCCACCACCTGCCCCACCAATTGACGCCGACTGGCAAAGCCTAGGTGCAGAGGTACGCCACACATTCACGCATTTTCACCTTCGCCTTTCGATACGGGTGGCACGAGTTTCTGATCGTGCGGTCCCAGAACGTGGACGCTTTATGCCCTGGGACGAATTTGATGCCTCCGCGCTGCCAACGGTCATGCGCAAAGTTCATGACCTTGCGTTACCGTTGCCCGATGCCGCTGATCTGGGGCAATCTGTTGCGACAGAAGCCGACTAGGTTGATCATGAAAGCGGAAGTCAAATCGGAATTTGTGGCGGCTCTGCCATTCTGGGTATCGCTTGGGATGGTTCCACTGGCCGTGATCGGCGCGGTCAAGGGCGGGCTTTGGGTGTTACTGCTTCCTGCTGTTGCTTGGCACGCCCATGCACTGATTGACCTTGTTGCGGGAATGAACGCCCGAAACAAATCAACGGACACCGATGAGGCCGACCTTTTCTGGTATCGATTGATCACGTTGATTTGGGCACCGGTGCAGTTTGCGACCGTCTTTGGACTAATCGCCTATGTCACGACAAGCGGCCATCTCAGCTGGATCGAACGGGTCGGGCTATTTATCGGCGTTGGCACCATGACCGGGGCGATTGGCATTACCTATGCTCATGAACTCATGCACCAACCCAAGCGGCTGGACCGCTGGATGGGCGATATTCTGATGTCCATGGTGCTCTACGGTCATTTTCGATCAGAGCACTTGTTGGTTCACCACCGATATGTCGGAACGCCTCGGGATGCTGTTACGGCGCGATACAACGAAGGCTTTCACCGTTTCTTTCCACGCGTTCTTGTCGGGTGTGTCAGGTCGTCCTGGAGTGCCGAAAAAGAAAAGCTTGGAAAGAAGGGCCTGCCTGTCTGGCACCGAAGCAACCCCTTCTGGCGCTATGGCGCATTGCAGGCGTTCTTTGTTTTGCTTGCCGCGGCGCTCGGTGGATGGGCCGGGGTTGCCCTGTTCCTGATTCAGGCAATCGTCGCCTTCTGGCAGCTTGAGCTGGTCAACTATGTCGAACATTACGGACTGACACGTCAGAAGCTCGACAATGGTCGGTACGAACACGTGCAGCCGCGCCATTCATGGAATGCATCGCATCGCGTCTCAAACTGGGTTCTGATCAATCTCCAAAGGCACAGCGACCATCATTTCAAACCCTCGCGTCCCTATCCGTTGCTGCAAACCTATCCCGAAGATCAGGCGCCGCAATTGCCCTTTGGATATCCGACGATGACGATGATCGCGATGGTCCCACCAGTTTGGCGGCGCATGATGAACCCGAGGGTCAGAGCGTGGCGAAAGACCCACTATCCCGATGTCGAAGACTGGGCCGCTATGCCGGTTTTGGCGAACTGACGCGCTTGTTCACGGGCTGTTCATATGTGATGGTTCACCAAAACAAGAGCAGTCACCAGGGTAGGGCATGTCACAAGCACAGGCCGTTCTGCGCGAAGTATTTGGGTACGACGCGTTTCGCGCACAGCAGGAAGAAATTATCGATTCCGTGATCGCGGGTGACGATACGCTTGCGATCCTTCCGACCGGTGCCGGCAAGTCCCTGTGTTATCAACTTCCAGCGCTCATTCGAGAGGGGCTGACGGTTGTCATCTCACCCCTGATTGCCTTGATGCGGGATCAGGTTCGCGCCTTACGTGCCGCGGGTGTCCCTGCTGGCTTTCTCACATCACAGAACACCGAAGAAGAGACAGAGGCGGTTTGGAGCGGGATTTCTGATGGTTCGCTTCGACTGCTTTACATCGCGCCCGAGCGATTGGGGCTGGCCGGAACACAACGGATGCTCAAATCGGCAGGTATTGGTCTCATCGCCGTGGATGAAGCGCATTGCGTGAGCCAATGGGGGCATGATTTCCGCCCAGACTATCTGAAGATTGGTGAGTTGCGCGCATCGCTTGGTGTCCCTTTGGCCGCTTTCACTGCGACGGCTGACAGGGAAACGCAGGAAGAGATCATCTATCGATTGTTCGCGGGGCGAACGCCGTCGGTTTTCCTTGGTGGGTTCGACAGGCCGAACCTGACCCTCGCCTTTGCGCCCAAGTTAAAACCACGACAACAGATTCTGGATTTCGTGTCTGCGCGGCGGGGCACGTCCGGGATTGTGTATTGCGGGACGCGCGCCAAGACTGAAACCCTCGCAGATGCGTTGTGCAAAGCAGGAACAACTGCCGTCGCCTATCATGGCGGAATGGAACCCGAAGCCCGCCGCGCGGTCGAGGCGCGGTTCAGTGCCGAGGATGGGCTTGTGGTTGTTGCCACGGTGGCGTTTGGCATGGGGATCGACAAGCCGGATATTCGCTGGGTCGCACATGCCGATTTGCCCAAGTCGATTGAGGCGTATTATCAGGAAATCGGACGCGCTGGGCGAGACGGTGCGCCCGCAGACACGCTGACGCTGTTTGGCGCTGATGACATTCGTTTTCGGCGCACACAGATCGATGAAAGTCTTGCACCGGCGGATCGAAAACAGGCCGATCACGGACGCCTCAATGCGCTCCTCGGTTTGGCCGAGGCACAAGTCTGTCGGCGGGTCGAGGTATTGGCGTATTTCGGCGAAACGGCAGAACCATGCGGGAACTGCGACCTGTGTTCAAATCCGCCAGAACTCTTCGATGGAACAGATGCCGTGCGTATGGCGTTGTCCGCGGCGCTGCGCACGGGCGAGATGTTTGGAACTCAGCATCTGATTGATGTTCTGACTGGCACCGAAACACCAAAAACAAAGCAACATAGACATGATGCGCTGCCCACTTTTGGCGTCGGCACAGGGTTCAGCCGCACGGAATGGAATGGGATTTTCCGCCAGATGATGGGGCGGGACCTTTTGCGCCCCGATCCTGCGCGCCATGGCGGGTTGCGGATGACAGATCCCGCTTTGCCCGTCTTGCGCGGTGAACAGACGATCAAGCTGCGTCGCGATGCTTTGACACGTAAGACCACGTCGACGCCGGCGCGCGCGCTTGTGTCGGAAGAAGATGCGCCATTGCTGTCCCAGCTCAAAGCATGCCGCAGGAGGCTTGCAGAAGAAGCCTCTATTCCAGCCTACATTGTCTTCACCGACCGCACATTGATTGAAATGGCCGAGAAGCGCCCAGAGTCATTGGATGACATGGCGGCGATCTCGGGCGTAGGGCAAAAGAAGCTTGAGCGGTATGGAGCCATTTTTCTGGAGGTTGTGACCGGGGAGACCACCGCCACGCTTCATCCAAAGCGCCGTCAGATTGCGGGGCGGGCGGCTGCGCCGATCTATGACCGGCTTCTAGAAGCGCAGTCGCGCCTTCAGCGCGGTGAGGACGGAACACAGAAACCTGTCTCCTGTTCGGCGTCGTTATTGGCGCGAATTGCCAAGATGAGCCACGCCGAGGAGGGTGAGGTCATGCGAGTATTGGGTGAGCGTCGCGCCGACCGGTTTGGTTCCGCGTTCATCGAGATCTTGCGCAGTGCTTGAGTGATGCGAATTCGCGTCTAGATCAAACAAAGGGCTGAACTAAGGGGGACCTATGCTCGTCGTCATTTCACCGGCAAAACGGCTTGATTGGGCTGAAACAGAGACTGAAATGACCGCACCAGACTTTCTGCGTGAAGCAAATCGTCTGGCGGGTCACATGCGACAGCTTCCGTTGCGTGATCTCAAGAAGATGATGAGCCTTTCTGATGACCTCGCGCGATTGAACCGCGAGCGATATCGCGAATTCTCAAACACTCCGGATCAGGGGTATCTGCGTCCGGCGGCCTTTGCCTTTGCCGGGGATACTTATCTCGGGCTGGAGGCAGCCTCATTGGACGCTGACACAGTGGCGTGGGCGCAGGATCACCTGCGAATTCTATCGGGACTTTACGGTGTGCTGCGGCCCCTTGACGGGATTCAACCCTATCGGCTCGAAATGGGAAGCCGCCTTAAAACCCGGCGTGGGTCAAACCTGTACCAATTCTGGGGCGATACGATCGCAAAGGCCTTGGCCGCCCAGGCGGAAGCCATTGGTACCGGCACGTTGATCAATTGTGCCAGCCAGGAGTATTTCGGCGCCGTCGATACAAAGCGCCTTGGTCTGAATGTGATAACGCCAGTTTTCCTCGAAGACGGAAAGGATGGCCCCAAAACTATCAGTTTCTTCGCCAAACGGGCGCGCGGTGCGATGGCGCGGTTCATCGTCGAAAACCGCGTGACCTCCGTTCAAGGTTTGGAAGACTTTGAAGTCGGCGGCTATGCGTTCCGCCCGGATTTGAGCGATGCCAACGCCCCGGTTTTTGTCCGCTCAGTTGAAGCTCAGGACGCGCCGAGCGCACTCGCTGTCTGAGACGGGGTCGTACCGGCGGACTGTACTGCACCCGAGGCAACGTCCTGATCATCGACCGGCAGACAATCATCAGGCTGATTGGCGCGAATATGTGCGTGTAGGATGTCCTTTCGGACCGGTTTCGTCATGTATTCATCGATGCCCGAGGCCAATATCTCCTCAGCGTCCCCGTCCAGCGCGTGCGCCGTTACGGCGATCATGGGAACGGGGGCAACACCACTTTCGGCTTCAATCTCGCGAATTTTGCGCGCGGCGGCTTTGCCATCCATGATTGGCATGGAAATATCCGTGAACAGAATATCCGGTCTTTCGCGTTTAAACGCGTCCACGGCAAGGCTGCCGTTATCGGCAAACTCGATTTCGACATTCAGCTTCTTGAGCATCTTTGACAGGACCAGTTGGTTCGTCTTGTTGTCTTCGGCCACCAAGATCCGCATCTTGCGCGGCCCACGATCAGGGGGATTGGTCGGCGGTTCGACTTCAGCAAGAGGAGCAACGGGCGGCGTTAGCCCTTCAAGACACGTTATGAGATCACGCCTGAGTAGGGGCCGCCGGAGTGTCGCAGAGAGTTCACTACCACAGGACGGATGAGTCAGATCCGACAAGACGCCGATGAGCGTTGCGGAGATGCCTGAAAGAGCCTTTGTTGCACCAGCGATGTCCAGCCCTGCCACTCCGAAGCCAAGGAAAATCAGATCACTGTCTGTTGGGGCGCGGGCGCTGAGGTCGTCGGGGGAGGCTGCTGTTTCAACGCTCAGGCCAAGCGCGGTCAATTGAGAGGCAAGGATCGACTGAGTTATTCCAGGTGTTTCGTAAACGATAGCGCGGGTCATCCATGCCGGCGCGCGCTCGGGAAGTTCGGGTTGCTCTGGAGTGGCCGGCAACGTCACATGAAAGCCGAATCCAGACCCGACGCCCAGTTCTGAATCGACCCAAATCTTGCCGCCCATCAGACCAACAAGTCGTCGAGAGATGGCAAGGCCCAGCCCCGTACCATCATGCTGTCGCGAATAGTCCTCTTCGACCTGATTGAATTCGCCAAATACATGCTCCAACCGGTCTTCGGGGATGCCGATGCCCGTATCTTCGACCGTCACATGAACGCGAATTTCCTGGCTGTCAGGCTGTGGCATGCCAACAACCCCAACTCTGACGTGGCCTGTCTCGGTGAATTTTATGGCATTGCCGATGAGATTTGTAAGGATCTGTCGAACCCGCCCCGGGTCGCCGACAAAGCGCGTAGGGAGGAACATGTCATAGTCGACGGCCATCTGCAGTTTTTTGGCCTGCGCCGTCGGCCACAAGAGCGTCACGACCTCGTGAATGCATCGCTCTAGATCAAAGGGCTCTGGGTGCAGTTCGAGACGTTCAGCCTCGATCTTTGAATAATCCAGAACGTTGTTGATGATCACCAAAAGCGCTTCGCTGGAGGACTTGATTGTGTCCAGGTGGAGTCGCTGCTCGTCGGATAGATCCGTCTCAAACAGCATATCTGCCATTCCCACGACCCCATTCATCGGAGTGCGCAACTCGTGACTCATGTTCGCTAGGAATGACGATTTCGCGCGGTTCGCCGACTCAGCCTGCTCTAACGCGCGTTTCAACTCGGCCTCACGTTCAATCGACTCGGTGATGTTGAGGGCAAGCGACACCATATCTCCGTCGCGTGTGCGGCGGTCCATGAGCCTGACAAACTGCCCGTTGAAGAAGCGCACAACGACCGGTTCGATCTCTTTCCGGGTCCAACGGGCGCGCATCATTTCGGCCCAAGCCCCGGGATCTTTCCCTTGAAGATCAACAATGCCTTCATCCACGACGATGTCGATCAAAGTGTTGATGTGGATCCCCGGCCCAACGTCGTCCATCCCGTCAAAGACCGCTAGGTAAGACGGGTTGGCAGCGACAAGGACGTCATTGGCGTCAAAGACAGCGAAACCGTCTTTGATTGTCTCAAGTGAATCCCAAAGGCGGCGTTCGGCTATATCGACCGCAACTTCAGCCTTCTGGAGGTCTTCGCGGACGGATTCGTTTTCACCCTTAAGCGCGGCCGCCTCCGTTCGCACGGACACGACCTCTTCCCGCTTTACAATAATTTCATCAGATAGCTTTAGAGCGTGTTTGGAGAGCTTGCGGTTGGCTTCTGACAGTTCGGCCTGTTTCTGGCCCAAGAGCCGTTCCGCCGCTAATCGGGCCCGTCGCTCTTCTGCGAGGCGTGTGGTGAGGTCCATGCGTGTCTCCGGTCGCTCGACACGCAAGACATTGCCTCGACCGGAGTAAACGCAGGCTTAATCGATCAGCATCAAATTCGCTCAATTGCCAACGCTATTCCTTGACCGCCGCCAATACACATCGTGATCAACCCGCGCGATCCACCCGTTCTTTCGAGTTCGTACATGGTCTTGATGGTGATTATCGACCCTGTCGCGCCAACGGGGTGTCCAAGTGCAATTGCCCCTCCGTTTGGGTTCACCTTTTCTGGGTCCAAGCCCAGTCCGGCATTCACTGCGAGCGCTTGCGCTGCAAAGGCTTCGTTCGATTCAATCACATCAAAGTCGCTGACCGACAATCCCGTCCGCTCAAGTAAGTTGGTTACTGCCGGAATTGGGCCAATCCCCATGACCTCAGGCCGGACACCAGCATGGGCATAGCCAAGCACGCGGAACATGGGTTTAAGGCCATGCGCCTCTGCGGCTTCTTGTCGGGCCAGAACCAATGCCGCCGCGCCGTCGTTGATCCCGCTGGCGTTGCCCGCCGTGACAGAGCCATCTTTCTTGAATACGGGGCGCAGCGCCGCGAGTTTTTCTGCCGACGTCGCCTTGGGGTGTTCATCGCGCGCAAACTGTACTGTTTCACGCCGCACCTTGATATCCACTGGCGTGATCTGGTCGTCAAAAACCCCTGAATCGATCGCCTTGGCCGCGCGCTCCTGGCTTTGAAGCGCAAAGGAGTCTTGAGCCACACGGTCAATCCCATGCTCTGCCGCAACATTCTCAGCCGTCACACCCATGTGGCCCGTTCCAAACGGACAGTTCAGGGCCCCCAACATCATGTCCGAGACACCAGCGTCCCCCATCTTCTGACCCCAGCGCGCCTGTGGAATAATGTAGGGGGAGCGGCTCATATTCTCGGCGCCGCCAGCGAGACCGAAATCCGCGTCGCCAAGTTGCAGAGATTGAACCACTGAAACAATCGCCTGCGCGCCTGAACCACAGAGCCGGTTCACGTTCATCGCGGGCGTTGTATCGGGAACGCCTGCGTCCATCGCGGCGACACGTGACAGATACATGTCCCGGGGTTCCGTGTTGATCACATGGCCGAACGTGACATGCCCAATGGCAGAGCCATCAACGCCTGCACGCTCAAGTGCGGCACGCGAAGCGACCGTTGCCAGCTCAATCGGTGGAACACCGGCAAGCGATCCACCGAATGTACCGATTGCGGTGCGCGCGCCCGCCAGAATAACCACGTCCGTCATGTACTTTTCCCCATGGAAGGCCGCCAATTGCGGCTGTGTGTTTGTGTCGAAATTATCCAGTGGCTGGTCCGAATGCGACCCAAATTGGCGTCACTGGGCCTTGGGTGACGCAACGGCGTAAGCTACGACATTAGAACAGGAGGGCAAATTGAATGACCACCGCATTCCACGAACACCTCAAACAGGTTCTGACCGACATTTCAGATGCCGGCCTTTACAAGACCGAGCGCGCAATCTCAGGACCGCAGCGGGGCTATGTCACGGTTGGTGACACCGCCTTTCTTAATCTGTGTGCAAATAATTACCTTGGCCTTGCAGATGATGAGCGTCTGGAACACGCGGCCAAAAACGCGATTGACGATTTCGGCTATGGCATGGCGTCGGTTCGGTTCATCTGCGGCACCCAGACGTTGCATCGGGAGCTTGAAAACGATTTGGCGCAGTTTCTGGGCATGGACGATTCCATTCTTTTCGCAGCCTGTTTTGATGCCAATGGTGGCTTGTTCGAGCCGCTCCTCGGTCCCGAAGACGCGATCATATCTGACGCGTTAAACCATGCGTCGATCATTGACGGCATCCGATTGTGCAAGGCCAAGCGGTATCGCTATGCGAACGCGAACATGGAAGATCTTCGCTTGAAGCTGAGCCAAGCGCGCGCGGATGGTGCGCGCTTTGTCATGATCGCGACGGATGGGGTGTTCTCAATGGATGGAACGTTGGCGCCTCTGGCAGAGATCCGGGCACTCGCCGACGAATTCGACGCGCTTGTCATGGTCGACGACTGTCACGCAACTGGGTTCATGGGGGCCACCGGCGCCGGAACGCCGGAGCACGTGGGCATCAAGGTTGACGTGCTTACGGGAACGTTGGGAAAGGCGCTTGGTGGGGCGATCGGGGGCTATATCGCTGCAAGCCAACCTGTCGTTGATTTGCTGCGTCAACGCGCGCGCCCATACCTTTTCTCTAATGCATTGCCACCGGTAGTCTGTGCGGCGGGGATTGAGGCGCTGAATATTGTTCGCGAGGGGCACGATCTGCGCGCGCGGCTTTTTGAGAACGCCACCTTTTGGCGAGCCGGGCTTAAAAGGCTTGGTTTCGAACTGCTTCCCGGAGAGCATCCGATCGTGCCTGTCATGATCGGTGAGGCGCGCCAAGCGCAGGAAATGGCCACGCGTCTTTTTGAACTGGGTGTGTATGTGGCCGGATTCTTTTATCCGGTTGTCCCGCATGGGATGGCCCGCATCCGGACTCAGATGAATGCCAGCCTCACAAAGGGCGATCTTGAACGGGGCCTTGCGGCGTTTGAGCAAGCGGGCCGTGACACGGGGGTGCTTTAGATGCGCAATGATATGCGAGCGCTGGTTAAGGACCGCCCGGCGCCTGGATTGGCGTTCAGCGCGCAACCTGTGCCAGAGATTGGCCCCGATGACGTGCTTATCCGCATACACAAAACGGGCATCTGCGGTACCGATATCCATATCTGGAACTGGGATGAATGGGCCGAACGCACCGTTCCGGTACCCCTGATTACGGGGCATGAGTTTGCCGGCGAGATTGTTGAGATCGGGCGCAACGTGACAGAGTTGGAGCTTGGGCAGCGCGTCTCTGGTGAAGGCCACCTGATCGGACATAGTTCACGCCAAAGCCGCGCAGGAAAATTTCACCTTGACCCCGAGACGCGGGGCATAGGTGTAAACGAACCGGGCGCATTTGCGGACTACCTGCGACTTCCTGCATTCAACGTGGTGCCGTTGCCCGATGCAGTCTCGGACGATATTGGCGCAATCCTCGATCCGCTTGGCAACGCCGTTCATACCGCGTTGTCCTTCGACCTGATCGGCGAGGATGTCCTGATTACCGGTGCAGGACCAATCGGGATCATGGCGGCTGCCGTCGCCCGGCACGTGGGTGCGCGCCACGTGGTGATAACGGATGTGAACGAGGATCGTCTGAAGCTTGCCGCTGACGTAACGGATTTGCGCCCGGTCAACGTCTCGCGCGAGGACTTGAACGACGTCGTTGCCGAACTGGGCATGGCGCAAGGGTTCGATGTGGGTCTTGAAATGTCCGGCAACCAGCGTGCGCTGGATCAAATGGTCGAAGCGCTTGTCATGGGCGGGCGTATTGCGCTTTTGGGTATCCCGCCCGGCAAGTCACCTGTCGATTGGAGCCGCATTGTGTTCAAAGCGATCACGATCAAAGGCGTCTACGGGCGCGAGATCTTTGAAACCTGGTACAAGATGATCGCGATGTTGGAAAACGGACTGGACGTCAGTCGCGTCATAACGCACCGCTTTCCCGTGGCGGATTATGCCGAGGCTTTTGAAATCATGGCGTCGGGTAAATCTGGCAAGATTGTTTTGGACTGGCGCGACTAGCCGATAGGTCCTCGGACGCCACCGGTCTGACCGCGATCAAGAAGCAGGTGATCAAGCAACACACAGGCCGCCATCGCCTCGGCGACCGGAACGGCTCGGATGCCCACGCAAGGGTCATGCCTGCCTTTCGTGATAATCTCGCTCGCTTCGCCCGACTTGGTGATCGTTTTGCGTGGGTTCAGGATGGACGATGTCGGTTTGACGGCGAAACGCACGACAATGTCCTGTCCCGTTGAGATACCGCCAAGAATGCCACCGGCATGGTTCGAGTTGTACTGGGGCCCGTTGGGGCCCATCGAAATCTCGTCTGCGTTGTCGGTTCCGGTCAGCGAAGCTGCTGCCATCCCTTCTCCGATCTCAACCCCTTTGACGGCGTTGATGGACATCATCGCAGCCGCCAAATCCGTGTCGAGCTTTCCATAAACCGGTGCGCCCAACCCTGCCGGGAACCCAGACGCGGTGACTTCTATGATCGCGCCGACAGAGTTGCCGCTTTTGCGGAGACTATCGAGGATTGCGGCCCATTCTTCTGCAGCAATGGCATCAGGCGTCCAAAACGGATTCTGATCGATCTGATTAAAATCGACGCGTGTCCGGTCAATCTGATGAGGCCCCATCTGCACCATGTATCCCGTGATACTGGCCGCAGGTACGAGTTGCGCCAAAGCAGCGCGTGCCACACCGCCAGCGGCGACCCGCGCCGCCGTTTCACGCGCGGATGACCGACCGCCGCCCCGGTAATCTCGGATTCCGTATTTCTGCCAATAGGTGATATCGGCGTGACCCGGACGAAACTTTTCCGCGATATCACCATAGTCCTTGGATCGCTGATCCGTGTTCCGGATGGCAAGCTGGATCGGAGTTCCCGTGGTCACACCTTCAAAGACGCCAGACAGGATCTCGACCTCGTCGGCTTCCCGTCTTTGGGTGGTGTACTTGTTCTGACCCGGCTTTCGTTTGTCCAGCCAGACCTGCACATCACTTTCAGTCAGCGGCACCCCCGGAGGGCAACCGTCCACGGTCGCGCCCAATCCCGGCCCGTGGCTTTCGCCCCAAGTCGTGACCCGAAACAAATGACCGAATGTATTAAAGCTCATCACCGCACTCCGTCGTTCGGGGTGGTCTACTGCGCGAAGAGGGTGGTGAAAAGGCCTTGGTTAGAGCCGCCGCACAAGTGTCACCTTGTGATCGCTGCTCTCAGCTATTCGCCATCCAAGATTCTCGTATAGCGCGACGTTGTTTCCCATATCAGGATGTGTTGCTAACGTGATTTCCCGACACCCTGCGTCGCGCGCCCACTGAACGACTGTGTCGATCATTCGCCGTCCAAGACCCTGACCCCCAGAAGTTGGTCTCACGGCCAGATTTGCCAAGTGCGCGACTTGGCCTGATTGCGTTGCCATCGCGACAGCCAGCACGCCATCGTCATCCTCAGCAACCCAGCACGTCATGTTGGCAAGATCGCCCTCGTCCACGGCGCTGACATCTGGCAGGTCAGGCAGAGCTTTGACGAAGGGTGCATAGGCCGCGCTTAGCGTTTCCCGTATCTCGGAAAGATCATCTGCGCGTGCTCTGCGAAGCCGTACCATACGCGGCAAAATACCATCAAAGCTCCGCTTGAACACCGCGATTTCCCGCGCTACCTCTCAGGGCACCTCGGGGTGCCCGATCTGGGCTGAGATGCATTCCGCGAACCCGTTGAACCTGAACCGGCTAACACCGGCGGAGGGAAGGTACGAGCAACTCCTCGAACCCGAACCCCGTCCGGCAGCGTGGAGATTGTGATGAGACACTCGATCCTTGCGGCAGGACTGGCACTGACCATTGGCACACCCGCCTTGGCGCAGACCCCCGTTCTGACCGTTTACACCTACGACAGCTTTGTTACCGACTGGGGTCCAGGCCCTGCGGTGGAGGAAGCGTTTGAAGCGACTTGCAACTGCGATCTTGAATTCGTGGCTGCAGGTGACGGCGCGGCACTGCTCGCGCGCCTGCGCCTCGAAGGCGCCCGTACCGATGCCGACGTGGTACTGGGTTTGGACACGAACCTGACGGCGGCAGCACGTGAAACGGGCCTGATTGCGCCCCATGGGCTTTCAGCGGACGATCTGGACCTACCAATCGCATGGGAAGATGACGCATTTCTTCCGTTCGACTGGGGATACTTCGCGTTTGTTTATGATTCCTCAAAGACGCCAGAGGCGCCCTCGAACTTCCGTGACCTTGCGCAAAGCGACACAAAAATCATTATCCAGGACCCGCGGTCATCGACCCCTGGTCTTGGGCTTTTGCTTTGGGTGAAGGCCGCATATGGCGAGGATGCCGCCGAGGTCTGGCAAGACTTGTCCGACAACATTGTAACCGTGACCAAAGGATGGTCTGAGGCTTATGGTCTGTTCCTCGAAGGGGAGTCGGACATGGTGCTGTCCTATACGACTTCGCCCGCCTACCACCTGATTGCGGAAGAAGACCCCACCAAAGCCGCCGCCGCGTTTGATGAAGGCCATTACATGCAGATCGAGGTCGCAGGCATTGTCGAAGGTTCGGATCAAACGGACCTTGCCAAGTCGTTTCTTGAGTTCATACTCTCGGATGGTTTTCAGGGTGTCATTCCAACGACCAATTGGATGTATCCGGCCAAGGTCGCATCAGATGGCCTGCCTGATGGGTTTGAAACCCTGATCACGCCCGAGACGTCGCTGATCTTTGACCCTTCCGAGGCGGCGATGAAGCGTGACGTCGCATTGGCCGAATGGTTAAGCGCCCTGTCTCAGTAACAGCGCGTGTCATGGGTTGGGGCCTTGTTTTGGCCCTGACCCTTATCGTGATTGCGCCTGTGATTGTTGTTGCGTGGCAGGCGGGCGTTTCGACAGATATCCGTCCTGAAGATATCGCCGCCATTCGCTTTACGGTGACCCAAGCGATCCTGTCAGCGCTGGTCAGCGTAATTGTCGCGCTTCCGATTGCCCGAGCACTGGCGCGGCGGCAGTTTTGGGGCCGCAATGCCATCATCACGCTCTTGGGTGCACCTTTCATTTTGCCGGTGATCGTCGCTGTCATCGCGCTTCTGACGATTTTTGGCCAAGGCGGTATTCTGGCACGATACCTAGCCGAGATCGGCTTCAATCTCCCTTCAATCTATGGTCTCTCAGGTGTGGTGCTGGCGCATGTTTTCCTGAACGTGCCCCTTGTGACGCGTTATTTGCTTCAGGGATGGAATGACATCCCGGCTGAACACTTCCGCCTTGCGGCATCTCTCGGGTTTTCAGCGCGCGACACCTTCCGATTGCTGGAACTCCCGATGCTCCGCGCGACCTTGCCCGCTGCCGCGCTGGCGGTTTTTCTGATATGTACGACGAGTTTTGCAGTTGCGCTGACCATGGGCGGCGGGCCCCGCGCAACCACGATTGAACTGGCGATCTTTCAAGCTTTTCGATTTGACTTTGATTTGGCCCGTGCGTCTCAGCTTGCGCTTTTTCAACTCCTTCTCACCGGCGTGACAGCGCTGGTCGCGTTCCGGGTGTTACGGCTTGCCTCATTCGGAGGTGGCAGCGGGCGTCCATTGTCACGACCCGATATCCCCAAGTCAGGTGGGCTTGTCGTCTTGGATGCAACGGTGGTCGCCGTTGCTGTCGTGTTCTTTATGGCACCTTTGTTGTCGATCGTTGTGCGTGGTGCACCACATTTGCCGGATCTGCCGTCCTCAATCTGGCTGGCGAGCCTCAACTCGCTTCTTGTCGCCCTTGCGGCGGCCTTGATGGCGGTTCTTGGCGCATTGGGCGTCGTATTGGCCGCGGCATACGGCGCCACGGTCGCGGGAACCACGCTGCGTATCCTTGCCTACTTGCCTTTGGCGTTGTCGCCGCTTGTACTGGGAACGGGATTGTTCCTTGCCATAAATCCCTACATTGATCCGCGCGACGTGGCCTTGCCAGTTGCGGCAACCGTAAATGCAGCGGTAACACTTCCGTTCGCGGTCGGAATTCTACACCCGGTATTACTGAGAACCGAAAGCCAGTACGCCAATTTGGCCGATAGCGTCGGGTTGACCGGTTGGTCCCGGTTTCGCGACCTCTATTTCCCTGCGTCCCGACCGGCACTTGGGTTTTCTGCAGGGCTCGCAGCGGCGCTTTCAATTGGTGATCTTAGCGTCATCGCGCTTTTCACTGGGGCCGACGTCACGACCCTTCCTATGCAAGTATATCGGCTCATGGGGGCGTACCGGATGGAGGATGCAGTGGCTGCATCTCTTTGGTTGCTTCTCCTGAGCCTTTTCGTCTTTTGGGTATTCGATTGGTGGGGGCGACGGGATGCTTGAACTGCAAGAAGTTTCTGTCGAGCATGGCAGCTTCAAATTACGCGCAGACGTCAGGATCGCGCCGGGAAATGTCACGGCCTTCGTCGGGGAATCGGGTGCTGGAAAGTCCACGCTGTTTGGAGCGCTGTCAGGGTTTGAAAACCTGGCATCAGGGCAAATCCTCTGGTCGGGGACCGATATCGCACCGCTTCCACCCGCGCAAAGGCCTGTCAGCATTCTCTTTCAGGACAACAACCTCTTTCCGCACCTGACCGTGGAGCGAAACGTGGCCCTTGGTTTGACGACGCGCGCGCGCCCCGGTCATGAGACCCTTGATCGAGTGCATGAGGCTTTGGAGCAGGTTGGGTTGGCGGGATTTGGAGCGCGCAAACCGGGCGCGCTATCCGGTGGTCAAAGAAGCCGCGTTTCGCTTGCCCGAGCGCTTGTGCGTTCGCGACCGATCGTTCTTCTCGACGAGCCATTTGCGGCCCTCGGTCCCGCACTCAAGGCCGAGATGCTGGATCTGACAGCGACTACGCTGGCGCGGCCCGACACGGTGGTCTTGATGATCACGCACGATCCACAGGATGCGCTGCGCATTGCAGATCAGACCATGATTGTCTCAGACGGGTTGGTTCAGATGCCGCGTGACACGGCGGACCTGTTTGCCTCGCCGCCACCGGATCTCCAAAAGTATTTCGGAAAGTAAAAAAGGCGCGCCCTCAAGGCGCGCCTTTTCCAATTCATTGGGCCGAAATCACTCAGCCGGTGTTTGCTTTGCCGCCCGTTTGACCGGTGCCCAGAGGCGCTTGTTGGTCAGGTACAAGAGCACGGCGAGAATGGTCAGCATAATCACGCCGGTGAAGCCGGCCTGCTTACGGGCCATCATCTTTGGCTCGGCCGACCACATCAGGAACGCTGCAACATCTTGCGAGAGCGCTTCGATGTCTGCAGGAGAGCCGTCGATAAATTCGACATCGTCACCCCAAAGCGGTGGCGACATCGAGATCCATCCACCCGGAAACGCGGTATTCTCATAGAGAATAGTGCCCGCTTCTTCCTTTTCTTCGCCGGTATAACCAGCGAGGAGCGACGCAATGTATTCCGCACCGCCCATGCCATTAAAGAACTGGGCGAGACCGGTGCCGTAGGGGCCATGGAAGCCTGCGCGCGCCTTGGCCATCAGGCTCAGGTCAGGCGCGTTTGAGATATTCGACCCTGGGAAGTGGTCCGGTGGCGTTGCCGGGCGGAAGTCGCCTTCACCGTCGAACAGCGTGGGATCCCACACTTCGAACTGTTCGGCATATGCACGCACTTGCGCTTCGGGAAGTTCAGGGCCACCCGAGTCTCCGAGTGTGCGGAACGCAACTTGTTCAAGCCCGTGGCAGGCCGAACAGATTTCAGTATAGACCTGCAGTCCGCGCTGAAGCTGGTTGACGTCGTAAGTCCCGAATGGGCCTTCGAAGGAAAAGTCGAAGTCCACGATCTTTCCGGCCTTACCCGCTGCGTGGGCCGCGCCGACCGAAAGGCCGAGCGCGACAAAGGCTGTTGTGACTAGTCGTATCATTGTCTCATCAGACCTTTCTTATTCCGCAGGGGTCGGGTCAACGATGCCCGCTTTGGCTGGTTTTTCCTTGCCGTAGTGGGCCTTGAAGTCGTCTTCAATCGTCTCTGGCTGTTCCAGAGGTTTCTCGATGACACCCAGGAGCGGCAGGATCACGAGGAAGTACCCGAACCAATAGGCGGAGCCAATCAGCGACACGTTGGCGATGAAGTCCGTCGCCTCCATTGCGCCAGCCCACATCAAGACGATGAAGTTGACGACCAGAAGCCAGAACCACCACTTGAACTGTGGGCGGTACTTGCCGGAGCGTACAGCGGATGTATCGAGCCAAGGCGCCAACGCCATCACAGCAATTGCTGCAAACATGGCCAGAACCCCAAAAAACTTGGCGTCGACGATACCGCCTGTCAGCCAGTTCACCGCGATCACAATCCACACGTCCGATGTGAAGGCGCGCAAGATCGCATAGAACGGAAGCAAGTACCATTCCGGCACAATGTGCGCGGGTGTCACAAGCGGGTTCGCTTCAATGTAGTTGTCCGGGTGGCCAAGGTAGTTCGGCATGAAACCGACAACGGCAAAGAAGATTGCCAGAATGACAGCCAGCGCGAAGAGGTCCTTGATCACGAAGTACGGCCAGAACGGAAGCGTATCTTTTTCTGCTTCCTCCTTGGACGTGCGACGCACTTCAACACCAGTTGGGTTGTTGTTGCCGGTCGTGTGGAACGCCCAGATGTGCACAGCCACCAGCGCCGCAATGACGAAAGGCAGCAGGTAGTGCAGCGAGAAGAAACGCGTGAGCGTTGCATTGTCAGGTGCGGGTCCACCCAGCAGCCATGTCTGGATCGGCTCGCCCACAAACGGGATCGCTCCGAACAGGCCGGTGATCACGGTCGCACCCCAGAAGGACATCTGTCCCCAAGGCAGAACGTAACCCATGAACGCAGTTGCCATCATCAGAACAAGGATGACGATCCCGATAATCCACGTGATCTCACGCGGTTCCTTGTAAGAACCGTAGTAGAGACCACGGAATATGTGGAGATACACCGCGAAGAAGAACAGCGACGCCCCGTTCATGTGCAGATAGCGGATCATGTGACCGCCATTGACGTTGCGCATGATGTGTTCGATCGACGCAAATGCCATATCAACATGCGGCGTATAGTGCATCACCAGCACGATACCCGTGACGATCTGGAGTGCCAGACAGAAGGTCAGGACGATCCCCCAAATCCACATCCAGTTGAGGTTTTTGGGTGTGGGGATCATCAGTGTGTCGTAAGCAAGAGACACAATCGGAAGGCGGCGATGAAGCCATTTCTCGCCGCCGGATTTTGGTTCGTAATGGTCGTGTGGAATTCCAGCCATCTTTCGTTCCTTTATCCGAGGACAATCGTTGTTTCGTCAGCAAATTCGGCAACCGGCACAGGCAGGTTTTCCGGTGCAGGACCTTTCCGGATGCGGCCTGCGGTATCGTAGTGCGACCCGTGACACGGGCAGAACCAACCGTTGAATTCGCCAGCGCCGTCACCCAGCGGCACGCAGCCCAGGTGCGTGCAGACGCCCATCATGACCAGCCACTCACCAGCCTCGTCGAGCGTGCGGTGAATGTCTTCGGCATCAACGTCGCCGAGGTTATCGTTCCGGGCAATCTTGTCGGGCAAATCCGAAAGCGAGACTGCGCGCGCTTCGGCAATTTCTTCTTCGGTACGCCGGCGGATGAACACTGGCTTACCCAAGAACTGAATCGTAATTTGCGAACCCACTTCAACATCCGCGACATCCACCCGGATCGAGCTCAATGCCTGGACGTCAGCAGATGGGTTCATCTGGTTGACCAGTGGCCAAATGGCGGCACCGGCAACAACTGCACCTGCGCCACCCGTTGCGTAAAACAGGAAGTCGCGGCGCGACTGATCATCGTGGTCTTCTGCGTGAGACACATAAATCTCCATCGTCTTGCCCCGAGACGAGGGGCCATAGCAAAACAGCACGTGAACCCGTGCAGCCTTCGACCGGCTACTTAGAGTGACTCCAGACCACAGTCCAGCACACAATACGACGTTCGCGCTATCAGGCTGTTTTGCCGCGGATAAGTTGTGAAATTATGAGCAAGTTCAAGGGTTGCGCGGGATCGTCGCACGCATTGAGTCGCGTTTGCCGAATTTCTCGAACCAATCCGCAAGCGCCGGGTGAGCCGCGCGCCAATCCCGGTCAGGATGACGGAAATCCACATAATCTAGCAAGCAGCCGACTGCGACGACGCCCATATCGATGGGCCCCGCTAGATGCGCCATCCAGCGTTGTTCAAGCACGGTTATCGCGGCGTCAATTTTTGCCCATTGGCCTTCGAGCCAGGCAGGGTCTTGCGTCCCCTCAGCACGGGATCTGTTTTCATAGACCATAAGCACCGCCGCATCGAGAGCCCCCTCCGCCGTTGCTTCAAGCGTGAGCGTTTCCCAGATTGTACCCTCGGGATAAAAGCTCCCGCTGGCATGATCATTGATAAACCGGCAAATCACACGGCTGTCATAAAGTGCGGGACCATCGTCGCGTATCAGCGTGGGAATTTTGCCGATCGGGTTATGGGCCAGCGCGGCGGCATTGGGCGCTGTCGGGTGCCCCCCGGTTTGGACGAGCTCAACGGCGTCGCTCATCCCAAGTTCGTGCAGCAAGATCTTAACCTTGCGGCAATAGGGTGATGCCGGATTATCGAGAAGCTTCATTTCACCCTCCGCACGCGCAACCGGGTCCAGCCCGCAAGGTCAACTTCAATCGCGGGGCCAGTGTGCCCGACACGAACCACGCGCCGAAAGCGCCCATTCGCGCTGAGTTGATCGCCATCTTTACGCCAGGCCAGTCCTTCGGGTGTATCATCAAGCGCGTCTTCCGCACGTTGATCCCGACGCGCCGTTTTTGCTGAACGTGCAACTGCATAGCCCGCAGCAGCGACTGCGCCGTATCTGAGAACCACGCCCGCAATGGGCGCCAGCGGTACTGCCATCTTAACCTCCCGTCGATCCACCTGAGAAGGTAGGTTCGCGATCTCCGGATGTCTAT
>JABSSC010000038.1:0-48339 GCA_013214635.1 Paracoccaceae bacterium | reverse complement strand
ATTCCTTAGGTGGCGGATCGCGCATCAGTGCGGCAAGCGTGTTTAGCTCGGATCCCATACCGCCCGCCGCAATCTGCTCTGCTGCCCCAAGCCGTGCGGTTTCAGATTTGTTCTGGTTGAGCTTCCACGTCCCATCGAGGCTCTCGACAGTAAGGCGGAACGGCAGGATCATCCGCATCATCTTTGCCAATGCATCACCCGACATCTTGTCGGTCGTCCACGGGGTCTTCGGAGCAAGCTTGCTCTCATATGCCGCCGATTGCCTGTCCAGCATATCGTGCATCGTCTCATGGGGCAGTTGTTCCAACGTGCCGCGAAGGTGGACCGCGACATAGTTCCAAGTGGGAACTTGATCGTACTCGGCATACCAGTCTGGCGATACATATCCGTCACTACCGGTTACTGCGATGATGGCAGGGACGGAGCCCTCCAATCGCGCAATCGGATTGGACCGGACAAGATGAAGGTCGACGCTTGTCGCGTCCGGAGCGATCAGAAAAGGCACATGGCTGACGAGTGGTCCTGCGTCACAATTTACGCAGAGCGTGCCGAAACCGCGGGCGCGCGCAAATGCAATGTTTCTGTCGTCCGGTCGGCCGCGAAAAATCGGATTGGGATGCATGGCTCAACCCGCCAACAGGTGTGTTTCGGTTGCACCGGTGATCCGTGCCTGGACAATCTCGCCAACGCGGTGGTCGCGATCGAACCGCACCTCAGTGAATTGTTCCGTCCGCCCCATATGCGGTGCCTCAACCAGAATACTGTGCGATCTGCCTAATTGCTGGTCCAAGTGTTTCGCGACAGCCTTCTGGCCCCTTGCTCGCAACCTTTTGGCGCGGTCTTTGATCATTCGCCCGTCGACCTGAGGCATGCGTGCTGCGGGCGTGCCGGGGCGGGGCGAATACGGGAAGACGTGCAACCAGGTCAGATCGCACGCTTCGACCAGATCCAGTGAGTTCTGAAACATCGCCTCAGTCTCGGTCGGGAACCCTGCAATGATGTCCGCACCGAACACCATGTCAGGTCGCATCTTCTTGGCGTCCTCGCAGAACCGGATAGCATCATCACGGAGGTGACGGCGCTTCATGCGCTTCAAGACCAGATCGTCGCCCGCTTGCAAACTCAGATGCAAATGCGGCATTAACCGCGGCTCCGTTGCAATAGCCTCCAAAAGCGCGTCGTCCACTTCGATCGAATCGATTGAACTGATGCGCAAACGTGGCAGGTCCGGCACGAGTTTCAGGATGCGCCGGACCAAATCACCCAGCCGCGGCGCTGCGGGTAGATCGGCCCCCCAGCTTGTCATGTCGACGCCGGTCAACACGACTTCGTTAAAGCCCTGATCCACCAGCCGTTTGATTTGTTCCACGACGACGCCGGCTGGAACGGAGCGTGAGTTCCCACGCCCATAAGGAATAACGCAAAACGTGCAACGATGATCGCACCCGTTCTGGATTTGAACGTATGCGCGCGATCGCGTGCCAAATCCGTCGATCAGATGCCCCGCAACCTCGGTGACCGTCATGATGTCGTTGACCCGAACGCGTTCGGTTTCGCCAACAAAGTCCGGGGCAAGTGAACGCCATGCCTCTGGCGACGACTTTTCGCCATTACCGATAACGAGATCGACCTCGTCCATGGCCGCAAATCCGTCGGGATCAGTCTGCGCGGCGCAGCCCGTGACGACAACGCGCGCATTTGGGTTCTCACGATGCAGGCGTCGAACTTCCTGTCGGGATTTCCGAACAGCTTCTGACGTGACAGCGCAGGTGTTGACGACCACGACATCGCTCACGCCGAGTGAGGACGTTACCTCACGCATGGCTTCGGTTTCGTATGCGTTCAACCGACATCCAAGTGTTGAGAATTTTGGCGGATTCTGATCCATCAGTTGCCGTCCAGAAACTCTGACGTGAAAACGCCATCAAAGACATGGGCCGTCGGTCCGGTCATCCAGACCCCGTCATCGCGCCAGTCAATTTCGAGCCGCCCGCCGTCCACCAGCACTTCAACCTTGCGATCTGTCAGACCCCGCCGTGCTGCAGCCACGGCGGCAGCGCAACTGCAAGATCCTGAGGCCAGCGTGATCCCCGTTCCACGCTCCCAGATCCTTAACCGAATCTGGGAAGGCGATCGAACCTCGACGATCTCGACGTTCGTGCGTCGAGGAAACAGCGGATGATGTTCATGCCGCGAGCCAAAGCTCTTGAGGTCAACTCCCTCGACCGAGTCGACAAAAAACGTGCAGTGCGGATTGCCCATACCCGTTGCCACCGGATCACCTTCAATGGGAAGATGAAGCGTATCCATGGCCTCAGACAATGGCACGTCGATCCAGTCCAACTGGGGCAAGCCCATATTCACGCGCACCAAATCGGCACCGACCGCTTCACACTGCAAAATCCCGCGCTCTGTCCTGAGTGAGAGCGTCGAAAGGCCGCTTTCATCCATCAGGTGTCGCGCGATACAACGCGTCGCGTTCCCGCATGCTGCCGAAATCGAACCGTCCGGGTTGTAAAAGACCAAAGATGCGGCCGCTTCAGCGTCGTTGGAGATCAGGGCGAGCTGGTCAAACCCGACGCCAAAATGCCGATCTCCGATCCGCCGTATCGCCTCAACCGAAGGCGCCTGCACACCACCGCGCAGGTCAATGACAACAAAGTCATTGCCGAGGCCGTGCATCTTCATGAACGGCAGGCGGTCTGATGCGGCTCCTGCGGGCATATCCGCGCATTAGCAGAGGGATGGGAATTTGAAAAGAACCCTGCGCCACATGATCAGATTCGCGCTTGACGCACTCATGACCCGCAGTTAGGGAGACGCTTCGAGTGGGCCGTTAGCTCAGTTGGTAGAGCAACTGACTTTTAATCAGTGGGTCGCAGGTTCGAATCCTGCACGGCTCACCACTGAAATCACCCAATGACGCAGCGCTGGTATGAAGCGAATCTGGTTTGTCCCGCAGGACACCCGCAACCGTTCACTGCACGCATTACACTGCCGCCCTTCCAGCACGATCTGCGAAGCTCAAAATCGCATTTGCTGCGACATCCGGAGCCTCTTCTTGCAACAAATGCCCGAAGCCTGCGTGGTGTTGGACGTCTGTGTTCGGCATCTTCGCCGCGGCCTTGTCCGACACGGCGGGTGGCACCGTTCCGTCCTTGTCGCCAACGAGAAAAAGCGTTGGCGTGGTGAATGTGCCGAACTGTTTGGTAATAGTCTTCATGTCCCACTGCGCCATCATTCGCAGGACGCCGTTCACGTGGTCCCGATCTGAGGCCAGCCGCGCATAGAGTGCGATGCTTTCTTGATCAAATCGGGACCCGGTGGATGCCAGTAAGCGGCGTATTTGGTTGGGTCGTCCCGAAATGGCTGAGAATGTCGTCGAG
Organism: Paracoccaceae bacterium; assembly: GCA_013214635.1. Classification (GTDB taxonomy): domain Bacteria; phylum Pseudomonadota; class Alphaproteobacteria; order Rhodobacterales; family Rhodobacteraceae; genus JABSSC01. The sequence continues at coordinate 44,953 of JABSSC010000038.1, read as the reverse complement.
AAGAAGGGCGTCATGGATGCGGCTCTGGCGAGCGCGGGAAAGACAACTCCCGCCGCGCCATCGAAGTTCGCGAGGGCCGGATTAATGGCGACGACGAAGTCTGGGTCCAAATGATGGGTTAGCTTAAGCGAAAGTGCGCCGCCAGCGGAATGACCAACCAGTCCGCAAGGCGCCCAACCTTCTTGCTTGCAAAGCGCGGCGATATCTTCGCTCATCGCGGGAATTCCGGAGCGATGCCGCGCTCCAAGTCGGGTAAATGCATGCCCAGGAAGGTCCAAGGCGATTACTCTGAACCGGTCAGCAAGCAGAGGGATCACGTGACGCCAGCTGTGCGTGGACGCACCCGCCCCGTGGAGCAGCAAGATCTCAGGCCCGCTGCCTGTGATCTGAACATGCCAATCATGCGGGGGGCAGGAGATGCGTTGGGAGATTTCGTGCAGTGGCCAAGACGGCAGATCGCGGTTCCAGTCCATAACGCTCAGGACTCGAGCGAAAGGCGCACGCTTTTTGACAGGGCTTCTGCATTTGCGCGGGGCAGTGCGAGGTAGTCTGCGCCAAGCTGCCCGGAAAGGTCTTGGAGCGCTGCGTTTGGGCGTGCGCCCGTGTCGATAATCAAGCCATCAATGCCAAGCGTCCGAATGTGCTTTGCTGTGGTCACGCTGTCATCCCATGCTGCTGCGCGGCCCGCTGTTCCATCCCTGGCAATATTTGCACGACCGTCAGTAAGAAGAACGAGGGTGGGGCTGAGTCCTTGCCGTTCGGCAGCGAGCGACATCCGCAGCCCTGTTTCAAGCCCAGCCGCAAGCGGTGTTCCGCCCCCACCCGGCAACGCAGAAAGGCGCCGCTTGGTCTGCACCAGCGATCGCGTTGGCGGCAGAAGCTCTTCCGCACCTGTACCGCGGAATGCCACGAGCGCCACGTGATCTCGCCGGGCATAGGCATCGCCCAAAAGCAACTCGACGGCGCCTTTGGCCTCTGCCATACGTGCCATCGCTGCCGATCCCGAGGCGTCTACGCAAAAAATCAGCACGCGGTCATTTCGGTTCTCAAACCGCCGCATACGGATGTCCGAGCGACGGATTGAGAGCCCCTTTTTTTGCTCAGAGACTTGTGCGCGTAGCGTTTGCCAAGGGGCCGCAGCCCGCAGTGTTGCGACGACATCGATCCGACTGCCATGACCGCTCGACGTTGCGCGTGACGGCAGAGGACGCCCGCGCCGATTGCTTGTCCGGCGGTCTCCCGATCCGGCGTCGCCCCCCCGCGTGGCGGCACGTCCCGTGTTGGCAATGGTGTTAAGCAAACCATTGGGCAATGCCACGCTCATCGCTTCAAGGACGCGGTCTGGAAGGGGGCCGCCCAACTCTCCACCGTCGTTTTCTGTGCTTTGGTGATCCGAGCCGTCTGGGGGAGGGGTGTCCGCCTGAGGGGCATCGTCTGGGACCGGAATGGTGGTCGCGCGCGGGGCAAGGACAAGCGCAGCCGCCTCTTCCACATGCCGTACCTCAATCGCATCAGAACCATCGAGGGCCGCCAATGCCCTTGCGACGGCCAGCGTCAATCCCGGCGCGCGCATCCCTGGGCATCCGAATGACATGGATAGCGCGACAATTGCGGAAAGGCTGTCTGGGGAGGTCGCGACATCCGCAAGACGTGTCTGCGCGGCAGAGATGGCGTCGTGAGAAATTACAAGCCTCTCAGTCTGGCCGAGACGGAGCCCGTCAAGATCGAGGAACAACCCCAATCGGTCTGCCAGCGCGTTCGGGATGTGTTCATCTGCATCCGCGCCTTCATCCAGTGCGATCAGACAACGATCCGAACTGTCCAGCCATTGCGCCAAGCGGCCAGCCATTGCCGCAGAGCATCGTTCAGCCATCGCGAGGGCCAATATCGATTGTTGGGCTAATACGCCATCCGAATAGACCGCGCGCCCGGCAGCAATTGAGTCCGAAATACTCACACCACCATAGAGCTGCGTATCTGCAATATTTGGAGTGATCCGAAGGTGCGGAAGTGCCGATGACACAACCTCCATCACCTTGTCCCGAACCGGACCGGCACGGGACCTAAGCCAAAGACCGCCGATCCCCTCCGGATCGATCGCCAATGCTGACAATGCGCGCCCGATGCGCACCGTTTGATCGGGGGTATTGGTCATTCAGCAGCCGTCTGAAATGCTCCGAAAAGCTCTCCCACCGTGCGATCGACGCGGGCACCCGATCCCGCCTCGTCCAAAGGATCGCGACGTAGCCTATGGCGCAGGGCCGGGCGCGCAACACGGCGCAGGTGCGCGCGCGTTATCGATGTGTCACCTTCGAACGCAGCAANCGCCTTGGCGGCGCGCAAAAGTGTAAGTTCACCGCGCAACCCATCTGACCCGAGGGCGACGCAAAGCTCGGCACAATCGCGCAAGCCATCGTCCGTCACTTCAACCTCTGCCAGCGTTTCGCGCGCTGCCAGAATACGCCTGCGGAGCTTCCCGTCCGCTGCGCGCCAGCGCTTGGCAAACGCCTCCGGGTCCGCCTCATAAGCCGAGCGTCGCTTAATTACTTCTACCCGGTCATCGATGGTTTCTGGCGACGACACGTCGACCGACAGCCCGAACCGGTCAAGCAGCTGTGGGCGCAATTCACCCTCTTCGGGGTTTCCTGAACCTATCAGCACAAACCGCGCAGGATGGCGGATCGACAGCCCCTCCCTTTCAATCAGGTTTTCGCCTGACTGTGCGACATCAAGCAGTAGGTCGACGATGTGATCCTCAAGCAGGTTGACCTCGTCGATGTAAAGATACCCGCGATTGGCTCGGGCAAGCAGTCCGGCTTCAAAGGCCTTTTCCCCGCGCGTAAGGGCGCGCTCTATATCCAGCGCGCCAACGACGCGATCCTCAGTCGCTCCAAGCGGGAGATCGACGACAGGCGTGGGGCGCGTGACAATTTTGGTCGACCGCACCTCAGCCCAATCCGGGCAGTCCTCGGGTNGTTCTGAGTTTACAGGACAGCTTTCAACCTGCCGAATCTTGGGCAAGAGACCTGCTAGCCCTCGAACAGCAGTGGATTTGCCGGTGCCGCGATCACCGAAGACAAGCACGCCCCCAATTCCCGGATCGATGGCGGTGAGGACCATCGCAAGACGCATTTCATCCTGCCCGACAATGGCGGAGAACGGGTAAGGGTGTTTCATGCGGCGGTCCTTTCCTGTGGGGCCAGGATCGAACGCCCATCCCACGTGCCAGTTTCTCCGATGATGCGGAACCGGGCATAAAGCTCTTCGCGGAACCAGCCGCCGTCACGGACCGCGCGAATTGCGCGGGCGTGTGGTCCGTCCTTGCGGGCGAATTCCGCCATTGAGGCAGTGTCCGGCCAGATCGAAAACGTCACCTGCTGAAGTAACGGAACCTCTCCGATGCCGATCTTGAACATCACGTTAGGATCGGCGCCGATAACGTCTGAAATTGCTGGTTGGCGATCCCAAAATCGTATCATGGCGCTGGGCCTTACAGTGGCGCGAGTTAGTGCCGCGATCGGGCCTTCGTCAGGCGTGTCAGTTACAGAAAACGGGGTGGTCCCGGACCACGCGCCCCGAGCCGACGTCGGAGACAAAAGCACGGTCCAGACTTCGGACGCTCTTGCGGACCAGCGTCGATACACCGGCGCATAGGCGATTCGAGATCGGGCCGTGGCCTCATCCGGCCAAACGGCCAAGATCGCCCAGACCTCTGTATTGGGGCGCGGCGTAAAGCCCTCTCCAACGCCTGATCCGCAGAGTTTCCAGAATTTGACGTCTGGCATCGCCATAAACGACAGGCGTGCAGCCCCCATTTGCCCCAGGACCCAAGCCTTGGCGCCAAGCCCGCGAAAGCGGTGCACAGTTAGTGTGACCACCTGCTTTTGATGCGGACTGTCAACTGATGATGACATTTTTCGCTCAAGGCTGGTTCCCATTTATTTCAGTATGACAGCAGAAATTCGCATAAGTGTAAATTAAAATTGACATTCCTATCCGGTAACTGAGACGATACGGCGCAGAAAACCGATGGACACCCTATGGCGGATACTCCTTCTAGTGCGATTGTGATCGGCGCAGGACTTGGTGGTCTTGCGGCTGCGATGCGCCTTGGGGCCAAGGGGTATCGTGTGACGGTGTTGGATCGGCTGGATATGCCGGGAGGACGCGGATCTTCGATCACAAAAAATGGGCATCGATTCGACCTCGGGCCGACAATCGTTACGGTTCCGCAGGTCTTTCGTGAGCTTTGGGCCGCCTGCGGTCGCGACTTTGACCGCGACGTCTCTCTGCGCGCGCTCGACCCATTCTACGAGATCCGCTGGCCGGATGGCTCCAAATTCGCGGCCCGCCAATCGACGCCCGAGATGCGGGCCGAGGTCGCGCGCCTATCTCCCGATGACCTCAAGGGTTATGACAAGTTCCTCAACGACAGCGAGAAGCGCTATCAGTTCGGGTTCGAAGACCTTGGCCGTCGTCCGATGAATGAGTTGTGGGAGCTTATTAAGGTCCTTCCGACCTTTGCGCGCATGCGGGCGGACCGCTCGGTTTACGCACACGCAGCCTCGCGCGTGAAGGATGAGCGGCTGCGTATGGCGCTCTCATTTCACCCGTTGTTCATTGGTGGGGATCCCTTTCACGTCACGTCGATGTACATCCTCGTTTCGCATCTCGAGAAGGAATTTGGCGTCCATTATGCGATCGGCGGCGTCGCCGCGATTGCAGCCGCGATGGCGAAAGTCATCAATGAGCAGGGTGGAGAAGTTCTTCAGGGCTGCGAAGTTGATGAGATCCTGTTCTCGGGCGACAGCGCCTATGGCGTGCGCCTGAGCGATGGGCGCGAGTTTTCGTCTGATATCGTCGTGTCCAACGCGGATGCCGGGCATACATACGACCATTTGTTACGCAACCGGCCACGCCGCCGTTGGACAACGCCCAGACTCAAACGCACCCGATGGTCGATGAGCCTTTTCGTTTGGTACTTCGGAACCCGCGGCACCCGCGAGATGTGGCCCGAGGTTGGCCATCATACGATCCTGAACGGCCCACGATACAAAGGGTTGGTGCAAGACATCTTCCTCAAGGGGAAACTGGCCAAAGATATGAGCCTTTATGTCCATCGCCCCAGCGTGACCGACCCAACAGTCGCTCCCGAGGGTGGCGATACGTTCTATGCCTTGTCGCCTGTCCCGCATCTTGGCGCTGATACCGAAACCAATTGGGCCGAAATGCGTGAGACCTATACGCAACGCGTGTTGGACGTGCTTGAAGACCAACTGTTGCCGGGACTGGGTAATCACCTGTCGGCAAGCGAAGTCTTTACGCCCGAGGATTTTCGCGACCGCTACCTCAGTCCCTACGGTGCGGCATTCTCGATTGAGCCGCGCATTTTGCAATCGGCCTGGTTCCGTCCGCATAACGTCAGCGAAGAGGCCAAGGGGCTCTACCTCGTGGGTGCCGGAACGCACCCGGGAGCAGGACTGCCGGGCGTTGTCTCATCGGCCGAGGTTCTGGCAAAACTCGTGCCGCCTGCACGCGTTGTCGAAGACACACAAAGGTTGGCTGCCGAATGATTGACCCTCGCGACATGTATTACTGCCGCAGTGCTATTCGGCACGGATCGCTCAGCTTTTACACAGCGTCTCGACTTTTGCCTGCCTCGGTGCGCGATCCTGCACTGGCGCTCTATGCGTTTTGCCGCGGGGCGGATGATGCGGTGGATTTGCACGATGAAAAGGTGGGCGCAGTCCTCCGCTTGCGCGACCGTTTGGACGATATCTATGCCGGGCGTCCGGCGGACCGTCCTGAGGATCGGGCCTTTGCCGCTGTGGTCGATCAGTTCGACATGCCTGCCGCATTGCCCGAGGCCCTGCTTGAGGGGTTTGCATGGGATGCGATGGAACGACGGTATGACACGCTGAGCGGTGTCACGGACTATGCGGCGCGGGTTGCGGCAGCTGTCGGCGCCATGATGACCGTCCTCATGGGCGTGCGCGAAGCAAATGCACTGGCCCGAGCCTGTGACCTTGGGGTCGCAATGCAACTGACCAATATCGCGCGGGACGTGGGCGAGGATGCGCGGGCAGGGCGGATTTATCTGCCGCTTGATTGGCTTGATGAGGCAGGCTTGTCTCCGGAAAGTTTCCTTGCCGATCCGCTTCCCACACCCGAAGTCCGCGCGATGATCAAGCGTCTCCTGCGTGAGGCAGATCGCCTGTATTATCGCGCTGAAGCCGGTGTGCCGGCGCTTCCTCGCCGTGCGCGCCCGGGGATCTACGCAGCGCGGTTCGTCTATGCTGGAATTGGTGGTGCGATTGAGCGCAATGGGCATGATAGCATGTCCTACAGGGCTCATACGTCCAAATCGCAAAAGGTCGGATGGCTGGGGCAATCCATCCTGCGCACCGGAGTGTCCATGGTGATGCCGGGCTCCGCCGTTCTTTATGCGCCCCCGCTGACGGAGACGGCTTTTCTCGTGGAGGCGGCGGCACATACCACGCCTGTGGGTTCCGTTTGGGGCGAAGGGCGCGCGGGAGATTTGGTTGGCATATTTGCAGCGCTTGAGGCCAAGAGCCGGGGAAGTGGACCTCTGGAAGGTGATCCCGTTTGAGATATATCTGATCTCATGTTCTGGCTCTTTTTCGGTATATTCCTCTCCGCCTGTGCCGCAGCAGCGGCGACCGGTGCGCTGTTTGAAACCGGCGCATGGTATCGCAGTCTGACAAAACCAAGCTGGAATCCACCTGACTGGGTGTTCCCCCTCGCGTGGACCTCGATTTATTTATGCATCTCGGTTGCCGGGGCCCGCGTGGCGTTGAGCGAAAGCAACGTGCTCGCGCTGTCGCTCTTCGCGTTGCAGTTTCCGATAAACACGCTCTGGACACCGGTTTTCTTCGGGCTGCGGCGCATGGGGGCCGCGTTCGTGATCGTGATCGCGATGTGGATTGCAGTGGCGGCTTCGACGGTCGCGTTTTTCGCGGTCGATTTCTGGGCAGGTATGCTCATGGTGCCCTATCTCGCCTGGGTGACGATTGCCTCGGCCCTCAACTGGTCGATCTGGCGCCTCAATCCCGGGTTGGTGCCTTTGAAGCCGAGTGAGCTTTAGGTAAGCTACCCGTCAAATTGCCAGCCCGGGCGCCTTGGTACCCGCACTGCCAGCATCGGCTTGAGCAATGGCGATCTAAAGCGGTTGAGGTCGAGCGCTTCATAGACGCCGGTTGTTTCTTCCCCATCAATTTTGGTGCGCACTGCTGCGCGGGAGTAGAACGGAGCTTCGAGCATCATCTTCACTTGTTTTGGACGATAGCCCGGATCGGCCCGGGTTTCGCGGCGGACGGCCCAGATAGATCGGTTGAAGGGTGTCAGCGGCGGGGGGTCGATGACCTTGGCCGATCCATCGGCATCAAAGCTCAGACCGACGGCAAGCTGTGATCCGTCGCGGCGGTTGGCGTCATAGAAGCAGGCCGATCCATCGCCCACGGGGAAGCGCCCCCAGGTCCAGTAGCTGAAGTCGTCTTCCAGCGCGCGGGTTCCGAAGTTGGAATCGAAATACCCGTGGCCAGACCATTGCAGGTCTTTGTTCAGATCCACGTCGATTTTCGCCGTCGGTGCAAAGGGACGCCAGATATGGGTCCCTTCCGGGTGCAAGAGCATCTCAACATCTGTCAGCGCGGTTGGGGTCAGTGTGATACGACCTTTGACCCGGCTGATGATGGGCGGCGCGGAGACCTCAAACACATCGATCGTCAGTTTCTCCCCGTCCCAGTGGAGCGAGCTTGGGCCGACTTCAAACGTGTTTTGCGACTGGCGCAGTGCGCCTTCGCCGCGGTCTGTCATCGTGAAGCGTCCGCGCGGGCCATAGGTGGCGACGTTGATGCAGACGTGGTTATGGGGGCGGCGTCGACCGCTCCACCGATACCACGGCGAAAAGACAGAGCCGATAAAGGCGATTACCGAGACGGCGTAGGTGCCGCAGTGGCTGATCCCGTCGACATACCACCAGGCGTAACCGTCGGACGGGACTTCGAGATTGAAGTTAGGTCCGTCAAGATCGCCGCGGCCGCGTGCCGGCCGGAGAGGGTTGCCATCGGCACCCCCGCCCCCGGATGCGCCCCGCCGCCCGCGAGGTACAACCCCGGCAAGGTCGTCCGCGCCGTTGGGCGCTGAAAAGCCGCCATCATCCCCTTGGGGCTGCGGCCGTAAAGGGATCCTTGGCTCGCCGGGAAGAGGCGATCGAAACCCTTCGGTGTCGTCAGCGCGCTGTCGGGCGGTTCGGGGCTGAACCTCAGTCCGAAACGGGCCAGCTGCGGGAATGTGCGTGTCCGACATGTGCTGTTGTCCTCCTCTGGCCCGCCGGGATGCGGGGCCGCATTCATGATGATCTCAAACCGTTCCGGGCCGTCCGGCACGTGGCCCGCACCACGATCCTGCGCGCAGATGTAAAGCGTGGGGTCTTCGGGCAGGTGGCCTTTGGCGATGGGTTTGAATTCGGTCGCGGGGTCCGCGCCGAAAAAGACGTTGTGATAGGCGAGCGGAGCGCCGGTGGCGGTCGCGGCAAAGCTCCACACGCGGGCGGAAAGGCTGCGGGGTTCGGTGCCTTGCGTTGGGACGGCGTTGCGGGGTGCGTCCCCCAGCAATCCTTCGCGCAGCGCACGCGGATCGCCGTTAAAGACGATCTTGTCCGCTGGGATGCGCTCGCCTTGTTCGGTGTGGACCGCACAGATGTCGCCGCCCTGCACTTCGATGCGGGTCGCTGGTGTTTGTAGCTTGAGTGTCGCACCGAGTGATGTTGCAACGCCTGCCATGGCTTTGGCGAGGTTGTGCATACCACCCCTCACGCGCCACACGCCCGACGCTTCGACGTGCCAAATCAAGGCAAGCACAGCGGGCGCGGTAAAGGGCGAGCCGCCGACGTAAGTCGCGTACCGTCCGAAAAGCTGGCGCAGGCGGGGATCGCTGAACTGGCGCTTTAGGGCCCCGGCGAGGCTTGATAACGGCGCCATTGCCGGGATCAGGCCGGGGTTGGCCAAGACGTGGGCGGTATGCGCTGAGAGTCTTGGCGTCTCGGCTTGCATCATGGGGGCGTCGAAGGCGTCAAAGAGTTTGGCGGCTTTGTTTGAGAAGTCGCGGAACTCGCGAGCGGCTTTGTCACCGGCGAAATTCAGCACCGCCTGTTCGCTGGCCTCTGCGTCGTGAAAGAGGTCAAGTGTTGATCCATCTGGCCACCAGTGCCGCGCGAGCAGGGCTTCCTCTTCAAGCGTGATGTGATCCTCGAGCGTGTGGCCCACATCATCGAACAGCGCATCAAAGACGTGGCGCATTGTCAGGACAGTTGGCCCTGCGTCTACAGGGCCTGCAACCGTGTCGAGCGTGCGCATTTTACCACCAGGAGCGCGTGCTGCGTCGAGGATCGTCACATCAAGCCCTGCATGAGCCAGCCGCATTCCTGCGGCCAGCCCACCCATTCCTGCACCGATGACCACTACTCTTTCGGTGTTCCCTGTCATGTCGCGAGTGTTGACTCGCACGAGAGAGTTGTCCACTTTAATTTACATATTATGATGTAACTCATAATGGACAGTTCGCTGGAAGGAGCGCCAATGCCTCTCACTGCTCGAATCGATTGCGCCGTCCATAAAGCTATTGCGCGGGGGCAAGGTGATCCGGCTCCGGCCAGGCTTTCTTCTGCTTTGGAGTATGCGGTCACGCCAGGTGGTGCGCGTATACGCCCAACGATCCTTATGTCCGTTGCTTTGGCGTGTGGGGATGACAAGCCGGATGTGACGGATGCCGCGGCCGCAGCGCTAGAGATCATGCATTGCGCGTCTTTGGTTCATGACGATCTGCCCTGCTTTGATGATGCGGATATCCGGCGCGGCAAGCCGACGATCCACCGTGCCTATTCCGAACCCCTCGCGGTTCTGGCGGGGGACAGTCTTATCGTCCTCGCGCTTGATGAACTGGCGCAGGTCAGTGATCAAGGTCGCGCGCTTCAGTTGATCAAAGTGCTCACCAAGCGCACCGGCATGCCGTTTGGTATTTGTGCGGGGCAGGGATGGGAGAGTGAAGAAAAGGTAAACCTGTCGGCCTATCACCGGGCCAAGACCGGCGCGCTGTTTATTGCAGCGACTCAGATGGGTGCGATTGCGGCCGGGCAAGACCCCGAGCCTTGGGAGGAGCTGGGCGCACGCATAGGCGAGGCGTTCCAGGTGGCCGACGATCTTCGCGATGCGCTGTATGATGAAGAAACGCTTGGTAAGCCCGCCCATCAAGATGAGATCCATGCACGTCCCAATGCCGTGTCCGAGCTTGGTGTCGATGGCGCGGTGGGCCGGTTGAAGAATATTCTGGCCGGTGCAATTGCATCGATCCCGTCTTGTCCCGGTGAGGCTGCGCTGGCTGAGATGGTGCGCAAGACCGCTGAGCGCCTGACCCCTGTTACAACCAAGTCGACAGTGCCCGGTGAGTGACATTGGCCTAGATGCCCCCGCGCCACGACCCCAGCGCGCGCGATTCAGCTTTACTGCCTGGAGAAACCGGCGTGTCTCAAGCCCCGCATTTCAAAGCTGGGCGAGCCGCAACCCGTTGACGCGCGGCACAGCCCGGCGGGAGGGCGAAGAGATCTTTGATCTTGTTGCTGGCTTTCTGCACAGTCAGGTTCTGGCCGCGGTTATCGAGCTTGGTCTTTTGCGCGACATGCTTGAAGTCCCGCAGGCCGTCGAAGAGTTGGCGCAGCGCCACCATGTGCCGGTTGATCGGATGGTGGTTTTGCTGCAGGCAGCGACCGCGCTTGGTTTGTTGCAGCGTCGGCGCCGGGGGTACGTGACCTCGCGAAAGGGCGCCGCGCTTTTGGGGGTGCCGGGGTTGGATGCGATGATCGCGCATCACGGCACTCTCTATAAGGACATGGCTGATCCTGTGGCGTTCTTCCGGGGCGAAACCGATCCGGGGCTTGCCAAGGTTTGGCCCTATGTTTTCGGGCCGGGGGCTGAGATCGACCCGGGTCGCGCGCAGATTTACTCGGATTTGATGGCCGACAGTCAGGCGCTAGTGGCAGAAGAAACACTGCGCGCAGTGACCTTCGCCGATTCGGATGTTGTGATGGATGTGGGTGGCGGCACGGGCGTTTTCGTCTCAGCCGTGGCGAAAGCAAACCCAGATGCTGAATTTATTCTGTTCGATCTGGCCGAGGTCGTGGCCCAGGCCGAAGATCGACTGGCGAAGGCGGGTGTCGGTGACCGGGTTCGTGTTGCTCCCGGCAGCTTTCGCACTGACACTCTTCCGGAAGGGGCCGATTCAATCACGTTGATCCGGGTGTGCTATGACCACGCGGATGAGACGGTCGCGGCGCTTTTGACCAAGATTTACGACGCGCTGCCAGAGGGCGGGCGGCTGGTTATTTCCGAACCGATGTCTGGTGGGACCACACCCAGACGCGCCGGGGATGCGTATTTTGCGCTTTACACTTTGGCGATGGGAACGGGCCGAACGCGGTCGCCTGAACAGCTGCGAACGCTGATGCGTTCCGCCGGATTCACCCAGGTGAAGGCCCACCCAACGCACCGGGATTTTGTGACCAGCGTAATTTCTGGGCGAAAGATACGAAAGTGAGTGTCAGTTTTTATTGACACCTCCAACTGTAATCTTAAACTTACATAAAATCAGAAACGGCTGTTCTGAGTCTCTGACACTGAACGGAATCAACAAGGGAGCGTTTCGTTGGACACAACCGCGGTCATTCTGTCGGGACCCGAGGTCATCGACCTTGGGCAGTTGGCGTTGACGGAGCCCGGTGCCGACGACCTTGTAGTAGACATCAAATGGTCGGGCATTTCGACGGGAACGGAAAAGCTGTTCTGGTCAGGCACGATGCCTCCGTTTCCCGGAATGGGCTACCCGCTGGTCCCCGGCTATGAGTCGGCGGGCGAGGTGGTCGAGGCTGGGGCAGATACCGGGTTTAAGCCCGGCGAGACCGTCTTTGTTCCCGGTGCAAACTGCTATGACGGCGCGTATGGTCTTTTCGGTGGCGCGACCAAACGGCTAGTGACCAACGCCAATCGTGTCGTGCGCATCGACCCGGCACTCGGTCCGGAAGGAGCGCTTCTTGCCTTGGCCGCGACCGCGCGTCACGCGATGGCTGGTCTTGATAAGTCGCCACCCGATCTGATTGTCGGTCACGGTGTGTTGGGTCGGCTGCTGGCCCGCCTGACGATTGCCGCCGGCGCGCCCGCACCGCAGGTTTGGGACACAGATTCCAGCCGACGTGACGGGGCGCTTGGCTATGACGTTTGTCATCCCGATGACGATGAGCGGCGCGACTATACCTCTGTCTATGACGCTTCTGGTGCGCCGGGCATTCTTGATTCTCTGATGGGCCGGATTGCCAAGGGTGGCGAGATCGTACTGTCCGGTTTTTACACTGATCCGCTGAGCTTCGCCTTTCCGCCTGCCTTCATGAAGGAAGCCCGGATGCGGATCGCGGCGGAATGGACGCCAGACGACATGATCGCAACGCGCGCGCTTTTGGATGCCGGTGCGCTGTCGCTCGACGGTTTGATCACGCACACGCGGCCTGCGGACGACGCGGCCAAAGCTTATGACATCGCGTTCAACGATGCGGCCTGTCTCAAAATGATCCTGGATTGGAGTGGTCGCGCATGACGCTTGATGTTCCCAACCTCAAAGAGTTCGACAATCGCTTGCGCGATGAGGCAGCTGAGCCGACGCTCGAAGTGCCGACTGAAGAGCCCACCAAGAAAACCCAGATCATTGCGATCTACGGCAAGGGCGGGATCGGCAAGTCGTTCACGCTGGCCAATCTCAGCCACATGATGGCGGAGCAGGGCAAGCGCGTCCTGCTGATCGGCTGTGATCCTAAGTCGGACACGACCTCGCTTCTCTTCGGCGGCAAAGCCTGCCCGACGATCATTGAGACTTCGACGCAAAAGAAGCTCGCGGGCGAAGAGGTTCAGATCGGCGACGTTTGCTTCAAGCGCAACGGCGTTTTTGCGATGGAGCTTGGCGGGCCCGAGGTCGGGCGCGGATGCGGCGGGCGCGGGATCATTCATGGGTTTGAGTTGCTCGAAAAGCTCGGGTTCCACGATTGGGACTTTGACTATGTCCTTCTCGACTTCCTCGGTGACGTCGTCTGCGGGGGCTTCGGCTTGCCGATTGCGCGGGACATGGCGCAGAAGGTGATAATTGTTGGATCGAACGATCTTCAATCTCTCTACGTGGCGAACAACGTCTGCTCGGCTGTCGAGTACTTCCGAAAGCTGGGCGGGAATGTCGGCGTCGCGGGCATCGTGATCAACAAAGATGACGGTACGGGGGAGGCTGCGGCATTTGCCAAAGAGGTCGACATCCCGGTCCTAGCCGCGATTCCGCAGGACGAGGATTTGCGCCGCAAGTCGGCCAATTACCAGATCGTCGGAACCAAGGCGGGGCAGTGGGGCGATATGTTCGCTGAGCTGGCCGAAAATGTGGCCGACGCCCCACCGTTGCGTCCCGGTCCCCTGACCCAAGACGGTTTGCTGGCCCTCTTTAGCGCGGAAGAAACCGGGGCCGGTTTCGTGCTTGAACCCGCAACCGACGAAGACATGCGCGGCAGCAATGCCAAGCCAAAAGAATCCTTGGAAGTGATCTATGACGATGCGTGAGGACTGCGTTTGACCGACGAAGTCAAATATGACGCCGCCGATCAGACATCGGTGATCGAGGGGCAGGAGGGTTTGCCCCCGACGGCTGCGGACGGCATGGGCTGCCATGCAGGTGCGGGCGAGATGGAGGCTGCGGCACGTGCGGCGGGCCAGTCCGAGATCTTGGATCAGTACGCTAAGGACTATCCCCAAGGCCCGCATGACAAACCGCAATCCATGTGCCCGGCTTTCGGGTCTCTGCGCGTTGGCTTGCGGATGCGGCGGGTGGCGACAGTGCTGTCCGGGTCGGCCTGTTGTGTCTATGGGCTGAGCTTTGTTTCGCATTTCTATGGTGCACGGCGCTCGGTCGGCTACGTGCCGTTCAACTCCGAAACGCTGGTCACCGGGAAGCTCTTCGAAGACATCCGCGACTCTGTTCACGAACTGGCTGACCCCGATCGCTATGACGCGATTGTCGTGACGAACCTGTGCGTGCCGACGGCATCTGGTGTGCCGCTCCGGCTGCTGCCTGACGAGATCAATGGCGTGCGCATCATCGGGATCGATGTTCCGGGCTTTGGCGTGCCGACCCACGCAGAGGCCAAAGACATTCTGGCCGGTGCGATGTTGAACTATGCCCGCGCCGAGATTGAGGCGGGCCCGGTTCCGGCACCTGAAGGCGGGGCGTCCGACCGTCCGACGGTCACCCTTTTGGGTGAGATGTTCCCCGCAGATCCGATGATGATCGGCGCGATGCTGGCGCCAATGGGCCTTGCCGCTGGACCGGTTGTTCCCTGCCGGGAGTGGCGGGAGCTCTATTCCGCTTTGGATTGCGGCGCGGTGGCGGCGATCCATCCGTTCTACACGTCCGCGATGCGGGAATTCACGGCTGCGGGTCGCCCGATCGTGGGATCCGCGCCTGTGGGTGAGGATGGAACGGCAGCGTGGCTTGCCGGAATTGGCGACGCGTTTGGCGTCTCGGCCGATCAGGTTGCTGCGGCACAAAATGCGTTCCTGCCTGCGATCAAAGGGGCGCTTTCAGAGACCCGGATCGACGGAACGATCACCTTGTCGGGTTATGAAGGGTCTGAGCTGATTGTTGCGCGGCTGTTGATCGAGAGTGGCGCGAATATTCCCTATGTCGGCACGGCCTGCGCAAAGACACCGTACTCCGAAGCTGACCGCGATTGGCTTGAGGCGCGGGGGACCAAGGTCAAGTTCCGCGCGTCGCTGGAAGATGACTGCGCCGCAATGGAGGCGATCAAGCCGGACCTTGCCATTGGCACAACTCCGGTTGTCCAAAAGGGCAAAGAACTCAGGATTCCCTCGCTCTATTTCACGAACCTTATTTCAGCGCGTCCTTTGATGGGGCCGGCAGGTGCGGGGAGCCTTGCGCAAGTCGTGAACGCCGCCATTGCCAACAAAGATCGCATGGAGGCGATGAACGAGTTCTTTGAAGGGGTCGGTACGGACGATACCGCTGGTGTCTGGGAGGGCGCGCCCAACCTACGCCCTGATTTCCGCGCCCAACATCAAAAGAAGCTCGACAAGCAAGCGCGCGCGGCAAAAGCGGCGGAGATGATTTAGTGGCGATGTTTGCTCAAATATCGCCGCGGCGGGCGAAAGCGATTGGCGCAGCCAATTGCGGGCCCGTGCCCCAAGTCGAGGGGTGCGCGACATGCTGATCCAGGATCATGATCGCGCGGGCGGATATTGGGGGGCGGTTTACGCCTTTACCGCAGTGAAGGGGTTGCAGGTCGTGATCGACGGACCGGTGGGGTGCGAAAACCTGCCTGTGACGTCGATCCTGCATTANACCGANGCGNTGCCGCCGCATGAATTGCCGATTGNNGTGACCGGTCTCGGTGAAGAAGAACTTGGCCGTGACGGAACCGAAGGCGCAATGAAGCGCGCGTGGAACACGCTTGATCCCGCGCTGCCTGCCGTCGTGGTTACAGGGTCGATTGCCGANATGATNGGCGGCGGCGTCACGCCACAAGGCACCAACATCCAACGTTTCCTGCCGCGCACCATTGATGAGGATCAGTGGGAAAGCGCGGACCGCGCCATGACGTGGCTNTTTACCGAGTTTGGGATGACCAAAGGGCGGATGCCGCCCGAGAAGAAGNGGGAAGAGGGNGCGAAGCCGCGNGTGAANATCCTNGGNCCNATGTACGGCACGTTCAACATGCCGAGCGATNTGGCCGAGATCCGGCGCCTGATCGAAGGGATCGGGGCCGAGATCAACATGGTCATGCCTCAGGGGGCCCATTTGGCCGAAATGCGTGGTCTGGTGAATGCCGACGCCAATGTCGTGATGTACCGCGAATTTGGGCGTGGCTTGGCCGAGGTGCTGGGCAAGCCGTATCTGCAAGCGCCTATCGGTATTGATTCAACGACGAAATTCCTGCGCAAACTCGGTGAAATGCTGGGTCTCGACCCAGAACCCTTCATCGAACAAGAGAAACATTCCACGATCAAACCGGTGTGGGATCTCTGGCGGTCGGTCACGCAAGATTTCTTCGCGACGGCCACTTTCGGCATCGTCGCGAATGAGACCTATGCCCGCGGCATCCGCAATTACCTTGAGGGTGATTTGGGTCTGCCGTGTGCGTTCTCTGTCGCGCGGGTCGCCGGTAAAAAAACCAACAACGAGGAAGTGCGCGCGATGATTGGGTCGCATCGTCCGCTGGTTGTGATGGGATCGATTAACGAGAAGATGTACCTCGCCGAGCTAAAGGCGGGTCATGGCCCGAGCCCGGTGTTCATTCCCGCAAGTTTCCCCGGTGCCGCGATCA
Source organism: Paracoccaceae bacterium (assembly GCA_013214635.1). Taxonomy (GTDB): domain Bacteria; phylum Pseudomonadota; class Alphaproteobacteria; order Rhodobacterales; family Rhodobacteraceae; genus JABSSC01. The sequence continues at coordinate 28,518 of JABSSC010000038.1, read as the reverse complement.
GACGCGCGACTGGCACACCGTTCATGGGGTACGCCGGTGCGACCTATCTGCTGCAAGAGGTGTGCAACGGCTTGTTCGATGCGCTGTTCCACATCCTGCCGCTTGGGTCAGAGATGGACAGCGCCGAAGCGACGCCCACCACGTTGCGCCGCGATTTTCCCTGGGATGAAGACGCACAAGCAGAGCTTGACCGAATTGTCGCACAACACCCGATTTTGACGCGCATTTCCGCAGCCAAGACGTTGCGCGATGCGGCGGAGAAATCGGCCCTCGAATCCGGCGCCGAGCGCGTCGTGAAAGAGACCATCGCAGCGCTCGCGCCACGGGGTCCGATGACACAACAAGGAGGAGAAAGCGAATGACGGATCAGACAACCGATCTGACGTTCAAACCGGCGGCCCGGAAGACCCGGCGCGTTCCGACCGAGTTTTACGTCTATTTCGCCATCATCTTTCTGGCGACGCTGCCGCTGGCGACATTCACCTGGATGTTGACCGCGATCCGCAGCCGCAGCCTGACCGACAAAGGGCCAGTGGCCCGCGCCTGGAGCCAGGCGCGGATCATAACGCCCATCATCTTTTCGGCCCGATAAGGGTCGATTTCGCAATTCGTCTCTTCCCTTGGGCAGAGGCGGATCCCCGAAGGGTATGAGGCCCTGAAGGAACCCGGCCGCGGGGTTCGCGGCGTCAGTCAAACGATCCGGAGGAGAGTTCATGACTGATAGAACCGACCTGTCTTTCACAGGTCTTACCGACGAGCAGGCGCAAGAGTTGCACTCCGTCTATATGAGCGGGCTTTGGCTATTCGTAGCCGTTGCCGTGGTTGCTCATGTGGCAGTGTTCATCTGGCGTCCGTGGTTCTGAGGGAGATTGAAGAATGGCTAAATTCTACAAGATCTGGCTGGTCTTTGATCCCCGTCGCGTCTTCGTGGCGCAGGGGGTCTTCCTCTTCTTGCTGGCAGCGATGATTCACCTCGTCCTGCTGAGCACGGACCACTACAACTGGTTCGTTCTGGCTGCGCAGTAAGCGTGGTCAGGCCGATCCGGCTTGCTCTGACAAACGCTGCGGGCGGGGCGCCTGTTTCGCCCGCGGCTACCAAAACAAGACGGCACTGCAGGGGCGATCCCTAACCGCCGGTAAGGAACGGAGACAGACGGATGGCTTTGCTCAGCTTCGAGCGAAAATATCGCGTGCCGGGGGGCACGCTCGTCGGCGGCGACCTTTTCGACTTTTGGGTCGGGCCGTTTTTTGTGGGGTTCTTCGGGGTCACGACGATCTTTTTCGCCGGGCTTGGGACGATCCTGATCTTTTACGGAGCGACGCTTCAGGGAACTTGGAACCCGTGGCTGATCTCCATCAACCCGCCACCGCTTAGTTATGGGTTAGGGCCTGCACCGCTGGATGAAGGCGGGCTTTGGCAAGTCATCACCATATGTGCGCACGGTGCGTTCATAAGTTGGGCGCTGCGCGAGGTTGAGATCTGCCGAAAACTCGGGATGGGCTATCACGTGCCTTTCGCGTTCGGCGTTGCAATCTTTGCTTACACGACGCTGGTCATCATTCGCCCCGTGCTCATGGGCGCTTGGGGACATGCGTTCCCTTACGGTATCTGGAGCCACCTCGATTGGGTGAGCTACACCGGATATCTTTACGGAAACTTCCACTATAACCCTGCGCACATGCTGGCTGTTTCGTTGTTCTTTACGACGACGCTCGCGCTCGCGCTTCACGGGTCGTTGATCCTGTCGGCGGCAAACCCGGAAAAGGGCAGCGAGTCGAAAACTCCAGAGCACGAAGACACGTTCTTCCGCGATTTCATCGGGTATTCGATCGGGCCCCTCGGTATTCACCGTCTTGGGCTTCTCCTGGCGCTGAACGCAGGGTTCTGGAGTGCGGTTTGTATCGTGATCTCGGGCACGGTCTGGTTCGACCAGTGGGTGTTCTGGTGGGATTGGTACATCGATCTTCCGATCTGGAGCGACATCGAAGGAGGCCCCAATGGCTGAGTATCAGAATATCTTTGCTCAGGTCCAAGTTCAGGGACCGCCTGAAATGGGCGCGGTCGAAGATGTCGACCTGAGAGAGCGCACCAAAGGGACGAGTTTTTCGTCGCTGTTCGGGTGGTTCGGCAACGCGCAGCTGGGGCCGGTTTACCTCGGTGCCTTCGGCGTCGTGTCACTGGCCACCGGTGGGCTCTGGTTCTTCCTCGTTGGGATCAGCTTTTGGGTACAGGCGGGTTTCAACCCGGCGGTGTTCGTGCGCGATCTCTTCTATCTATCGCTCGATCCTCCGGGGCCGGAATACGGTCTTGGCATGGCACCGCTTTGGGAGGGAGGCCTTTGGCTCATCGCGTCCTTCTTATTGCTGGTGTCGGTGATCAGCTGGTGGATCCGGTCTTACCTGCTCGCTGAGCAACTCAAGATGGGCAAGCATGTGTGCTATGCCTTTGCGAGCGCGATCTGGTTGTTCCTGGTGCTGGGTCTCATCCGGCCCGTGCTGATGGGCAGCTGGTCCGAGGCGGTGCCCTACGGCATCTTCACACACCTCGATTGGACGAACCTGTTCTCACTGACCTACGGGAACCTTTTCTACAATCCGTTCCACGCGCTTTCGATCGCGTTCCTTTATGGCTCGACCCTGCTCTTTGCGATGCATGGGGCGACCATTCTTGCTGTCTCTCGATTTGGCGGAGACCGCGAGTTGGAGCAAATCTATGACCGCGGGACGGCTTCGGAACGCGCCGGGCTCTTCTGGCGCTGGACGATGGGCTTTAACGCCACGATGGAGGGGATCCACCGCTGGGCCTGGTGGTTCGCCGTTCTGTGCACGCTCACAGGCGGGATCGGGATTCTTCTGACCGGGACAGTCGTCGATAACTGGTTTGTTTGGGCTCAAGAGCACGGCTATGGGGCCGAATTCAACTATGCCCCGGCAAATACGCCAGAAGACTTCTTCCCCTACTTGCCACCGGAGAATTAAGCCATGTCCGACACCAAGTGGTATCTCAAGGATGAAAAGGACCCGTCGCTGGGCATGTGGATCTTCCGCAATATGGCGATGGGGGCAGTTTGGGCGGGACTTGTCCTGTTTGGATTGATCGCATTCATCCTCCTAATCCGCGCCGTCGGCTTCCTGCTGCCTGAAGATCCGTTCGCGGCTCTTGAAACGGGCAGGACGCTGATCAGCGCAATCGTCTGAGGGATGGCGGTGGAACCCTCCGCCGCTATCTCCACCGGGATCGGGCGACTAGCCGCGCCCGTCCCTCGGGGCCTCCACACCCCGGTTCCCTTCCTGTTGGCTACAGGACACTTGACGTCGCTTGGGGCAACCCCCCTTGCGACGTCTTTTTGATTGATGAGGCTGCCATGACCCGTCCAGACACTCCGACCCTTGATCGCGTTGCAGGCCCTGCCGACCTCAAGGCGTTGAGCGATGCGGAGTTATCGCGCCTTGCGGATGAGTTGCGGTCCGAAGTGATCTCGGCCGTGTCGGAAACGGGCGGGCATCTGGGATCGTCGCTTGGCGTGGTCGAGCTTTCCGTCGCGATCCACGCCGTCTTCAATACACCGGTCGATAAGCTGGTCTGGGATGTCGGACACCAATGCTATCCGCACAAAATCCTTACAGGTCGGCGCGATCGCATTCGCACCTTGCGCCAAGAAGGCGGTCTGAGCGGCTTCACCAAACGCGCCGAAAGTGAATACGACCCCTTTGGCGCGGCTCATTCCTCAACTTCCATCTCCGCTGCACTTGGCTTCACGGTTGGCCGCGATATGGGCCAGCCAACGGGTGATGCGGTTGCGGTGATCGGCGATGGGTCCATTAGCGCGGGGATGGCCTATGAAGCGATGAACAACGCCGGCCACGAAGGGCGGCGGATGTTTGTGATCCTCAACGACAATGAAATGTCGATTGCCCCACCAGTCGGTGCGATGTCGTCTTACCTTTCGGGCCTCTATTCCAGCCCGCAAGGTGCTGCGTTTGAAAAGATGGCAGAAGGTTTCGAGGCCGCGTTGCCTGGCCCGCTGCGCGAAGGTGCCCGACGTGCGCGCCAGCTTGTGACAGGGTTCCCCGGTGGCGGCACGTTGTTCGAGGAGCTTGGGTTTTCCTATATCGGCCCAATCGACGGGCACGACATGGGGCAGCTTCTGCCAGTTCTGCGCGCCGCGCACGCCCGTGCAACAGGTCCCGTTCTGATCCATGTCTGCACAGTGAAAGGCAAGGGATACGCCCCTGCGGAGAACTCGGCTGATAAGTATCATGGCGTGGCCAAATTCGATGTCATCTCGGGTACGCAGAAGAAGGGCAAAAGCAATGCGCCGAGTTACACGTCTGTTTTTGGCAACAGCCTGACAGAAGAGGCAGCGCGCGATCCGCGCGTGGTTGCCGTGACGGCCGCAATGCCGTCTGGCACCGGCCTGAATATCATGGCCGATCGCTTTCCAGCGCGGGTGTTCGACGTGGGTATCGCCGAACAGCACGGCGTGACCTTTGCCGCTGGTATGGCGGCTTCGGGCCTGAAACCATTCTGCGCGATCTATTCGACATTCCTGCAGCGCGGATACGACCAGGTGGTGCACGACGTCGCGCTTCAGAATCTGCCCGTTCGCTTTGCCATCGACCGCGCCGGACTCGTCGGTGCCGATGGAGCGACCCACGCCGGGAGTTTCGATATCGGTTACCTCGCCAACCTGCCGAACATGGTTGTGATGGCTGCCGGGGACGAGGCCGAGCTGAAGCACATGGTGGCCACCGCCGCGGAATATAACGATGGACCCATCGCCTTCCGTTATCCGCGCGGCGAAGGTATCGGCGTTGAGATGCCCGAACGCGGCGTCCCGCTGGAGATCGGCAAGGGGCGGATCATGCGAGAGGGCAGCGGCGTGGCGCTTCTTTCCTTTGGCGCGCATCTGGCCGAAACGATGTCAGCGGCAGAAGCGCTTGAGGCGGTTGGGCTTAGCGTCACCGTCGCCGACGCGCGGTTTGCCAAGCCGCTGGATACCGACCTTCTGGCGGAGCTGTCCGAAACTCATGATGCGATCATCACGATCGAGCAGGGGGCTACGGGTGGCTTTGGGGCACTGGTCCTGCACCACCTCGCCAATTCGGGTGCGCTGGACCACGGCCTCAAGGTGCGCACAATGACGCTGCCTGACCGGTTCATTGATCAGGCGTCGCCTGCGCGGATGTATGAGGAGGCTGGACTGACCGCCGACGACATTAAGGCGACCGTCCTCGATGTTATGGGATTGGCAACCGCAGATTTTGGCGCAGCGCGCGCCTGATTGGGTTACTCTCTGAGTGTATTGCCCGGCTCGACGGTAAAGGCCTGCGCCGTTCCGTCGAGTTCAATCCAGTAGTAGCTTTCACCGTCAGACGTCACGGGGAACCGCGACCAGCCTGAGCGATCCCAATAGCTTTCGTATTGGTTGGTCTCGCTATTGGTCTGCCAGCGCCCACGCTCTTCCCGCGCACCTTCGGCCTTGTAATAGGTCGTGCCATCCGCCGCGAAGAACTGCCGATACGGTGTTCCTGACCACGCGCCGATGGCGGTATTGTCCGTGAGCAATGCTTCGATGTCTTGTGCGGTCAGTGGAGTCTGTTCTGCATGCGCGACGCTCCCAAGACCCACGATGATCGCGGTAAGGAATGATTTAAGCAAAGCCATGATTGAACCTCGTCCTTAACCGGACAAGCATCACACGCGCGCCAGCGCTCCGAAAATCACATCGCTGTGTTGTTCAAGATAGATTTTGAGCCACGGCGTGAACGCCTCTGGCCGCCGCTCTACCTGTGCGCGTAGATCATATAGGTCGATCCAGCGCACATCTTCAACTTCGTCCGGGTTTGGCGTGACGGGCAGGTTCTCATCGACTTCAGCGACAAATATATCGACAACCTCGTGCTCGATCAGGCCGTTGCCCACGTTCGCACGATATTCAACCTGATCCCGGAACGCTGGGAAAACCCCTGTGATCCCCAATTCCTCATTCAATCGACGAATGGCGCAATCAATCGACTTTTCTTCAAAGTCAGGATGCGTGCAGCAGGTGTTCGTCCAAAGGCCAGGGGTGTGATACTTCACCGCCGCGCGTTTCTGGATTAGCACGCGGTTCCCCGTCAGGAGGAAAACCGATACAGCCTTGTGCCGCAGCCCACGCTCATGCGCTTCGAGCTTTTCAATAGGGGTCAGACGGCCGTAGACCCAGGCGGGGATCATGATTGTCATGTATGCACCGGAGAAACGAGACGGGTCAGATGGGCTATGTTTTTAATGCCGATTTTGATGTGGGCCATGGGCCGGGCCTTGACGAGCTTTTTGTTCATATACGCTTCAAAGGTCAGCTTTTGCACGTCGACATCATGACACAGGGAGACAAAGCGCTCGCGCCGTTCATCAGATCGGTAATAGGCGTCCTGCATCGAACGGAGGACCTTAAAGACGGTCTTATGCTCTTTCATGAAGAGCTTCCGCGCGAGCCCCAGATCCTTAGCGCGACCTGATGCCAGGGCAGCCTGCGCCGCGGTGGCGGCCACCCGCCCGCCAACCATGGCATAGTAGATCCCTTCGCCCGAGGAGGGGGCAACAACACCGGCTGCGTCGCCCGCGAGTACGACGTCTTTGTCGTTGTCCCACTTGTCCATCGGCTTGAGCGGGATGGGCGCGCCTTCTTTGCGGATGGTTTCGCAATCAGCCAGTCCGCTCACCGCGCGCAGGTCAGCGGTCGCTTTCTTAATGTCGAACGAGGTGTCCTCCGTCCCCATGCCGACGCTTGCGCTGCCACCATGCGGGAAAACCCAGCCGTAGAAATCTGGGCTAATGGCACCGTCATAGACAACGTCGCACCGGGTCGGGTCATAGGCGCGAGGGTCCCCAACTGTGGCGTCCGCGAGGGCAGGGGCCTTGATGATTTCATGATACGCGATGACATAGGGGATCTGATCGCTGCCCGGAACTTCTTGCCGGGCGACGTTCGAACGAGCGCCATCCGCGCCGATTACGATCCGCGTCGTCAGGCTTTTCTCGACACCATCGGCCTTGTTGCGAAACACAACATGAGTGCCATCCTCGTCGCGGTCGATCCGTAGAAACGTGCCGGCAAAGCGCTCAGCGCCTGCCCCTGCTGCCCGGCGCCGCAGATACTCGTCAAAGTGCTCACGGTCGACCATGCCAACGAAGCCGTTCTCGATTGGAATGTCGACTTGTCGCTGCGTGGGTGAGATCATGCGTGCTGTGTTGATCTTGGCCACGAGTTGACTGTCGGGGATATTGAAGTCCTCAATCAAACGCGGTGGGATCGCGCCTCCGCAAGGTTTGATGCGGCCTTCGCGATCTATGAAGGCAACGGATCGGCCCGCAGTGGCGAGATCATGGGCGGCTGTTGCGCCCGATGGGCCTCCGCCAACAACGACGACATCATAGGTCATATCTATTCCCCCGGAACGAGTTGCGTTGGAACGCGTGAAGTGGGTTGCTGCATCACGCGAAGGGCGAGGGCAGCCGCGAGAACGAAGAGCAACGCTTCGGCGATAAAGACCGCGCCAAAGGCTGTTGGTGTGGGAAAGCTCTGGCGTAGGCCGTCCACCGCAGCTGCGCCCAGCAAGCCGCCGAACCCGGCCGCGACCGCTTGCGCCGCACCCCAAAGACCCATTCGGGTACCTTCCCGGCGTTCGCGACCCTTACCTGCCAGCGCCATCATGGAGCCAATAGCGGCGACGGCGAACATCCCGTTGAAGAACCCAAGCAAGGCCACAGAAGGTACGAGAATTTCGGTGCCTGTTTGACCGATTGCCGAGATGATCGTGAGCATCAATGCCGAGCCCAAACATCCCGCGAAAACCCAAAGCTTCAGTGATCCCAGCCGGAACCCTGTCGCCGCAATGCCCACAAGAAGCATTCCAAGGAACACGCCGCCGTTCTGCGCGCCTGACAAGGCGGTTGACTGGCCCGGCGTGAAGCCGAAGACCAGACCCGAATACGGCTCAAGGATAAGTTCCTGCATGAAATAGGCGGTCATCGACAGGAACACAAAAATTGTGAAGTTGCGCGCTTCCCGTTCGGCCCAGATCTCTTTGAGGCCCTCGATAAAGGGTGCGGCCTCGGGCTCCCGTACCGCCACGACGCGGGACTCAATGCCCCAAACCGCGAGGCTGGAGGCGACAAAGGCTACTGAGACGACGATGGCAACGATCGTCAAAAGTCGGGCATGCGAATATGGATCAAGCAGAGACCCCACCACACCGGCGGTCATGGCAATGCCGAAGATCATCATGAGCCAAGTGATTGTCGCCGCTGCCGCCCGGCGCCGAGGTGCGGTGGCCGTGGCCAAGAGCGCAAGCAAGGATGTGCCCGACGCCCCGACGCCAACACCAATCATTGTGTAGGCCAGTATCGAGATGACCAGCCCTGCTACAAAGCTCGCTTCGAATACGGGAATCGCGGCCGATGCGACAAGCGCCCCAAGCGCAAGCACGCCCACGCCAGCGATGATCCAGCGCGTCCGATTTGTACCCTGATCGCTCATGTACCCCCATTTGGGGCGGCTCAGTTGGATGCCGTAGTGAAGCGCCACCAAGAAGCCCGGTAAAAGCGCGGGCAAGGCAAGTTCAACCACCATCAGACGGTTCAGGGTTGAGGTTGTCAGGACGACGATGGCCCCTAGCGCCATTTGAACGACACCCAGCCGAACTATGGAGATCCATGAAAGCTTCATTACAAGCCTCCCAACCCGCGGACCGCAAAGGCTGTGCAGAGCATCCCAAGCACGTACAGCGTAACACCGGTTGCGTTGTACCAAGGCGCCTTCCCTTTGGGGTCACGGAACAACACGCGCATCGCAGCGAACTGCAACAGCAGTAGGGCGGATACGATGGCCGCATGGACGGGCCGGCCCCAGACGACGAGCATTGAGATCACAAGCATCTGCGGCAGGGCCATGCCAATGCAGGCGACCTTGGCCGCATTCACAGGGCCCATGACAACGGGAAGAGAGCGCAGCCCAGTGGCCCGGTCACCTTCCAAAGCTTTGAAATCATTGAGTGTCATGATCCCATGGGCACCAATTGCATAAAGCAGTGCGACGGTCACGATGTAAAAATTGGGTGGCCCGGCGAGCATCACCGCGGCCCCGGTGAACCAGGGCAAACCTTCATAGCAAAGGCCAACAACTCCTGGTCCCCACCAACCAGATTTCTTCAGGCGCACCGGTTCAGCGGAATAGGCCCAAGCCGCCGCCACGGCGACAACCGTTGCGCCGAACCCCCAAGGTCCAAGAAGCCAACCGAGACCTAACGCTAAAACGCTCATGAAAAGCGCGATCCAAAGTCCCCAAAGTCCTGGCATGCGGCCGGACGGTATTGGTCGGTCGGGTTGATTGATTGCATCGACATGCCTGTCGCACCAGTCGTTGGCGGCTTGGCTCATGCCGCAAACAATTGGACCTGACAGAACAACGGCCAGAAGGATCAACGGCCATTTGCCATCTGGCGAAACGCCGGAGGAGACCAGCCCACACATCAGCGCCCACATCGGCGGGAACCATGTGACGGGCTTCAAAAGCTCCAGCACGGTCGAGAGTTCGGGGTACGACCTTGAATGTAAACTTTGGCTGACACTCATGATGTCAATAACGCATAACAGCCCCGTCAGAGGCAAGCAAAACTTGCGCTCAAGAGCGTGTCAAAACGTCCCAAAGAGGGGAATCGATAAAAGCTTAATCGCCGTCCCGGCTTAGCAGGTCATACTTGCGCAATTTCACGTACAGACTCTGCCGTGAAAGCCCCAGCATTTCAGCCGCTGCGACTCGGTTATTGCGCGTCAGCTCAATCGCTGTCTCGATACACATCTTCTCAACCACTTCGGTGGTTTCGCTGACGATATCCTTGAGCGTCGCTGACCCAACAAGCTCCATCACATTGCGCACCCCATCATCGCTCACCGCGACGCCTGGTTTGCGGAGCGCTTCGACGCGACTCGTGTCGCGGATCACGAAAACCAAAGCCGGATGCGCCCGGTCGTTCAGGTATGTCGCGGAAATCTCAACCGATGTCTGACTGCCGTATTCCGAAATCAGTTTTGTCGAGAACATCCGCATCTGACCTGAGCGCGACGCATTCTCGATCAATACTTTTGTATCGACCGCTCCGCGAACAAGGTAGTCAGCCAGCGCGCGACCCTTGATGGCTGTCAGATGAGACACGTCAGCGAGGTTCAGAAATGCTTCGTTCGCCGCGCGAATAACACCGTCGCGGTCCGTAAAGACAATCGCATCGACGCCTTCCTGATAAAGACCAGACAGGTTTTCCGAAAGCTCGTCCGACGCCTGCTCGGCATCCTCGGCGTCTTCGAGGCGACACATCAGCATCCGCTCACCGGCCGCACGGAAAAGACGGGGCGTTATGTTAAGTTTGCGCTTGCTTCTGCGGGTCGTCAACTCAACCGACGAGACGTGCTCGTCTGCTGCCTTGGCTGTCAGTGATGCGAGAAACTCACCACGGCGCCTGCTTTCAAATTCCTGGGCGAAGGCGGAACCAACCAGATCGTGTGACGGTGCACCCAAAAGGGCTCCTGCCGCCGTATTTACATCCGAGATCCGTCCAGTGCTGGCCGAAACGAACACCACTGCATCGCGGCCTTGTTCCATCAGGACCCGGAACCGGGTTTCGGTGCGGCGCTGATCCTCGTAATCCTGCTCAAGCGCCATTTGCGCCTTTACAAGCTGTTGCTGCATTTCGGCAACCGGCGCTTGATCGCGGCCAAGCATTAGGATGGCGCCCTCAGGCCCAATAGAATGCAGCGTGTACCGAACCGGAGCCTCGAGCCCCGCTCCGTCAATATGGTTCAACTCGGTCGGGACACTTGTTTCGCCTTCCGTGACAAACGCATCAAGCTGCGAGTCGAACTTTTCGACGCTTTCCGAAGTCAGAAACTCCCGTAGGTCGCGCCCCTGCCAATCCTTACCGGCGGCAAGATTGCGTCCGACGTTGTTGACAAGCACGCTCAAGATCTTGCCGTCCTCGGCAATCACAATGGCAATGTCCGAGATGTCGGCAATGATGCCGCCCAGCACGTCAGGCGCAATGAGAGGAATAGAACCGATATTCCAATATTTTGCGCCGCGGGAACTCACATTAACCGCCTCAGCAAAGAGTGGATCAAGCTCATCATGCTCTACTCCAAGTTCGCGCGCTGCACGGCGCCTCGCTGCGAAATCATCGCTTCGCATAGGCCCAGCGCTTTCTTGGGGTCTGATTCAACGTAGTCCGCACCTGTTGCCTTCTTTGGATTTTTCAAATGCTTGACGGCCTCCCCGCCCACGATGACGGGAATTTGCTTGATATTAGCGCGTTTTAGCTTTTCGACCAGTCCTTTAACGCGAGGAAGTCGATCGCTGCTGGCTGCCGAAATCATGACCCCGTCGAAATCGCCGTCAACAGCGGTTCTGACAACCTCCGTATCCGACCGCCCGACGACAAGCCGAACACTCGCGCCATGCCGGCGAAGAATGCGCGCAAGGACCATCGCGCCCAGCGTATGATCTTCCGTTGCGACAACCAAAATAGCAGGCCCGACGTCATCTTGCGCATACCCTCGCGTCAGTGCCCCATCTGGGCCGAGATCACGCAGCATAGACTGTAATCTCGCCGAGCCGATGGTAACGGTCGCGAAGCTGAACCCATTGCTGCACCATTCCTCGCCAAGCCGCCTGGCGGCCTCGGGAATGAAGATTTCCGCGATTTCATCGTTGGAAAAGCGCGACCGACGCATAGCCGCGACGACCTCATCGCGTGCTTGCGGGTTCGGATCCAGAATGGCGTCAATGAGTTGTCCGAGGAAGCGCTCAAACAGCTGCGGTGACCCGCCCACGCGGCGCTCTGCGACCAGATGCAGCGCTTTGCTGGCCAAAGACACGACGCTGGCAGCACCAGAAGCGCCCGTCGGAAGGTCCGGGGCGCTACGGTCGTATTCTTCGTCGCGGTCGCTCATAGGCCACCTCCGAGGCGTGCAGCAAAGCGAATTTGACCATCCGACTCAGTGCGCGCCCGTGCATATTGTGCATTGTCGGTGGCAAGGCGACTATTGTCAAAGAGAATTGACAGCCGTGAGAAATTGCCAGCCCAGTATATCGGTGGCGACCGTAGGTTTTACCAAAGTTTTTATAGGGTTTCTTGACTGTCTCGTGATGTAAAGGCCGCCGCTGTCAGGTCCGACGAGAAGAATCTCAAAAGTGTAAGTTTTGGTTGACACTCTCGTCACGTGATGGCTAGGTTTTCCTTGGAGCCAACTGGGGAGACCCTGGGATGATGCGCGGTGCAAAATCGCCTTTTCCAGAAAAACCGCTTTATACCCAAGCCGAGCGGGCAAGGCGTGACGCAAGCGTCTGGACGCTGATTCAGGGTATTCTTGCTCCATTGCAGTTCGCCGTTTTCCTGATCTCGCTCGCGCTTGTGTTGCGGTATCTGTGGACTGGCGAAGGCTACACAGCGGCGACTGTGTCGATCCTCATCAAGACCGGCTTTCTTTACGCGATCATGATCACTGGCTCCATCTGGGAAAAGGTCGTGTTTGGGAAGTGGCTCTTTGCTCCGGCATTCTTCTGGGAAGACGTTTTCAGCTTTGTCGTGATCGCGCTGCACACCGCATATATTGTGGCACTTTCAATGGGTTCGGTCAGTTCCGACGTTTTGATGGCGATCGCCCTCCTGGCGTATGCTGCCTATGTCATCAATGCAGGCCAGTTCCTTTGGAAACTCCGGCAAGCGCGCCTCCAGGCGGAGGCAATGGCATGAAGGACGGGCCCAACATCCCTCTCTCAACCGGCTGTCGCGACACCCCGGTTTTGCGTGAACGGGGACAACGGGAAGTCTTCTGTGGGTTGACTGGAATCATCTGGCTCCACCGCAAGATGCAGGATGCATTCTTCTTGGTCGTTGGTTCGCGCACCTGCGCGCATCTTTTGCAATCCGCGGCTGGGGTGATGATCTTCGCGGAACCTCGGTTCGGGACAGCGATTCTCGAAGAAAAGGATCTCGCTGGACTGGCCGACGCGCACGAAGAGCTAGACCGTGAAGTTGCGCGGCTTCTGTCACGCCGCCCTGACATTCGGCAGTTGTTCCTTGTCGGTTCCTGCCCGTCGGAAGTGATCAAGCTTGATCTTGCGCGCGCGGCCGAGCGTTTGACCCGCGTCCATGCGCCGCAGGTCCGAGTCGTGAACTTTTCCGGTTCAGGAATTGAGACAACATTTACACAAGGCGAGGATGCGTGCCTTGCGGCGCAGGTTCCTATCATGGGCGATACCGACGCGCGTGAGCTCGTCGTCGTCGGCGCGCTGCCTGACGTGGTTGAGGATCAGGCAAAGGCACTTCTTAATGACCTTGGCATAGATAAGGTCAGCTTCTTCCCTTCACGTACCGCTGATGCGCTGCCAGAGATCGGACCGAATACAGTCTTTGCTCTGACGCAGCCGTTCCTTGGTGATACCCATGCGGCCCTCACCCGGCGCGGGGCCCGCCATATCTCGGCTCCCTTCCCCTTTGGCGAGGTGGGCACGACCCAATGGTTGGCAGCGGTGGCCGCCGAGTTTGGTGTCGATCAGGACCTATTCGACCGAGTGACCGCTGCGCCCCGCGCACGAGCGCAGAAAGCCATCGCTGCACATCGTGAAACACTCGCCGGGAAATCCGTCTTCTTTTTCCCGGATAGCCAATTGGAAGTGCCGCTTGCGCGCTTTCTTGTCAACGAATGTGGGATGGACGCGCTGGAGATCGGGACGCCCTACCTACACAAGGCACTTTGCGGACCCGATCTGGACCTGATCCCACAGGGTCCAATCATCTCGGAAGGGCAAGACGTCGATAAACAGCTCGACCGCGCCCTCTCGGCCAACCCTGATTTGACAGTTTGCGGGCTCGGTCTCGCCAACCCACTGGAGGCGCAGAACCTTCGCACAAAGTGGGCGATCGAACTCGTGTTCACGCCCGTGCATTTCTACGAGCAGGCCGGAGATCTCGCGGGCCTTTTCTCGCGCCCGCTACGACGGTCGGAGATGCTGCATTTCGAGGCCGCCGAATGAAGCTGACGGTCTGGACATATGAAGGCCCGCCGCATGTCGGTGCGATGCGCGTGGCGACGGGGATGAAGGACCTCCACTACGTCTTGCACGCACCCCAGGGCGATACGTATGCCGATCTGCTGTTTACGATGATCGAGCGGCGGGATCACCGCCCGCCAGTGACGTTCACCACGTTTCAGGCCCGTGATCTGGGGTCCGACACGGCAAGCCTCTTTAAGGATGCCTGTCTCGATGCCTATGAACGGTTCAAGCCAGAGGCGATCATCGTTGGCGCCTCTTGCACGGCCGAGCTGATCCAAGACGACCCCGGCGGGTTGGCCGAAACGATGGGTCTTCCGATCCCGGTCATCCCGCTCGAGCTTCCCAGCTATCAGCGGAAAGAGAATTTTGGTTGTGACGAGACGTTCTTTCAGATCGTCCGCCACCTTGCGCAGCCTCAGGAAAAGACACCGCACCTGACCGCGAATATCTTGGGGCCAACCGGCCTCGGCTTTCGCCACCGCGATGACGTGACCGAAATCACCGGTTTGCTGGAAGAGCTTGGCGTGACTGTTAATGTGGCCGCTCCGATGGGCGCGTCGCCCGTGGAAATTGCACGCCTTCCTGCGGCGCACTTCAACGTGCTTCTCTATCCCGAAACCGCCGAGGCCGCGGCGCGCTGGCTGGAGCGCAACCACGACCAACCCTATACCAAGACCGTGCCGATCGGCGTCGGAGCAACGCAGGATTTTATTGCCGAGATCCGGACGCTTGCTGGGCTGGAAGGCCGCTCGGACATTAGCCGCCTTCGCCTGCCTTGGTACGCAAAATCGGTCGATTCCACTTACCTGACCGGCAAGCGTGTGTTCATCTTCGGCGACGCGACCCATGTCAAAGCCGCTGCACGCATTGCCCGTGACGAGATGGGCTTCGAGGTCTGTGGTTTGGGCTGCTACAACCGCGAATTCGCCCGCGACATCCGAGCCTTGGGGCGCGAATTCGGTGTCGACGCACTGATCACGGACGACTACCTCGAAGTTGAGGCCGCCATTATGGAGGCCGCGCCTGAGATGATCCTCGGCACTCAGATGGAGCGTCACATCGGCAAGCGTCTGGGCATTGGCTGCGCGGTGATCTCAGCACCTGTACATGTTCAGGATTTCCCGGCCCGCTACTCCCCCCAGATGGGATGGGAAGGCGCCAATGTCATTTTCGACACATGGGTCCATCCACTTGTGATGGGTCTCGAAGAGCACCTTCTTCATATGTTCCGCGAAGATTTTGAGTTCCACGACGATGCAGGTGCGAGCCATCATGGCGGGCATCCCGGACCGCGCGTTGAGGGGGGCCAGCCCCCCGTCGGCGATGCCGACTCCCCCCGGGATATTTCTGGATCAATGGAAGCTGGGGTTCCGGTTGTTCAAACCGATGGTTCCATCGTTTGGGAAGAGGCTGCAGAGCGCGAATTGAAGAAAATCCCGTTCTTTGTGCGCGGCAAAGCCAAGCGAAACACCGAAGCTTTCGCCGTTGAACGCGGCATGTCGGAAATCTCAATCGAAACTCTGTATGAGGCCAAGGCCCACTTTGCGCGATAGCGATCATATCCCCGGCTACCGCGTGGTGATTGTCACGCTGGACGCGCATGCGGCGGGACCCGCGGCGCGGGTCTCGGACAGTTTGGCCGAAAGCTTTCCCGGGCTGACGGTTTCGGTGCACGCCGCCGCGCAATGGGCTGAGGATGCGGATGCGTTGGAGCGTGCACGTGATGATGTGCGCCATGGCGATATCATCATCAGTAATCTTCTGTTCATAGAAGAGCATATTCGCGCGATCCTGCCCGACCTGACTGCGCGGCGTGATCACTGCGATGCCATGGTTGGTATGATTGCGGATCCCTCGGTCGTTCAACTGACCCGCATGGGCGACCTCGACATGTCAAAGCCTGCGTCGGGCGCGATGAAGCTTCTCAAGAAGCTGCGCGGATCGGCCAAGCCTTCGGCCTCGTCCGGCGAAAAGCAGATGAAGTTGCTGCGCCGTTTGCCGAAGATCTTGAAATATGTACCCGGCAAGGCGCAGGATCTCCGCGCTTGGTTCCTGACCATGCAATACTGGCTCGGTGGGTCGGACGATAACGTGGAATCGATGATCCGGTTCCTCGTATCGCGTTATGCACATGAAGCGGCGTGGCGCCGGGTCGAGGCGGCGGCACCCATCGATTACCCTGAGGTTGGTCTCTATCATCCCGATTTGCCCGATCACCATATCACGACCGATCTAAACGCCCTGCCGGGCCCCAAGGAACCGGTGGCGACAGTCGGATTGCTGATGTTGCGGTCTTATATTCTGGCCTCAGATGCTGCGCACTATGATGCGGTGATCCGGGCGTTTGAGGCACGCGGCATCCGCTGCATTCCAGCCTTTGCCGGCGGGTTGGATGGTCGCCCGGCGATCGATGCCTATTTCCGTGGTCAGATTGATGCGATGGTATCCCTGACCGGGTTCTCATTGATCGGGGGGCCGGCCTATAACGACAGTTCAGCGGCGGTTGAAACGCTGACCGATCTCGATGTGCCTTACATCGCCGCACATCCGCTCGAATTTCAGACGCTCGAACAGTGGGAGCATTCGGGCGGAGGTTTGGGCCCGGTTGAGACCACTATGCTGGTCGCCCTTCCTGAGATTGATGGTGCAACAAACCCGACTGTCTTTGCGGGCCGCCATGAGAGCGCCGATCACCGCGCCATGGCACCTTGTTTAGAGCGTGTGGATGCGCTGGCTGAAAAGACGCTCAGGCTTGCGAAACTCAGACACGCGACGCCAGCAGAAACCAAGGTCGGGATTGTTCTGTTCGGATTTCCGCCAAATGCGGGTGCGGTGGGTACGGCGGCCTACCTTTCGGTGTTTGAAAGCCTGTTCAACACGCTCCATGCGATGAAAGCACAGGGTTATGACCTTGAGCCGCCTGAGACGGTCGCTGCGCTAAAGGACGCGGTTCTGAACGGCAATGCCGCGCAGTTTGGACAGCAAGCCAATGTCGCCGCACATGTTCCCGCTGACAAGATCGTCCAGTCCACCCCCCATCTCGACGAGATCGAAGCCGCCTGGGGCCCGGCACCGGGGCGGGTGCAGTCGGATGGCACCGGCGTCTTCGTTTTGGGTCACCAATTCGGCAACGTCTTTGTCGGCGTGCAGCCTGCCTTTGGGTACGAGGGCGATCCCATGCGTCTCCTTTTCGAGAAGGGGTTCGCGCCAACGCATGCGTTCACGCAGTTCTACGCCTGGCTGCGGAACAGCTTTGAGGCCGACGTGCTTTTGCATTTTGGGATGCATGGCGCCCTTGAGTTTATGCCGGGAAAGCAAACCGGTCTGAACGGCAAGGACTGGCCGGATCGGCTGATTGGCGAGATGCCGAACGTGTATCTCTATGCCGCCAACAACCCGTCCGAGGCGACGCTCGCCAAGAGGCGTGCGAACGCGATCACGGTCACGCATCTAACGCCGCCGCTGGCGTCATCTGGCCTCTACAAAGGGTTGGCGGAACTCAAAGACAGCCTGACACGCTGGCGCGCGTTGGATCCGAATGCGGCAGAGCGGTCTGACCTCGCAACGCTGATCGCGGATCAGGCGAGTGGCGTGGATATGGATGGGGCGGACCCGGACCAGCTTTGGCTGAAGCTGCTTGAAACCGAAGACGCGCTGATCCCGGACGGGCTGCATGTTGTCGGTCGGTCCATGGGGGCCGAGGAACGCGCCGAGCATCTGAGCCACATGTCTTTGGACGCGGACGAGTGGGCGCGCATCGACGCGCTCTTGTCGCAGAACGATGAACTTCCGGCGCTGATGCGCGCCTTGGGCGGTCACTTTGTGCCGCCGGTTCCGGGTGGTGATTTGATCCGGTCGCCAGAGATTCTGCCGACGGGCCGAAACATTCACGCCTTTGATCCATTCCGCATGCCGACTGCGTTTGCGCTGCAGGACGGCGCGAAACAAGCGCAGGTTCTGCTTGAGACGCATGACGCCCTGCCGCGGACGGTTGCGCTGGTGCTGTGGGGGTCGGACAATATCAAGACAGACGGCGGACCAATTGGTCAGGCGCTTGCACTGATGGGCGCGACGCCACGATTTGACCATTACGGGCGTCTTTGTGGGGCCGATTTGGTGCCATTAGAAGAGCTTGGGCGCCCGCGGATCGACGTGGTGATGACGCTTTCAGGAATCTTCCGAGACCTCCTGCCCTTGCAGACACGGATGCTGGCCGAAGCCGCCTACAAATGCGCAACGGCAGATGAAGCGTTGGACCAGAACTTCGTTCGCGCGCACGCACTGGCTTATGCGGAAGAAATGGGCGTGGATATGGAGACCGCGGCGTTGCGCGTGTTTTCCAACGCTGAGGGCGCTTATGGCTCGAACGTCAATGCGCTGGTCGATTCCTCGGCCTTTGGTGACGAAGACGAACTGGCGGATGCCTATGAGAACCGGAAGTCCTTTGCCTATGGGATGAACGGTAAGGCGTCGGCAAACCCAGCGCTTCTTCAGAAGACACTTAAGGATGTCGAGGTTGCCTACCAGAACCTTGAATCGGTCGAATTGGGTGTCACCACAGTGGATCATTATTTCGATACGCTCGGTGGCATCTCTCGCGCCGTGAAACGCGCGCGCGGGGAAGAGGCGGCGATTTATATCGGCGACCAGACGCGTGGCTCGGCCAAGGTGCGGACCCTGAAAGATCAGGTGGCTCTTGAGACACGTACGCGCAGTCTCAACCCCAAATGGTTCGAGGGCATGCTGAACCACGGGCATGAGGGCGTGCGGCAGATCGAGGCGCAGGTCACCAACACGATGGGCTGGTCGGCCACAACCGGATCGGTTGAGCCTTGGGTCTATCAGCGCATTTCCGAGACCTTTGTTCTCGATGACGAGATGCGCAAACGGCTGGCCGAGTTGAACCCGCAGGCGTCAAGCCGGATGGCGAACCGTCTGCTTGAGGCGCACGATCGCAACTATTGGACCCCCGACGACGACACGCTCGCCGCACTTCAGGATGCGGCGGACGAGCTTGAGGATCGGGTTGAGGGGGTCGCCGCCGAATGACCCGGATCTCGAACATCAGTTTCGCGCCTGCGGCGCGACCCGCTGGGGGCGCTGCCCCCAGAACCCCGAAGTATTTCGGGACCAATGAAGGGAGGGACGCATGAGCCCATTAGACGCTAAAAATCCCCCCGCCGCACGCGCAAATGCGCGTGAGCAAGCCGGCCTGAAGGAACGCGGGCTTGTGTCGCCGCCCGTTTTGAAAGGGCAAGACGGCGAAGGCTCGGTGCAAGTTCACCAGGACGCTTCGATGAAGATCGAAGGGGCCAAGGTGTTTTCGGTCTATGGCAAAGGCGGGATCGGAAAATCGACCACCAGTTCTAACCTGTCAGTTGCATTTTCGACGCTTGGAAAGCGCGTTCTGCAGATCGGGTGCGATCCCAAGCACGACTCGACATTTACGTTGACGGGTCATCTTCAACCCACCGTCATCGACATCTTGAAAGACGTTGATTTTCACGCCGAAGAACTCAGGCCTGAGGATTTCGTGACCGAAGGCTTTAATGGGGTCCAGTGTGTTGAGGCGGGTGGACCCCCAGCAGGGACGGGCTGCGGCGGGTATGTCGTCGGTCAGACCGTTAAACTGCTAAAGCAGCATCACATGCTGGAAGACACCGATGTCGTGATCTTTGACGTGCTGGGTGACGTGGTCTGCGGTGGGTTTGCGGCCCCGCTTCAGCACGCAGACCGGGCGGTGATCGTCACGGCAAACGATTTTGACTCGATCTATGCCATGAACCGGATCATCGCGGCGGTTCAGGCCAAGTCCAAGAATTATAATGTGCGTCTTGCCGGGTGTGTGGCCAATCGGTCGCGCGACACGGATGAGGTTGATCGCTATTGCGACACCGTCGGGTTCCGGCGGATCGCGCATATGCCCGATATCGACGCCATCCGTCGGTCCCGCCTGAAGAAAAAGACACTCTTTGAGATGCCAGATGACGAGGACATCGTTCTGGCGCGCAAGGAATACGTCAAACTGGCTGAAACGCTCTGGAATGGAACCGAGCCTTTGGCCCCCGCGCCCCTGCCTGACCGTGAAATCTTTGAACTGCTTGGATTCGATTGATGAGCGACCAACCGATCCCAGAACAGAACCCGCCGGGCCTTGAGCCCGGTCTTGGCGTTCAGGCCTCATATGCGGCCACGCGGGATCGCGTTGAGCAGTATTTCGACAAGAGCGCCACCAAGGTTTGGGCGCGCCTGACCTCTGACGAAGACGTCAGCCGGATCCGCCAAACGGTGCGCGCCGGCCGGGATGCGATGCGCGACGAAATCCTTGGTCGCTTGCCCGAAGACCTCAAAGGACGACGTATTCTGGACGCTGGATGTGGTGTCGGTCAGCTGAGTGCAGAACTGGCAAAGCGCGGTGCAGATGTTCTGGCGGTCGATATCTCACCCAGTCTGATTGAGATTGCGCGGGAACGGCATGCCGACTCCAACATCAGCTATGTAGCAGGCGATATGCTGGACCCCTCTTGGGGCGTCTTCGACCACATCGTCGCGATGGACAGCCTGATTTACTATAAGACGCCGGATCTCGGATCCGCGCTGTCGACGCTCAAACTGCGCACCTCGCGCTCCATCGTGTTCACGGTCGCCCCTCGCACACCGTTTTTGATGGCGTTCTGGGGGTTGGGCCAGGTCTTTCCTCGTAGCGATCGCTCGCCCACGATGGTCCCACAATCGCCCAAGCAGTTGGAAAAGCATCTGACGGGTGGCCTTGTCCGTGGGCGGAGGATCAGTAACGGGTTCTACATCTCGCAATGTCTCGAGGTGCGGCGATGATCCTGACTCGCGGCATGATCAAACAGGCCTCGACCCGGCTGCTTCCCTTCTCGGACGCGGCTTCGGAAGACTTGCCTTTGGGTCAGCTGCTTCGGTTGTCGCTCTTCCAAGTCTCTGTCGGAATGGCCGCTGTGATGCTCTTGGGCACACTCAATCGGGTCATGATTGTGGAGCTGTCGGTTCCTGCATTCGTCGTGGCGGCGATGATTGCCCTACCGGTTCTTATTGCGCCGTTCCGTGCGCTTTTGGGCTTTAAGTCCGACACCTATCGGTCGTCCATCGGGTGGAAACGCATCCCCTATCTTTGGTTCGGCTCGCTCTGGCAGTTCGGTGGTCTCGCGGTGATGCCCTTTGCGCTGATCGTTTTGTCGGGTGACCAGACGCTGGGCCCGGCATGGGCGGGAGAGGCGTTAGCAGCCGTTGCCTTCCTGATGACCGGCCTTGGCATGCATATGACGCAAACCGCAGGGCTGGCGCTGGCAGCGGATCGCGCCACTGAAGAGACGCGGCCCAGGGTGGTCGCCTTGCTCTATGTGATGTTCCTGGTCGGAATGGGTCTTTCTGCCATTGTCGTTGGATGGCTGTTGCGGGATTTTAGCGCGTTGCGTCTTGTCCAAGTGGTTCAAGGCGCAGCCGTTGTGACGCTTCTTCTGAACCTCGTGGCGCTCTGGCGGCAAGAGCGGGTGAAGCCGATGACCAAGGCCGAGCGCACGGCCGAGCGCCCAAGTTTTCAGGACGCTTGGTCCGACTACACCGCGGGTGGAGACGCTGGACGGCTTTTGATGGTCGTCTTCCTTGGCACGATGGCGTTCAACATGCAGGATGTACTGCTAGAGCCATATGGCGGTGAGATCATTGGACTGTCCGTGTCGGCCACGACGCTTCTGACCGCGACATGGGCCGCCGGCGCACTCTTCGGTTTTGCGATCGCGGCGCGGTGGTTGCACAAGGGGCTCAACCCTTATCGCATGGCGTCGCGCGGGATTCTGGTCGGCATCGTTGCTTTCTCTGCCGTGATCTTTTCGCATCCCATGGGATCGCCAGGATTGTTCTTTGCCGGGGCGACCGGCATCGGGCTTGGCGGTGGGCTCTTTGCCGTTGCGACGCTCACCGGTGCCATGACGCAAAACATGGGGCAACGGGCCGGGCGCGGTCTTGCTCTGGGCGCCTGGGGTGCGGCGCAAGCCACCGCCGCGGGTCTGGCCATCGCGCTGGGCGGCGGCCTGCGTGATCTGGTGAATTCCCTTGCCGAGGCCGGTTCCCTCGGCTCGGTGCTCATGACCCCGGCGACCGGGTATTCGATCGTCTATCACATTGAAATCGCTCTTCTCTTCGGAACACTCGTCGTTCTTGGCCCGCTTGTACGACTGCCGTTCCGATCGTCTCAAACCAACCCAACGGAAACCGGCAAGATCGGACTTGCCGAATTCCCAACTTAACCGGCGGAGGTACTCAACATGGTCGGTGTCACCTTTTTTGGAAACGTAGATCTGGCAAGCGTCAGCATCTGGCTGTTCTGGCTCTTTTTTGCAGGTCTGATCTTCTACCTGCAGACCGAGAACATGCGGGAGGGTTATCCCCTCGAAGACGAGAACGGCGATCCGTCGGCAAATCAGGGTCCGTTCCCTTTGCCCAAGGACAAGACATTTACTTTGCCAAATGGTCAGGGTGAATTGACCGTCCCGTCAGGCGCACGCGGGGATCGCGATGACCTGGCGCTTGAGCATATTCCCGGAGCGTCCGGGAATCCCTTCATGCCAACTGGGGATCCAATGGTCGATGGTGTCGGTCCGGCGTCCTGGGCACCCCGCCACGATGTGCCTGAGCTTGATGGCCACGGACACCCGAAGATCGTTCCGATGGCTGGGCTCGAAGACTTCTTCGTGTCCGCGGGGCGTGATCCACGTGGTCTCCCTGTTCTGAGCCGGGATGATCAGGTTGTGGGAACAGTGACCGATATGTGGGTCGACCCGGCCGAGCATGAGGTTCGGTATCTCGAATACGAACTGGAAGAGGAATACGGCCAAGGCACGCGCCTCGTCCCGATTACGATGGCTCGGATTAAGCCCAAATGGGTCATGGTTCGGTCCCTGAATCGCTGTCACTTCGCGGGAACCCCGCAGATCGCGACGCCGGGACAGATCACAAAGTTGGAAGAGGAAAAGATCTGCGGCTGGTACGCCGGCGGAACGCTTTACTCGTAAACAACCGGCCGGGGCCAGTCCGGCTGGCCCCGGTGCATAACCAGGGAACAAAGGGGCGCTGCCATGCCCGACGAGAACGAATTTCACTATGAACCCGTCCGCGGCTTACCCGAAAAGCCGCCAGCGGGCGAAACGATCCTGTGGCAAGGGCGCCCTCAAGTTTGGGCGCTGGCGCGCGAGTCCATGATGCTAAGCTGGGTTGTTGGTTACTTCGTGCTACTCGCGGTATGGCGCGTTGGCGCATCGACAGCAGACGTCGGATTTACCACCGCGTTACCTTTTGCCGTCCCGTTTTTGGTGTCGGGCCTGTTGGTAGGCAGCGTCATTCTTGGGATCGCTTGGATCTTGGCACGCACGACGGTCTACACGATCACCACGGCGCGGGTGGCGATGCGCATCGGTGCGGCGCTGACCGTAACGCTCAACCTGCCATTCAACCGCATCACACGCGCTGATCTGGATCTTCGCAAAAGCGGGACCGGCACCATCGCACTTAGCACCGAAGGGGCGGCAAAACTCAGCTACCTCGTTTTGTGGCCGCACGTCCGACCATGGCGCATGAAACAGCCAGAACCTGCACTGCGTTGCATCCCCGAGGCGCAGAGGGTCGCAGAGATTCTAGCCGAAGCAGCCGAGACTCGCGTCAGCCAGCCCACGATCTCGCAGCAGGTGCCAAGCGGCGCCGTCGCCGCAGAATAGGAGGCCCAACATGCCGAGCGATCAAACAAATCTCTACTACTCTGCCGAGGGCCCTCGCGAACCAGCCTACCGGCGCGAGGTCATCAACCGTCGCATGGTCTACGCGATGTTCTCACTCGCGCTGCTGACGCTGGCCTATGTGAGCTATGCGGTGTTCACCGATCAACCGTTGACGGGCACGCCCGAAGCTGCACCGGTTGTCTTTGAACGCTCACTGGTCCTCACCGGCGATGGCAATGCCGTGACGGTCTTCGACACCGACCAAAACCGCATGCTGCTCAACACCAGCAACGGTGGATTTGTCTCTGTCGTGATCGACGGGCTTGAGCGTGCGCGCTTTCTGGCCAGCGTCGAAGGCAACCCGGCCGTGACCATTACGCAATACGAAAACGGACGCCTGCAGTTGAGCGACCCGGCCTCTGGCTGGTCGGCGGAACTCGCATCGTTCGGACCAGGCAATTTGAAAGTCTGGCAAGCCGTCCTGGCGCAATAAACAAAAAAGGGAACCAAAAAAATGGGATTACTCACCAAGGAATATGAATACGCCCCCTGCACCGTCGAGGTGTCGCACAAATTTGAAAGCCTTCACGCCCATGTCCGCTTTGACAACGGCGCGGTGGTGCATCCCGGTGATGAAGTAACCGTCAAAGGCCCGCCCGTTATGGCCCCCTATGGCGAGGTCGTCATCGAAAAGCGCGAGGCGCGGATTGCACGCGCCTCCACGCTCGAGCGCTGGTGGACGCGGCTCACGGGCGATCTGGAATTCATGGAACTCTGCGAATTTTCCTTCAGTGAGGAGGCAACGCTATGAACGTCCAAAACCTCGAAAAACATACCGCCGATGCGACGAGCGTCGAAGAGGGTCTGGCCATCGCCGCGGCTCAGGACGCGCTCTACAATGACGACATGGCGACAGCTAAAGCGATGGAAAACACGCTTCTGACGCCTCGGTTTTACACCACCGACTTTGACGAGCTTGATGCAATCGACGTCTCGGGCGTGCGCGAGGATTGGGACAAGCTGATCGCCCAAATGGTCGCGGACCCCAACAAAGGTCANTTCAAGAAAAACGAAGACTGGGATCACATCGACTGGGATGGCATGGAGCCGGAGCTCAAGAAGGAATTCATCGATTTCCTGATCTCAAGCTGCACAGCCGAGTTTTCAGGCTGCGTTCTTTACAAAGAGATGAAGCGGCGCGGCAATAACAAAGACATCACGCAGCTCTTTCAGCTCATGGCGCGGGACGAAGCGCGGCATGCCGGGTTCATCAACGACGCGCTGCGCGAAGCAGGTCTGCGCGTGAATCTTGGCTTCCTGACGCAGGCCAAGAAATACACGTATTTCCGGCCCAAGTTTATCTACTATGCCACCTATCTTAGCGAAAAGATCGGCTATGCGCGGTACATCACCATCTACCGCCATCTCGAAGCCAATCCCGAGTTGCGCTTTCACCCGATCTTCAAGTGGTTCAAAGAGTGGTGCAATGACGAGTTCAGCCATGGCGAAGCCTTCGCTCTGCTAATGAAGACCGATCCGAAACTGACGAGCGGTATGAACGTCTATTGGATCAAGTTCTTCCTCACAGCCGTCTACGGCACGATGTATGTCCGAGATCATCAGCGGCCTGCGTTCCACGAGGCGCTTGGGGTCGATACCGACTGGTACGGGCAGGAAGTGTTCCGCAAGACCTCGGAGATCTCCAAACAGGTCTTCCCCCTGACGCTCGACATTGAACACCCGCGCTGGATGCCGACGTTGAAGCGCTTGCAAAAGGCGTCCGCCGACATGGATGCCGCCAAGAAACGCGGCGGCGTTTCGGGTTTCTTCGGCAAAGCCTCGGCCGGGACGCGCGCGGGGCTGGCGTTCCTGTCGCTCTACACCATTCCGTCGGTGCCCAATGAGGTGCCCGAAGACACCCGTCTTGAGCCCGCGTATTAAGGAGACCTCTGCACGTGTTCGCCAACCCATGGATCGCCGCGTTGGTCGCGCTTTTCACCTGGTGGTTTTCCACCGGGGCGATCCTTTGGGTTGTCAGGCGTTCAGATCATGACGGTCCGAGCGCCCACACCTTTTCAGTCGTGCTTGGCGTGCCGTTTCTGGTCGCAGGGGTCTGGGCGTTTGTGGCGAGCCTGTCGCTAACGTCTGTCTGGGGCGCATATTTGGCGTTCGGGGCTGCGCTGCTCATCTGGGGATGGATCGAGCTGGCTTTTCTCGCAGGCGTCATCACTGGGCCCAACCCCTACCCATGTCCACCGGGCGTCGCGGGATGGGAACGGTTTGTGCGCGCCTGGGGCACGATTGCGTATCACGAGATGCTGTTGTTGGCAGTTTTGGGTCTGATGGCATTCGGTGCATATGACGCAGCAAATCCCTTTGGGTTCTGGACATTCGCGGTGCTTTTCTTTGCCCGGATTTCGGCCAAGCTGAACCTGTTTCTGGGTGTGCCCAAGATCAACGTCGAATTTTTGCCTACCACACTTACCCATTTGCCCAGCCATTTTCGGATTGCTCCGATCAGCATGATGTTTCCGGTCTCGGTGACGTTGTTGTCGTTTGCGGTCGCGTGCTGGCTGGAGCGGATATACGCGGCAACGACGCCGGGGGCGACGGTCGGGTTTGCGCTATTGGCTGCGCTTTCGGCGCTGGCCCTTTTGGAACACTGGTTGATGGTTCTGCCACTGCCGGATGAGAAACTGTGGCGCTGGATGATCCCCGCGCCCAAGAACAACGAACAAGCAATGCTTAGCGAGGACACACATGGACTTTGACGCCGCGTTCAATGCCCAGCTGAACCAACTGAAAGAAGAAGGCAACTATCGCATATTTGCCGAACTGGAGCGTAAGTGTGGCCATCATCCCCGTGCGGACAACCACGGACCCGATGGCAAGCGGGAGATCACCGTTTGGTGTTCAAATGACTATCTTGGGATGGGCCATCACCCGGACGTCGTGCGCGCAATGGTGGACACAGCAGCGGCCTGCGGCACCGGTGCAGGCGGCACACGGAACATTTCAGGCACCAACCACCATCACTTGCTGCTCGAGCAGGAATTGGCGGACCTCCACGGTAAGGATGCGGCGTTGCTGTTCTCGTCTGGGTACGTGTCGAATTGGGCTGCGCTTTCGACGCTCGGGAGTCGCCTTCCCGGTGCTGTTATCCTTTCGGACGCGCTGAACCATGCCAGCATGATCGAAGGTATTCGCCACAGCCGGGCGGACAAGGTGATCTGGAACCACAACGATGCCGCCGACCTCGACCGGAAACTTTCGGAGATTGCCCCCGATCGCCCCAAGATCGTGGCCTTTGAAAGCGTCTATTCCATGGACGGGGATATCGCGCCGATCGCGGACATCGTGGAGGTGGCCGAGAAACACAGTGCGATGACCTATCTCGATGAAGTCCACGCGGTTGGGCTTTATGGTCCACGCGGCGGGGGCGTGTCAGAAGAGCTTGGTCTGGCCGACAGGATCACGCTGATTGAGGGCACGCTGGGCAAGGCGTTTGGCTGTTTTGGTGGCTACATTACGGGCTCTGAGGCGCTGTGCGACTTCATTCGGTCCTTTGCCAGCGGTTTTATTTTTACCACTGCACTACCGCCCTCAGTTGCCGCAGCCGCGCAAACCTCGATCGCACATCTCAAGGTTTCTCAGATGGAGCGCGCCCGCCAGCGTCGGCAGGTTGCCCGCCTCAGAGCCATGCTAGACGAGGCCGGTATCCCCCATTTGGATAACCCGAGCCACATCATACCGATCATGGTTAAGGACCCAGTGAAGTGCCGCATGATCTCTGACATGCTGATGGAAGATTGGGACATCTACGTTCAGCCCATCAATTATCCCACCGTTCCCAAGGGCACAGAACGGCTTCGGATCACTCCATCCCCACTGCACAGCGACGCGGATATCGAGCATTTGGTTGAGGCTCTCAGTGCGCTTTGGAGCCACTGCGCATTGGCGCGTCACGTCGCATAGAAATCGACGCGTCGACCCCATACACAGTCGTTGGTTTGCCCGCTCAGTAGAGACGGGCAACAGACCAAGGAGCATGCGCATGAGAAAGACTTGGTTCACACTGGTTGGCGTGCTGGCTTTCTTCGCGCTGCCAGCCTCCGCATCCGGTAACGCCGATGCCGGGGAGGTGGTATTTGCACGCTGCGAAGCCTGCCACGTGGTTCGGACACCTGCGGGTGAACTTCTAGCGGGTAGGGCGGCGCGAAATGGGCCAAATCTTTTTGCTGTCGTTGGTCGGCCGGTTGGGGCGCAGGAGGGATTTCGATACTCCAGCGCGCTCAAGGCACTTGCCGCGACCGGTGCTGTTTGGGACGCGGAGGCTTTGGTAAGCTTTGTGCAAGATCCCATTGGTCACGTGCGTGCATCTCTGGGCGATGACGGAGCACGCAGTACCATGGCATATCGTGTTCAAAACGAAACCGCTGCGCGCGATGTCCTGGCCTATCTCGAGAAACTCGCGAACGGCTCTTGATCATGGCTGTCGGCCAAATCGCGGCTTTGGATCGGTCGTTTCCTCTCCAACCGAAGCATGCGTTTTAGGGTTTGCCAGAAGGAAAAAGACAAGACGCGCGCACAGAACTCGATTAATAGAGTTCGCAAATTGACGCGCCGTGATCGGCACGGCGAATGGACAGGCGAAGGATCAGAACAATTTCGGACCGCAATTTCCAACC
>JABSSC010000037.1 GCA_013214635.1 Paracoccaceae bacterium | reverse complement strand
GAGCTATAGCCGCAAGGAAAACTTCGGTGCGGATGAGACCTTCTATCAGATCGTGAAATCGCTCTCCGTCTCTCAAAACAAAACGGAACGCATCACCTGTAATATCCTCGGACCAACCGCGCTGGGCTTCCGCCATCGCGACGATGTCGAAGAACTAACTGGCCTTCTCTCTGATTGTGGGATCGACGTGAATGTTGTCGCGCCATTGAATGCCACGCCTTCCGCCATCGCCCGCATTCCTGCTGCGCATTTCAACGTGCTTCTTTACCCTGAAACGGGCGAAGCCGCCGCGCGTTGGCTCGAACGGACGCATGATCAGCCGTATACGAAAACCGTGCCCATCGGTGTTGGCGCGACACGCGATTTCCTCGCTGAAGTCGCTCAGATCACTGGCCGCGACATTACCCCAGACGAAAGCCGCTTACGCCTGCCATGGTGGTCCAAATCGGTCGATAGCACCTACCTGACCGGCAAACGCGTCTTCATCTTTGGCGACGGAACGCATGTTGCTGCCCACGCTCGCATCGCGCGTGATGAAATGGGGTTTGAGGTTGTCGGCATCGGCTGTTTCAACCGCGAACAGGCCCGCAACATTCGTGCCTTGGCAAAGGAATACGGTGTCGAGGCACTAATAACCGAAGACTACCTCGAGGTCGAACAAACCATCGAAGCGCTCGCGCCGGAAATGATCCTTGGCACGCAGATGGAACGTCACATCGGCAAGCGCCTTGGCATTCCCTGCGCGGTCATTTCGGCCCCCGTGCACGTCCAAGACTTCCCCGCGCGCTATTCTCCGCAGGTCGGGTTTGAGGGTGCGAATGTGATTTTCGATACGCTGGTTCATCCGCTCGTGATGGGCCTGGAAGAACACCTCCTGACAATGTTCCGCGAAGATTTTGAATTCCACGATGACGCAGGCGCCAGCCACCACGGCGGCAAGGCCGTTGAACGTTCAGAGACCGAAATCGAAGAAGCAGTCGCGAGCTCTGACAACGTTGTCTGGCTCAAAGACGCCGAACGCGAGCTGAAGAAAATCCCGTTCTTCGTCCGCGGCAAAGCGCGCCGCAACACCGAAAGTTTCGCCGCTGAGCGAGGGCTATCCGAAATTTCCATCGACACACTTTACGAGGCCAAAGCACACTTTGCGCGATGAGATGACATATCCCCCCTATCGGGTCGTGATTGTCACGCTCGATCAGCACGCCGCCGGTCCGGCTGCGCGTGTTGCGGATAGTCTTGCGCAGGATTTCCCCGGTCTCACCGTCAGCGTTCATGCCGCTGCCGAATGGGGTAAAAACCCACAGGCTTTGGCGGCGACGAAAGAGGCCGTGGCAACCGGCGATATTATCATCGCCAACATGCTGTTCCTTGAGGAGCATGTGCAGGCCATCCATGCCGATTTGCTGGCGCGCCGCGATGATTGCGATGCCTTGGTTGGCATGATTGCAGACACCGATATTGTGAAGCTGACAAAACTCGGCGATCTGGACATGTCGAAGCCGTCCAGCGGTGTGATGTCGCTGCTCAAGAAACTGCGCGGCAAATCGAAACCGGGCGCTGGTTCGGGTGCGAAGCAACTCAAGACACTGCGCCGTTTGCCCAAGATTTTGAAGCTAATCCCTGGCAAAGCGCAGGACGTCCGTGCGTGGTTCCTCTCGATGCAATATTGGCTCGGTGGGTCGGATGACAACGTTGAGGGAATGATCCGTTACCTAGTTGGACGGTATGCGCAGCGGGATGGCTGGGGCGACATCGCAGCGCCACTGCCAATCGATTATCCTGAGGTGGGTTTATATCATCCAGACCTTCCGGATCACCACATCACAACCGAACTGGCGGAACTGCCGTCTCCAGCCGCACCGGTCGCCACGGTCGGTTTGCTGATGTTGCGGTCCTACATCCTTGCGTCTGACGCGGCACACTATGACGCTGTGATCCGGTCGTTCGAAGCCGCGAATATCCGCGTCATTCCAGCCTTTGCTGGCGGTTTGGATGGGACGCCTGCGATCGAAACCTACCTTGCGGGCAACATCGATGCGATGGTGTCGCTCACCGGTTTCTCTCTGATCGGTGGCCCGGCCTATAACGACAGCGATGCGGCGGTGGCCCTGCTTCAAAAGCTGAACGTGCCCTACATCGCGGCTCAACCGCTTGAGTTCCAGACGCTCGATCAATGGGCAAAGAGCGGTCAGGGTCTTGGCCCAGTCGAAACGACGATGCTTGTCGCTTTGCCAGAGATCGACGGCGCAACCAATCCAACGGTGTTTGCCGGTCGTCACGGCGAAAGTGGCTGTTCTGGCTGTGCTGAGAACTGCGCGGCAGCAGGCACTCTAAAGACTATGGCGCCGTGTCCGGAAAGGATCGCCGCTCTGACGGCACGCGCCAAGAAGTTGGCTGTTCTGCGCCGCAAGGAAAACGCGAAAAAGACAGTTGGCATCGTCCTCTATGGCTTCCCACCAAACGCGGGTGCTGTTGGTACGGCCGCCTATCTCAGCGTCTTTGAATCGCTTCACAACACTCTGATCCAGATGAAGCGGGACGGCTACGAACTGGAAGTACCGGCGACCGTCGATGATCTTCGCGCCCAGGTGCTTGGTGGCAATGCCAAAAAATACGGACAAGAGGCAAACGTCGCTGCCCATGTTGTGGCCGAGGATATCGTTCGTAATACGCCATGGCTTTCCGATATCGAAGAGGTCTGGGGCGCCGCTCCTGGTCGCATTCAGTCAGACGGACAAGGTGTCTTCGTCCTTGGTGCGCAGCTTGGCAAAGTGTTCATCGGTGTCCAACCGACCTTTGG
>JABSSC010000036.1 GCA_013214635.1 Paracoccaceae bacterium | reverse complement strand
CAAGGATGATCGACCGCAGGGCAAAGCTGCGGATGATCTGGCTGCGCGGTGCGCCGATGGTTTTGAGCACTGCGGCTTCAAACGTACGGGCACGTTCGCCAGCGGCGGCAGCGCCGATGAGGACCAGAAAGCCGGTTAGAAGCGTGGCGAGCGCGCCGTAGCGGGTGGCAGCGGCGATGCTTTCGACGAGGCTGCTGACTTGGTCCACAGCATCGCGGATACGGATCGCGGTGATGTTGGGGTAGGCGGTGGCGAGGTCGCGTAGGATTTGGGCCTCGGCCTCTTCCTCGGCGTAGACGGTGCTGATCCAGCTATGGGGAGCCCCTGCAAGAGCGGCTTTGTTGACGGACAGCACGAAGCCGATGCCTGCGTCGCCCCATGTCACCTCTCGGAAGCTGGCGATGGTGCCCGTGATGTCACGACCGAGGATGTTGACCGTCATTTCATCGCCGATCTCAAGGCCCATCTCGGCCGCCTCTTCGGCGGAGAAACTAATCAGCGGCGGGCCGGAATAGTCTTCTGGCCACCATTCGCCTGCGGTCAGGCGGGTGCCTTCGGGCATGGCGTCGTCATAGGTCACGCCACGGTCACCTTGCACAACCCAATGGTTGTCTGTCGCGGCAACGGCGTCCTCGCCGTTGATGCGGGTGATGATGCCGCGCAGCATCGGGGCGGCGTCCACTTGGCTCACTTGCGGATCATCTGCAAGGCGCTCTTTGAAGCCGTCAATCTGGTCAGGTTGGATGTCCACAAAGAAGTAGCTGGGAGCGACCGCAGGGAGTTCATCGGAAAAGGCCGCACGTAGGTTGCCGTCGATTTGTCCGATGGCAGCAAGGACAGAGAGGCCGAGACCAAGAGAGAGGACGACAGATGTTGCTTCGCCGCCGCGTGCGCCGATGGCCCCAAACGCGAGGCGGAGCGCGGCGCGACCTCGTGTGGGGCGGCGCATCCTGCGGGCAATCCAGCGGATCAGGACGCTGGCGAGGATGAGGATCAGAAGCGCGCCCATGATGCCGCCCGCGGTCCAGAGAGTGAGGAAGGCTGTTCCTGAAAAAAGGATCGCGGCGCCGAGTAAGGCGGCAATGAGCAGGAGCGTGGCAACGAGGAAGGGCCAGCGTGGCAAGGTGCTTCCGCTGGCAAAGGCATCGCGGAACAAAGTGGCAGCTTTGATGTCATCGGTTCGCGCAAGGGGCCAGAGGGTGAAGATCAGCGCGGCGAGGAGGCCGTAGACGGCAGCTTCAAACAGGGGCGCGGGATAGATGCGGAAGTCGGAGGGGAGTGGCAGTTGTGCTTCGATCAGGGGCGCGAGCGCGAGGGGGATGCCAGCGCCAAGGATGAGGCCAAGGGTGACACCTAGTAGGGTCAAGGCACCGACTTGGAGGAAGTAGGTTAGGAAGATCGTGCGGCGGGTTGCGCCGAGCGTTTTAAGGGTGGCGATCACGCCAGTCTTTCCAGCGAGATAGGCGCGAACTGCCGCGCTGACGCCGACACCGCCAACGGCAAGGCCGGAAAGGCCCACGAGGACGAGGAAGGCGCCTAACCGGTCGATGAACGTGGCCGTTCCTCCGGCCCCCTCTCGGGCGTCGCGCCAGCGCATGCCGGTGCTTTCGAAGGTGGTTTTTGCCTCTGCCTCCAAAGCGTCGAGGTTGGTTTCGGGTGGTAGATCGATCCGGTAATTCGTGTCGAACAGCGTGCCTTCGACGATCAGGCCTGAATTGGCGAGGTCGGCGGTGCGCACAATGCTGCGCGGACCGAGGCCGAAGCCTCCGCTCGCGTTGTCAGGGTATCGATCGAGGTAGGCCGAGAAGACAAAATCTTGGGTGCCAAGGCGGAAGGGATCGCCAGGGGTCAGACCGAGCCGATCCGCCAAGACGCGTTCCATCACGCCACCGGGAAGGTCGTTTGC
>JABSSC010000035.1 GCA_013214635.1 Paracoccaceae bacterium | reverse complement strand
CTCGGCGCCGAAATAGAGGCCGAGGCCGCGCACGTCGGTGATGGCGGGATGGCGCGCCGCGATTGCGCGCAGGTTTG
Source organism: Paracoccaceae bacterium (assembly GCA_013214635.1). GTDB lineage: Bacteria > Pseudomonadota > Alphaproteobacteria > Rhodobacterales > Rhodobacteraceae > JABSSC01. The sequence goes on along the minus strand of JABSSC010000035.1, from coordinate 1,862 downwards.
AGGCGCGCACCGGCGTGCCAACCGGGCCGGAAAACGTGACCGTGACCGCTGGTGGGCAAGCGGCCCTATTCGCGGCGCATATGGCGGTCTGTGATCCGGGCGACGTGGCTTTGATGTGCGACCCCTTCTACACCACTTACCCCGGCACGATCCGGGCAACGGGCGCGGCGCTTCGTACCGTGCCGACGCGATCTGAGGCAGGGTTTGCCCCGCAGCGCGATGACATCCGTGCCCGGGCTGAGGGGGCGGCGTCGCTGTTGATCAATACACCCAACAATCCGACGGGCGCGGTTTATTCCCTTGGTGTTCTGAGCGGGATCGCTGACGCCTGTCGAGAAGCCGACCTCTGGCTGATCTCGGATGAGGTCTATGACGGACAAGTTTGGGAGGGGGCGCATCTGTCCCCGCGCGCCCTGCCCGGCATGGAAGAACGCACGCTCGTCATCGGGTCGATGTCCAAGACCCACGCGATGACGGGCTCGCGGCTGGGCTGGGTGATTGGGCCACCTGAGGTGATAGACGGGCTGATCGAGCTGGCCCATGGCACGACCTATGGCGTGCCGGGGTTCATTCAGGACGCCGCGCTCGCAGCACTAGAGCTTGGACCCGCGTTCGAGGACAAGATCGCGGCCCCCTTTCGCCGACGACGCGAAATTGCGTTGCAGGGTCTGGCAGATCAGGCCCTGATCCGCCCCGTCGCCTCCCAAGGGGCGATGTACATGATGCTGGATGTGCGCGCGACGGGACAAAGCGGTGCGGCATTCGCCGAAGACCTGCTGGAGCGGCGGCGGATCGCGGTGATGCCGGGCGAAAGCTTTGGCACCGCGGCGGCGGGCCATATCCGTGTTGCGATGACTGTTGATGATGCGGCCTGGGAGGCTGCGCTGAAAGAAATCCTGTCCCATGCAAAGGAACTTTGTGATGCCTGACCCCGGCGAGATCTTCCGTGACCTCCATGTTCCCGGTGACCCGTTCATCCTTGCCAATGCGTGGGATGTGGGATCGGCAAAGCTTTTGGCGGCGATGGGGACGAAGGCGATCGCGACCTCGTCCGCCGCGCACGCATTCACGCTGGGCCGTCCAGACGGCGGAACTGTCAGTCGGGACGAAGCGCTTGCCCATGCCCAAGACCTTGTCGCGGCGGTGGATGTTCCGGTGTCCGGGGATTTTGAGGATGGGTTCGGCGCGGACCCCGATACGGTGGCCGAGACAGTGCGGCTTTCGGCCGAAGCTGGGCTAGCGGGGATTTGCGTAGAGGATACCGCGCTGCCCTCGGATGAGGCTTACGACTTTGACTTGGCGGTCGAGCGCATCCGTGCAGGGGCCGCCGCTGCACGGGCCCTGCCCCGCGATTTCTTTTTCGTGGCGCGCGGCGACGGGATGCTGACCGGAACTTATGGCTTTGACGAAGCCATGCGGCGCTTAAAGGCGTTTGATGAGGCTGGTGCGGATGGGCTCTACGTTCCAATCCCGGAGACCCTCGATCAGATCGCGCAACTTTGTGCGGCGACGGACAAGCCCGTAAACGCGCTCGCTGCCGGACGATTTGCCCGCGTGACGCAGGCACAGTTTGCCGCCGTCGGCGTGGCGCGAATATCGCTGGGATCGGCCTTGGCACGTGTGACGCATCAGGCCATTCTGGATGCAGGACGCGCGATGCTGGACGGCGGGGATTTCAAACCACTCTCTGCAGGCGCGGCAAGCACGGAAATTGATGCGCTTTTGGAAAAAGGCGGGCGCAGTTAGGTCCCGTCGGATGCCGCACCTGTTGAAAGCTGTGCTCCGGCGCTTGCCAATGCAACAGCGTCAGAAGTAGGCACCTCAACTCTTCAAAGAGGCTTCAAGGGTCAAAAACGGGAAGC
>JABSSC010000348.1 GCA_013214635.1 Paracoccaceae bacterium | reverse complement strand
AAGCCATCGAAACGCTGGGCTATGTACGCGACACAGCTGCGGCCAATCTAGCCCGACGGCGAGTCTATAATCTGCTGTTCATTTTGCCCGACAACAGCAACGAATTCGTGCTGGCCTTGCGGGACGAAGTTGCGCGCCAAGGTCAACGTTTGTTTCACGAACGCACGCATTTGCGTGTTCAACGGGTCGCCCCATTTGATCCACTGGGTATTGTGACGCTGCTCGACAATTTGGACCCTGCAGACACCGACGGCGTGGCGGTTTTTGGCCCCGAAACCCCCTCCATCCGGGATGCCGTGCGGCGTGCGACGGAAAAGGGCATCGCAGTTGTGGCACTGGTATCGGATTTGCCAAGCTCGCCGCGTGCGCATTTTGTGGGCATCGACAATGTCGCGGCAGGCCGGACGGCAGCGCGGCTTATGGGGCGCTTTACCAAAGGACCGGGAAAGGTGCTGGTCATCACGGGCTCCCGTTTGGCACGCGATCATTTGGAACGGCGGCAGGGCTTTGACCTCGTGATCGGGCAAGAGTTTCCCCGTCTCGAGGTTGTCGCCAGTATCGAGGGGCAAGACGACCCAGATCTGATTGCCCAAATGCTCCCCAAGGTCTTCGCAAACGCCCCCAATATCTGCGGTGTCTATTCGTCAGCCGGGGGCAATGGTGGGCTGGTCAGTTACCTCGAAGGCGCCAAGAAGGACGATTTGGTCATCATTGCCCATGAACTGACGCCGCGAAACCGCACAGCCTTGATAGACGGTACGTTTGACGCGTTGATCTCGCAAAACTCGGGCCACCTCGTTCGCTCTGCCGTGCGCCTGTTGCGGGCAACGGCGGACAATGCCCCGTTCAATGCCACACAGGAACACATCCGCATCGACATCTATCTGAAAGATAACGTGCCATCGGCAGACCCGGGCTCAATGGGAGGAGACACATGAAAACCATCAAGGGACCAGCGCTGTTTCTGGCGCAATTTGCGGGCGACGAAGCTCCTTTCAACTCTTGGGATGCGATCACCAAATGGGCGGCTGATTGCGGGTATGTGGGCGTACAGGTGCCCAGTTGGGACGGGCGTCTATTTGATCTCGCCCAAGCCGCCGCCAGCAAGGATTATTGCGACACGTTCAAAGGTCAGGCCGCCGAAAACGGGGTGGAGGTGACGGAACTGTCGACCCATCTGCAGGGGCAGTTGGTCGCCGTGCACCCAGCGTACGACACAGCCTTTGATGGTTTTGCTGCCGAAGAGGTCCGGGGCAACCCGGCCGCCCGGCAGGCCTGGGCCGTGGATCAGGTGAAAATGGCGATCACCGCTTCAGCCAATATGGGGATCGGCGCGCATGCGACATTCTCGGGCGCGTTGGCGTGGCCCTATGTTTATCCGTGGCCACAGCGGCCTGCGGGTCTTGTTGAGACGGCCTTTGACGAATTGGCCGACCGTTGGCGCCCTATTCTGGATCATGCCGAAGAGCATGGGGTCGATATCTGCTATGAGATTCATCCGGGTGAAGAC
>JABSSC010000347.1 GCA_013214635.1 Paracoccaceae bacterium | reverse complement strand
TGGGAGACCCAGCAAAAGGCGAAGTAAGATGCTACATACCGCTCTGCCACGGAGAAGCAAAAACCATCAGAGCGCAACTCACGGCCAGCGCAAGCACATACCCGGAGTTGGAGGGGGACATATGCGCCCCCGGAACAACCGGACCTGCCGATAAGGCTCGATCAAGGCCGCCACCGCACCGGGCAATCCCGCATGGGCGTCAATCATGTGGCGGTTCTCGTAAAAGTGCGCCGCCAGAAACAGCACAGCCTGCGCCGCGCCGGGCGGCATACCTGCCCAATCCGAAGAATACCCCGCGTCAAAGGTTATCTCTGCTGACCCGCCAACCGGAATGGACGGCAGCATCAGCGACGCGGCCACCAAAGCGGGTCGATGCGCATCTCGCACCAGCCGAAAGGCCGCGCTGTCAACTACAGTCTCGCTCCCGGCACGGTCCAGGATGCTCAGGCCCGTGATCAGATTAACCGGGGCCACGGGCAGAACTTGTCGTCCCAGATCGCGCCAAGCCGTCAGCGACCACTGAAATGAACGCTGAAACAAGGCCTTACCAGTACGATCTTCAATGGCGTTGATGGCGGCACGCAGACAAGTCTCCAGAACGCTGTCCTGAACGCCATCGTCGGCAAAGCCTGTCCCCAGACGCAAATGGTCCTTCAACTCGGCCAAGGGCAACACGCCCGCCGCAATGCCGGATTGCTCGACTAACATCATTATTCTCTCCAAAACTCCCCAAGAGATCCTCAGCCCCTGCATGTCAGGAACCGCGAAAGTGGGCGCACGCCGCCCCGCATTGCTCGGACGGAGGGGGAGCAGCTAGACAACACGGGGGGTCATGTTGGCGCGCGCCCACCCCAAGCGGGGCCGAAACGGCCCCGCCCAGTCCCGGCCTCTTACGAGACCGAGAACTTCAGGAGCTTGATGGCCGCAAAGTCGCTCACATCGCCGCCGACGCGCTTGGTTGCATAGAACAGCACATGCGGCTTGGCGCTAAACGGGTCCCGCAAGATGCGAAGATCCGGACGCTCTGCGACCGTGTAGCCCGCAGAAAAGTCACCAAAAGCAATCGGGTACGCGTCAGAGCCAATGTCGGGCATATCCTCGGCGATCAGCACCGGATATCCCATCAGACGGGCAGGTTCTCCGGCTGCAAGGCCATCCGACCAAAGGAAGCGACCGTCAGCGTCCTTGATTTTGCGAACCTGACCAGCGGTTTTGGAGTTCATCACGAACGTGCCGTTCGCCCGGTATTGCGCGCCCAGAGCATAGACCAGATCGACAATCGCGTCCGCCGGGTTGATCGATGCGAAATCACCGTCCACACCCGTGGCGACATAGCCAATATTGCCCCAGCTCCAGCTTGAATTGGCAACCGCCGGCTGGCTCAGCAAACCCGTCGGCTTGTCGATGCCATCGCCTGAGATGAACGCGGCCGCCTCGGCGCGGGCAAACTTGTCCGCAATCCGGTCAGCCAGCCAGGCTTCAATATCGAACGCGCTATCGTCCAGCAGACG
>JABSSC010000346.1 GCA_013214635.1 Paracoccaceae bacterium | reverse complement strand
GGCACAGGTGGGTTGCGACCACTAGATTAAAGGCCTCAGGCAGGTTGCCTGCTGCATAGGCCGTTAGCAGTTCTTCCGTCACTTGATGCTTTACAGTCATCTGTCCGGTCTTTCACTCATGTCGTGGCGCAGTCGTTCAAGCGCCAACCTAATACGCGATTTGATCGTGCCCAGCGGTAATCCCGTTTCCGCTGCGATCTCGCTATGACTGAGGTCCCCAAAATAGGCCCTCTCGATCAGTTCTCGTTGCTTGTCTGGCAGCGTTTTGATCGCTTCTTCCAGACGCGCGCTATCCTGTTGCATCGCCATGACGTCGGCCTGATCGGGCTCAGGTTCCGGACCCCAGGGCAGGTCTTCCGGTTCGGGGCGCCGCTGTTTGCGCAGCGCGTCGATCTTTTTGTTTCGCGCGATCGTGAAGATCCAAGTCGCCACGGAGGCGCGCGCGGGGTCAAAGAGATGCGCTTTGTGCCAGAGCGTCGCCATGACGTCCTGTGCGCATTCTTCGGCGAGCGCCTCATCGGCACCCGACTTCATCAGGAACGCTTTCACCCGAGGGGCGAAATAGGCGAAAAGCTGCGCAAAGGCGCGTTGATCGCGATGGGTGTGAATACGCTCAACGTGTTCAACCCAAGTCGTGTCCCGTATCTGCGATGATGGCGCCATATCCCGCTCACCCGCATCCGAGCCATGCCCGGCTGCCAGCACCTCTGGCGCGGCAGTGCCGCGTGGTTGCTGTTCTGGCAAAGAAGCGGATCGCTCCATCAACATAGCCCTTCTACGACCGGCCCGTTCTGCCGGATCACTTATCAAGCGCAGAAAATAGAATTCAGCGCAATGCATCCGATTCCATCCGGCGCACGTAGAAGATGTAGCACGACCAAGGAAAGACCCCAAACCCATGCCATACGAACACATTGGAAACGCCCCCCGCCGCATCGCCGTAATCGGGGGGGGCATCTCAGGTATGGGTGCCGCGCACCTTCTGGGTGACCAGCACAATATCGTTTTGTTTGAAGCAGAAGGGCGCCTTGGCGGGCATGCCCGTACCAAGATCGCAGGCAAACGGGGTGACCAGCCGGTCGACACCGGCTTTATCGTCTTCAACCATGTCAACTATCCCCATCTGACAGCTCTGTTTGACAAGCTGGATGTGCCGACGGCCCAAAGCGACATGAGCTTTGCGGCGTCGATCGATGGTGGCCGCATCGAATATGCGCTGCGCTCCCTCGACACCCTGTTCGCCCAGCGCCGCAACATCGTGCGCCCGGGCTATCTGCGCATGATCCGCGATCTGCTCGCATTCAACAGCCGGGCAGAGGCCATTGCTCAGGATCCGAACCAGACCATTGGCGGCTTGCTGGCCGAACTGGGCACAGGGCCGTGGTTCCGCGACTATTATCTCAAACCTTTCTCAGGGGCGATCTGGTCCAGCCCGGTTGAAAAGATCATGGATTTCCCTGCCAAGGGCATGGTGGAGTTCTTCCGCAATCACCACCTGATGCAAACCCACGGCCAGCATCAGTGGTACAC
>JABSSC010000345.1 GCA_013214635.1 Paracoccaceae bacterium | reverse complement strand
CTGGAGAACGAGCGCATTCTGGAAGGCGTGCTGTGCTACACGGGCGATATCAATGACCCCGCCCGTTCGAAATATGATCTGAAGTACTACGTGAAGATGGCTAAGGAATTGGAGGCCGCGGGCTCCCACATCCTGTGCATCAAGGATATGGGCGGCTTGGTGAAGCCCGCAGCCGCACGCACGCTGGTAAAGGCGCTCAAAGAAGAAACCGGCCTGCCGATCCACTTCCACACCCACGATACGGCGGGCATCGCCTCGGGCGCGATTTTCGCCGCCGCCGAGGCTGGGATCGATGCGGTCGATTGCGCGATGGATGCCCTGTCCGGCAACACCAGCCAGGCAACCCTTGGCACGGTGGTGGCGGCCCTGCACAACACCGAGCGCGACACCGGCCTCGATATGGATGCAATCCGGCAGGTCTCAAACTACTGGGAATCCGTGCGCGGCCATTACGCGGCCTTCGAAAGCGGGCTCCAATCGCCCTCCTCCGAGGTGTATCTGCACGAAATGCCCGGTGGGCAGTTCACCAACCTCAAGGCGCAGGCCCGCGCCCTCGGTCTGGAGGATCGCTGGCACGATGTGGCCAAGGCTTATGCGGATGTGAACCAACTGTTCGGCGACGTCATCAAGGTGACCCCGATCGCCAAGACGGTGGGCGATCTTGCGCTTTTGCTCGTCACCCAGAACATGACCACCGAAGACCTCTTGAAGCCGGAAACCGAGTTCGCCTACCCCGACAGTGTCATCACGCTGATGAAGGGGATGGTCGGCCAGACACCCGGCGGCTTCCCGCCCGCATTGGTCAAGAAAGTGCTCAAGGACGAAGAGCCGATCACGGTGCGGCCCGGCTCGCTGTTGCCCCCCGCAGACTTGGAAGCGGAGCGGAGCGCGCTCGAAGCGCGGTTTGGCACCAGCATCGATGACGAGGACCTGAACGGGTACATGATGTATCCCAAGGTTTTCACCGACTACCTCACCCACCATCTGGAGAATGGCCCGGTGCGGACATTGCCGACGCGCACTTTCTTCTACGGCATGACCCCCGGCGAAGAGATCTCGGCGGAGATCGATCCGGGCAAAACGCTAGAGATCCGTTGCGCCGCGGTTGGTGAGGCCAATGAAGAAGGCATCGCGAAGGTGTTCTTCGAGTTGAACGGCCAGCCGCGCACCGTGCGCGTCTCCGACAAATCCGTTGCGGCAACAACCGCCGCACGCCGCAAGGCCGAAGCGGGCAATCCTGCTCATGTGGGCGCACCGATGCCGGGGGCTGTGGCCACGGTTGCGGTGAAGGCCGGAAGCAAGGTCTCCGCAGGGGATCAATTGCTGACGATCGAGGCCATGAAGATGGAAACCGGCCTGACCGCCGAGCGTGACGGCGTTGTGCAGGCGATCCATGTCTCGCCCGGTGACCAGATCGACGCCAAGGATCTGCTGATCGAATTTGAAGGCTGATCCGCCGCGCGCGGACTGCTGAAAAACATGCCGGCTCTGGCCCCTTGCGGGCCAGGGCCGTTTTCATATCTGGCACCAGA
>JABSSC010000344.1 GCA_013214635.1 Paracoccaceae bacterium | reverse complement strand
GGTGGGCTCTTTGTTCAGTCTGAAAAGTTCATCGAGGCCCACCAAGGCCAAAAGTCGGATGTCGCGATCTATGGCCAGGTGTCCGTCGTCAGAGTTTTCCGGAATGCTGAGGTTGTATCGTAACGGAGGCTCTGGTTCGGTTTCTGTTTGAGTTTATGCTGCCGCGGCTTGGTGCTGCAACCGGCGTTTTCGGATTGTCTGTTTCTTGATCTCCGCTCTCATCTTCAGGATTTTCGCGCCGCGGTCGTGATAGACGTCTGCGGGTGTCAGATTGCCGAGGCTCTCGTGATATCGCCGGTTGTTGTAGTGATCGACGAAGGCGCCGATCTGCCCCTCCAGGTCGCCGGGTAGGTAATAGGTTTCCAGGAGCACTCGGTTTTTCATGGTTTGGTGCCACCGCTCGATCTTGCCCTGGGTCTGGGGGTGATGTGGCGCACCGCGAACGTGATCCATTCCCTTGGCATCAAGGTACTTGGCCAGATCGGCGGCAACGTAAGATGAGCCGTTGTCGCTTAGAAGCCTCGGCTTGTGCGCCAACGTAGCCCGATTGCATCCTGACGCATCCAATGCCAGGTCCAGTGTGTCGGTGACGTCTGCGGCCTTCATTGTCGTGCAAAGCTTCCAGGCAATGATGTAGCGGCTGTAATCATCAAGGATCGTGCTGAGATAGAACCAGCCCCAGTCGATGACCTTGAGGTAGGTGAAGTCGGTTTGCCATAACTCGTTGGGTCGGCTCGTCTTGTCGCGGAACTCGTCCGCGGCCTTAATAACCACATGTGCAGGTGCCGTGATCAGATCCTCGGCCTTGAGGATACGGTAAGCTGATGATTCCGAGACAAAGTACCGCTTCTCATCAGTGTATTTGACCGCCAGCTCGCGCGGCGTCAGGTCCTCGTGGTCGAGTGCGAACTCGACGAAGGCTTCGCGGATGTTGTCCGGGATGCGGTTCCACACCGATCTCGGGCGCGGAGATCGGTCTGCCAGCGCATCAACACCGCCTTCGACCCACCGCGCATACCAATCGTAGTAGGTGCTACTGGGAATGCCGATCATGGCCAGTGTTTGCTTCACCGGTAGATGCGATGCCTCGACCGTGCGGATGATCTCAAGCTTCTCAGAGGCAGGGTATCTCATGCGTCGTCCTCCCCATCCCCGATCATGCTTTTTTTGAGCAGCCGGTTCTCAAGCGTCAGCTCGGCGACGACCTCCTTAAGGACCAAGGCTTCGGATCGTAGCTCCTTGACCTCAGGTGCCGTTGCCTGACGGGCGGTGTCGCCTGCTAGCCGGTTCTTCCCAGCTTCGAGGAACTCCTTAGACCAGGAATAGTAAAGGCTTTCAGCGATGCCCTCGCGGCGGCACAGCGCAGCAATGCTCTCCTCGCCGCGCAGGCCGGCCAGGACAATCCTGATTTTTTCTTCCGCTGAATACTGTTTACGGGTCTTTCGTTTGATGGACCTGACCAGCTTGTCAGCGGCGTCTTTCGATGTTCCGGATTTCTTGTTCATCTTCGCTCCATAATGGCTTCGATGAACCAGAA
>JABSSC010000343.1 GCA_013214635.1 Paracoccaceae bacterium | reverse complement strand
ATCCCGCATCTCGCCGCTCACGCGCAGGCTCACGACAGATTTAGCTGGCCCAAATCGGTTTTCCCGCTAACATCCCCTTAAGAGTTGCATGTCAGGGTGATCGCCATGGTCGAGAACTACACAAATGCCTTTCTCGTATCCCTCGGGGTCTGGGTCTTTATTGCGCTCTTTTCAATCTGGGCGATCTTTGGATTGATCGGCGCGTTTCTGGTCTCGGCCTTTGCAAACCGCGTGATGACCGTCGAGCTTGCCCGTCGGGACGACCCGGTCGACCCGCGCCATCCCCCACGCCATCATCGGCGCTAGGCCGCCGCGGCAATCACATCTGCCGCTGCGGTGACGCCGCCTGGCTGATGGGAAATGCCGACAGATTTCATTCCGGCTTCCAACACACCCACGGTGCCGAGCACCATATGCGCGTTGACATGCCCCATATGGCCCACCCGGAAAAACCCGTGCCACGCCGGGTCCGATTGCTCAGCCATACCAAGCCCAATACCCAGCGTCAGACCCGCCTGAAACTCGCACCAGTTGCGCAATTCGGTCCCTGCGGGCGCGCCAACGCGCACGGACGTCACAGCGTGACTGCGCAAGGCCGGATCGGCAATGTTCAGCTCTACGGGGCTGTCATTGCCCTGCCCCCAATGCTCGAAAGCGGCCCAGATGCTCCGCGCCAGAACCGCGTGCCGTTCCCACACGTTCTCAAGCCCCTCTTCACCGATCATGTCCAGCGCTTCACGCAGGCCATAAAGGTGGTGGGTCGGGGCGGTGCCGTCAAAATACTGGTAGAAATCTTTGACGTAAGTGCGCGGTCGCCAGTCCCAGTAGTTTGAAACGCAATTCGCCGTCTCACGCACAGCCTCGGCCTTGTCGTTGAAGAACACGAACCCCATGCCCGGCGGCGTCATGAGCCCCTTTTGGCTGCCCGTGACCATGACATCGACACCCCATGCGTCCATCTCGAACACGTCACAGCCAAGGCAGGCAATGCAATCGACCATCAACAGCGCAGGATGCCCGGCGGCATCCATCGTCGCGCGCAGGCCGGGGATGTCATTGCGGACACTGGTCGACGTGTCGACCTGAACGGCCAATACCGCCTTGATCTCATGCCCCGTATCCGCACGCAGCGCCTCTTCCACGCGCGCCAGATCAATGGCCGCGCGTTTGCCAAAGTCGATGACGTCTACATCTGCACCCATGCGCGCCGCCATCTCGCCCCAGCCATGCGCAAAACGGCCCGTTCCCAACACCAACACCTTGTCACCCCGGCTCAAGACGTTCGACAGGGACGCCTCCCAGGCGCCGTGACCGTTGGCGATATACATCGCCACATGGTGCCGTGTCCGCGCCAACGCCTTGAGGTCTTCGACAATCGTGGGCACCATCTCCGCCAGTTCGCCCGTATAGATGTTCGGCGCAGGCCGATGCATCGCCTGCAACACGCGGTCCGGCATGACCGAGGGGCCTGGAATGGCAAGATAGTGACGGCCGCTGGCAAGGCTCATGCCCGATATCCTTATGTTGAAGGGGTCGATGCTCAGCACCTATGTCACA
>JABSSC010000342.1 GCA_013214635.1 Paracoccaceae bacterium | reverse complement strand
CCAGAGTGCGCTCGTCCTCGTCGCCCAGCACCTCACCCCGGTCGCTCAGGAAATCATGGCTGGAGAAATCGTTCAGCAGGTTCACGGCATCCACAACCGTCACCATGGTATCCAGCCGCGCCACATCCGACAGGCTTTCGCCATACTCATCCCGGAAATCAAACGTCGCGGCGACGGGCAGCGGTTCAGAAATGCCGGTGGATTCGATCAGCAGATAATCAAACCGCCCTTCCCCGGCCAACCTGCGCACTTCGTCCAAAAGGTCATCGCGCAAGGTGCAGCAGATGCAGCCGTTCGACATTTCGACCAGCGTCTCATCGGTGCGGCTCAGCTCCGTATCGGCCCGCACCAGATCGGCGTCGATATTGACCTCGGACATATCGTTGACGATCACTGCAACGCGACGCCCTTCACGGTTGTTCAGAACACGGTTGAGAAGCGTGGTTTTCCCGGCGCCGAGAAAGCCGGAGAGAACGGTGACGGGAAGACGGGAATCGGTCATGTCGGGGCTGTCCTGTATGTTAGCTGCGGCGTGGCGACCCCAATACGGGTCGGAATTGAGCGGTACGTTATAACATAACAACTTCTGCGTTCAACGCCGAAAACCTCAGAGCCTCAATGCCCGAACTGGTATCGTTTGGAAAATCGCATTGGCAAATCGCAAGCGTCTGAACTAACGTTTAAAGCGAGTACATTCGATTGGGGATACCGCGACAGAATGCGCAGAACTGCTAAATCTGCTTTAAGGTCTGCGCTCGTTGCGCTTGCCATGCTGGTCTGCACGATGACATCGGCGTCGGACTTTGATCCGCTGGTGATGAGCAAAGGCAAGCTCAGCAATCTTGAGTTCTACAAACTTGTCTCCTGCGGTGCCGAACCGGGTGGCGCATGCGTCTATGGCACAATAAAATGGGATGTTCGGCGCAAAGGCGCGATATCCATAGGAATCATCGAAACCGAGGCGGGCTTTCCCGCGCGCCTCAAACAATCTGCGGATACGGCGCTCGACAAGGCGATTTCCGAGGTAAACCAGCTTGGCGCGGGCGTTTCTCTGGTCAAAACCACCAGCGGCACGCCAGACATCCGAATTCGGCTCACAACCGCACTCGACACTACGGATACCCGTGAGTTGAGGACCGAGGCAGATGTGGGCCTGGCACTGGGTACAACAACCCGCGTCTACGTCGCGCGCACGCGCAATGGGATCATAAACCATGTCGACATGACGATCACGCAAGAGGTCGGGGCCAGACACCTCAATTCAATGATGCTCAGCAACACCGTCGCGTCGCTTGGCTTGATGACCCACACAAGCAATCGCGTGTACCGCGACAGGTCAGTGTTCTCCATCCTCGGGCGCAAGCCCACCCGCCTGCGCGGACAGGATGCGATGGTCGTTAAGACCCACTATCCCCGCTGAGCCTCATCCACAGAACTTACCGTCTCCACACAACTCACAGGACACCAGACATGCTTCGTTCCCTCCTGATCGCAACACCTGTCGCCCTAATGGCTGCCACCACGCATGCCGCGCCGGGCGATCTCTATGACTGCACATACAAAGTCGCAAAG
>JABSSC010000341.1 GCA_013214635.1 Paracoccaceae bacterium | reverse complement strand
GCGACAATGTCATCTACAGCATTCTGGGCTCAGTTGTTGGTCATGTCGCCATGCAGACCGGCGGGTCAAGCAACAGTGTTTTTGTGGGACAGGACGCCAGTCTGGTCGGTAACTTTATTACCGGCCTCTCCTATTCCCTCTCTGACGACGCCTTCCTCACGAACTTTGGTGACATCTGGAGCCGAGGACCGGGTGTCACCACGGACGGGTCACTTACGGCCACGAATACAGGCCGGATATCTGGCACCGGCACGGGCATCTCCGCCTCTGGACGAGAGAACGGGATGACGGTCACGCTGAATAACAGTGGCGATGTCATTGGCACCGGAAGCGACGGAATGAACCTTCTCAACATTTCGCTCGATCTCGACAACTCCGGATTGATCCAGGGCGGTCGGCAGGGCATTTCGTTTTCCGACGAAGTGCGTAACGGGTCGCTGTCGGTCGCAAATTCCGGCCAGATACGCGGCACGACCGAAGAAGGCATCTATTCCACCGATAACGGCATCGTCACGAACTCTGGTGAGATATCAGGGTCGGATGGCATCCATTTTGACAACAAGGGCGCTTTTGACGACTCCGACGCGACGGTCGTCAACAAGGCGTCAGGCGTTATCACGTCAACCACACCCTTTGGCAGCGCTCTCCGATTGACGGGCTATTCGCTCGACCTCAACAACGCGGGCGAGGTGACAGGTGGCGCCAGCGGCGTCTTTCTGACCGGGTCGACCGCGCCTGCCGATCCGCTCGACAGCGCGTTCATCCTCAATTCGGGCCGTATCTCGGCGCTCAGCGACACCGCGATCTTTGTCAGCGAGGCAACGCTGGAGCTGACCAATACGGGTCAGATCGACGGCAATCTCGGCGTACTTCAGACCACGCTTAACGATTCAACGGGACAGGGCGAGATCACCAACAGCGGCACGATCTCGGGCTGGCGCGCGGAGGGTGTCTTTATGGACTCTCCGGGCATCGTCACAAACTCGGGTGAGATTTGGGGTGTCGACGCGGTTCATTTCGAAAGCGGCGTCGGATTCTCGAACACCTCCGCCACGCTCGTCAATTCGTCCACCGGCCTAATCGCCTCCAACGACACCAATGGGCGCGGCCTCTATTCCGAGCGGCTGTCGCTCGACCTCAACAATGCAGGCGAGATCATTGGCGGCGGCAATGCGATCTATGTTGAAGGCACGCAGGGCCTCGAAAACCCAGCCAACACTGCCGAGTTGCAGAACACCGGCCTGATCTCTTCTACCGACGCAACAGCCGTTTTCGTTTTCGATGCCACGCTTAACCTGACCAATGACGGGGTGATCTCGGGCGATCTGGGCGTCTTCCATTCCAACAGCTTTGTCCCCACCGGCCCAGCCCAGGTGTTTAACAGCGGTACAATCATCGGGACCGGGGGCGAAGGGCTCGAACTGTTGCAATCCGCAACCGTCGAGAACACCGGCACCATTCGCGGTGCGACGGCAGCGATTGAAGGCGGCGACGAGAAAAACGCGCTGATCAATTCGGGTGATATTGTTGGCAGCATCGTTTTCAAAAATGGGGCCGATACGATCACGAACACCGGCG
>JABSSC010000340.1 GCA_013214635.1 Paracoccaceae bacterium | reverse complement strand
ACCGGGCAACTGCTTGGCCGCACTGTCGACCCGGCCCGCAAGCTTGCCATAGGCAATAACCGAACCGGTGAAGGTCACCGCACCGATCCAGATGCCCAGCACCAGCTCGACCCGAAGGATGGTGAGTTCGACTGCCGTCTTTTTTGCAATCAGGGCCGCAAAAGCACCAAGGTTTCCAATAATCTCCGAACGTTGAGTAACTTCATTCGCAATATCGGTCGCTGTTTTACTCCAGTCGACCTCCGATGCCGGGAAACTAAGACCTGCATCCGCAAAAATCGCCGAAACACGCGCAATCTCCAGATCCGCATTGAAGCCCACAAACACCGCCGCAAGACCGACGAGCGAATGCATGATCGCCACAAGCTCGGGCATCTGGGTCATCTCGACCTTCGTGGCCAGTTGATAGCCCACGATGGCCCCACCGGCGATCAGAATGATCGACACACCCCACAGCCCCGCACCGGGGCCAATGAGCGTCGCCAGAACCGCAATCGCCATACCGACGATGCCGTACCAGACGGCGCGTTTTGCACTTTCCTGTCCCGAAAGCCCGCCAAGGCTCAGGATGAAGAGAACAGCCGCGACCACATAGGCCGCTGTCGTAAAGCCGAAATCCATTTCCTCAGACCCTCAACTCAAGATTTCTGGAACATGGCAAGCATCCGGCGCGTCACAAGGAACCCGCCAAAGATGTTCACCGCGGCCATAAAGACCGATATCGCCGCAAGGAGCGTGATCAGCAGGCTCGACGACCCAATTTGGATCAGCGCGCCCAGAATGATGATCGACGAGATCGCGTTCGTCACAGCCATCAGCGGCGTGTGCAGGCTGTGGCTCACGTTCCAGATCACCTGGAAGCCGATAAAGACGGACAGCGTGAAGACGATGAAATGCTGCATAAAGCTCGCCGGCATCCCCGGAATGGCCCCAAGGCCAAGGATGATCGCGCCACCGATGGCCAGCATACCGACCTGATTGCGCGTCTCCGTCTTGAACGCCGCGACCTCGGCTGCACGCTTTTCTTCTGCCGTCAGTTCCTTGGGCGCGTCCTTCTTGGGCTGCGCCGCAATCGCGGCCACCTTTGGCGGCGGCGGTGGGAAGGTGATCTCGTGATCAAACGTCACGGTCGCGCCGCGGATCACGTCATCTTCCATGTCATGGACAACCTGACCGTCCTTCTCGGGCGTCAGATCGGTCATCATGTGACGGATGTTGGTCGAATAAAGCGCCGACGACTGTGCGGCCATCCGGCTTGGGAAATCCGTGTACCCCACAATCGTCACGCCGTTTTTGCTGACGACCTTTTCATCCGGCACGGTCAGTTCGCAGTTCCCGCCGCGTTCCGCAGCAAGGTCGACAACGACCGAGCCGGGCTTCATCGCCTCGACCATATCCTTTGTCCACAGGATGGGCGCATCGCGACCCGGGATCAGGGCTGTGGTGATGACAATGTCGATCTCGGGGGCAAGCTCGCGGAACTTCGCAAGCTGGGCTTCGCGGAACTCCGGGCTCGACGGCGATGCATAGCCTCCCGTTGCCGCCCCGTCCGTCTGTTCCTCTTCGAAATCGAGGAAGACGAACTCCGCCCC
>JABSSC010000339.1 GCA_013214635.1 Paracoccaceae bacterium | reverse complement strand
TCTTCGATTTCGGTCTCTGAACGTTCAACGGCCTTGCCGCCGTGGTGGCTGGCGCCTGCGTCATCGTGGAATTCAAAGTCCTCACGGAACATCGTTAGTAGGTGTTCTTCCAGTCCCATCACGAGCGGATGAACCAGCGTATCGAAAATCACATTCGCACCCTCAAACCCGACCTGCGGGGAATAGCGTGCGGGGAAGTCTTGGACATGAACGGGGGCAGAGATCACGGCGCAGGGAATGCCAAGGCGCTTGCCGATGTGACGTTCCATCTGCGTGCCGAGGATCATTTCCGGTGCGAGCGCTTCGATGGTTTGTTCGACCTCGAGGTAGTCTTCGGTTATCAGTGCCTCGACACCGTATTCCTTTGCCAAGGCACGAATATTGCGGGCCTGTTCGCGGTTGAAACAGCCGATGCCAACAACCTCAAAACCCATTTCATCACGCGCGATGCGCGCATGGGCGGCAACATGCGTTCCGTCACCAAAGATGAAGACGCGTTTACCGGTCAGGTAGGTGCTATCTACCGATTTGGACCACCATGGCAGGCGTAAGCGGCTTTCGTCTGGGGTAATGTCGCGGCCAGTGATCTGAGCGACTTCGGCAAGGAAATCGCGTGTCGCGCCAACGCCGATGGGTACAGTTTTCGTATACGGCTGATCATGCGTCCGTTCGAGCCAACGCGCGGCGGCTTCGCCCGTTTCAGGGTATAGAAGAACGTTGAAATGGGCGGCAGGAATACACGCGATGTCGGAAGGCGTTGCATTCAATGGGGCGACGACATTTACATCGATCCCACATTCAGACAGAAGGCCGATCAATTCTTCAACGTCGTCGCGATGGCGAAAGCCCAGTGCGGTTGGACCGAGGATATTGCAGGTGATCCGTTCCGTCTTTGCTTGCGCAACCGAAAGCGATTTCACAATCTGATAGAAGGTCTCATCCGCACCGAAGTTTTCCTTGCGGCTATAGCTCGGCAGCTCCAGCGGGATGACAGGAATGTCGATGCCCATCGTCTCGGCAAGGCCACCCGGATCATCTTGGATCAACTCCGCGGTGCAAGACGCGCCAACAATCATCGCTTCGGGGTCGAAGTGGGTCATTGCCGATTGCGCTGCGTCTTTGAATAGGCTGGCGGTGTCAGAACCAAGGTCGCGGGCTTGGAACGTCGTGTATGTCACCGGCGGGCGGTGGTCGCGACGTTCGATCATCGTGAACAGAAGATCGGCGTAGGTGTCACCCTGCGGTGCATGCAGTACGAAATGCAGGCCCTTCATCGCCGTCGCGACACGCATGGCACCGACATGTGGCGGCCCTTCGTATGTCCAAACGGTGAGCTTCATTCCGCCGCCTCCAGTGAGAGTTTGGATTTCCGCCGAAGCGGACGGCTGAAGAGGCCCGCAAGATCACCGGCTTGCTCGTAAAAATGAACAGGCGTGAAGACGAGTTCGATTGCCCATTTGGTACTAAGGCCTTCTGCCTCCAACGGATTGGCAAGACCAAGCCCGCAAACCGTCAGGTCAGGTCTGGCGTTGCGAACACGGTTGAGTTGTTTGTCGACATCTTGGCCTTCGCTGATGGTCGGGCCAGCAGGAATTAG
>JABSSC010000034.1 GCA_013214635.1 Paracoccaceae bacterium | reverse complement strand
CTCGGCGGTTGAAGGTCCGTCGGTCCCATATTCAATCTGCTTAGGTGTGTAGCCATGCAGGAGCATCAGCCCGCCGGACCGGGTCGCCGACGGCAAGATTTAAAAATCCTGCTGTTAAACCAAGATTACATTGAATTTGAGACGTATTTGTTCCGCTGTTTGGTTGTCGCAAGTTCTGCAACAGAGCAGTCCCCTGAAAGTGGTCCACCAACTGGGATAGTCTTATTACACAAATTGGAGAATAAGCGATGACTTGAAAACCACTGCTATCTGAGAAGTTGCCAACACAATTGCTGGCGTGGATTGGGCATGACCTAAGGCAAATTCTGCGCCTCGAATCCACCTCTACATCAATGCGGGTTTGGCTTTCGACCGCTCGATAGTCTCAAGTGTCAGAATGTCACTTGCAGGCAGTTGAGATATCTTCACGTGCTCTTGTTCCGGGATCATTCCACGTAATTGTAGATCAATGAACCGCAAACAACATACGCGCAGAAATGAAGTGAAGTTTCCCAAGTCGTGACCAGCATCAATGCTTTCGTTGTAGAGTCGATGCAGTAGCTGAGGGACGGTCAAATCATCCCGTTGCCCGATTGTTTCGAGCGTGCGCCAGAACATCTCTTCGAGCCGCACGCTTGTGACCATCCCATCCATGCGAAAGGATCGGGTGTGAGACGTCCAAAGCGCCGGATCTGCATCTATGAATAATTGACACATCTGAACGTCTCCTTCTGTCAGATCAGCGACCGACGCGTTCCTTCACGTCCGCCGCAAAGCCTTCATACGTGCGCAGAGCGGTCACATCGACTTGAACATGCTGTCCCATTTTCTGCATGATAGGCAAGTCAATTAAGATCTGGTCCAGTATTTCAACGCTCTCAACATTCACGATAACGATCACGCGACGCTCGCCAACCGCTTTCCAAAGGTCTACGACTATACCCGCGTCCTTTGCCCCTAATGCGGCGCCAGCCTCTTCTGCCCAGATTGCGAACAGATCGTTTTGCGTCATTTCCGCCGAATACTCGACGTGGAAGTCTAGATGGAACAACATGGATGTCTCCCCCTTAGTCGTTTGTGCGGCCAGGATTGAAGGCCAGTTTAGGTTAATGATAATTCCGCCCGCGATAGCGCCGCCTTTGATGAATTTCCGGCGTGACGGATTGAGATGACTATTTTGGTAGCGAGCATTCATGCGAAGCGCCCACCCTTTTCGATGACCTCGATTTGGTAGCCGTCAGGGTCTGCGATAAAGAAGAACTTCGCCACGCGCTGTCCGTCTGGGCGGAAATCTACGATGTCGCCGGGTTCGGAATTGGCCCTTGTGGCCGTAGCATGCGCCGCTTCTAGATCGTCCACGATGACCGCAAGATGGCCATAGCCGTCTCCCAGATCATATGGCGTTTTGCGACCCTTGTTGATGGTAAGCTCAAGCTCAAAGCTGGACGTCGGCAGGGCCATGTAGACGAGTGTGAAGCTGTCAAAGTCCAACCGGTCGACGACCTCCAATCCGAATGTGTCTCGGTAGAATTGCACCGAAACTTCTTCGTCCAGAACCCTGATCATGCTGTGTACGAGTTTTGTCATAATTTCCCTCCTCGACACGTGATTATCAGAGTTCAGGGAGAGGGTGGTATTATGCTGCTACTACATACGCTTTTTGTTGGAATTGGTTTTCAGCAGGTCATGTCAGAGAAACTCGGTTGAGCCGTGCTGTACTCCGACCTTGCCTCGGTGAATTAAAAAAGTGCTACCCTTTCAAGTACTTCAAGACAAGCCCTGAGATCATCCATCTGGCGGTGATGCTCTACATTCGGTTTCCCCTCTCGCTCCGGAATGTCGAAGACCTGCTGCATGAGCCTGGGATCGATGTGAGCCACGAGACGGTTCGATACTGGCGGAACTAATTTGTTCCCATGTTCGCTTCAGAAATACGGAAAAAGCGCGTTCAGCAGATGCGCGCTTACTTAACGTGGAAGTGGCACGTAGGCGAGGTTCTCGTGAAAACAAACGGCGAGAGACACTACCTCTGGCGGGCCGTCGATCACGAGGGCGAGGTTTTGGAAAATTTTGTAACCAAGCGCCCAGGGATCTCAATAAACTCGATCTGGAATGTTTATGACGATCTGGCGTCCGGGCGTCTGATCCGGGTTTTGCCGGACGTCGCGTTGGCCGATGATCTGGCGCTTTGGATGATTTATCCGCGGGCCAATGTCATGTCAGCGAAAGTGCGTGTTTTCATGGATTTCCTGACCGAGGAAATTGGCCGCAACCCGCCATGGGCAGGCGTTACGACGTAATCACGTATACGCCGGGCATATCCGCGATGGCATCGATGTCTTCCTCATACGCTTCGGTTGCAATCTCGGTATCGCGATCGGTCCAACCGGGGATCTCAATCGTTTCTTCCACGCGCCCGGGGACGACGTATTGATCGAGGTATTCAGCNACGATATGGCGCCGCTCGGCCTCGCTTTGCGGTGGTGACGCTTCAAACTGCGCTCGCATTTTGCGCATACCCTCGCGGTGCATGATCGTGGCGAGGATATCGTTGTCGACATCGAGATCGGTATAGGGGTCGTGCCCAGAAACCTCTTTTATGACCTCAGCCCAGGTCAAAGGCGTATCCTCTTGGCACCAGACGGTAATCTGAGTTTCAGGATTATAGCGACGGACGTCTTGCACAAAATGCGACCAGCGCATTGCATGGAGCGATTGTGTGGTGAACGTGTCCTCCCAATTCAGACCGTTGCTGGCATAAACAGAATACATCTCGGACAGGAAGCTGACCGGATTCTTAAGCGAGATCGCGAATTCCACTTCGTCATAGGGAAACAAGTTGCGAAGCCATTCGCTTTTAAAGGCACGGGCGTAAAAACGCCGCTCTTCCAAGGCTTTGAGGGGCAGGCATATGAAGCTCTCATTGGAAAAAATGATCCTCTCTGCATCGTCGATATCAAGAGACGCCCCCAAAATCGTCTCACGTGTATCTGCATCGCCCAACTGGCCGCGCAGCGTGTTGGCCGCCTGACCAATCAGTTCCTTATACCGCGACGGACCGGGCACGGCGATCTGCTGCGCTTGCAGAATATCGCGGTGATTAAGCAGCGAGCGCACCAGTTCCCGGCTGCCCGAGCGGTGAACGCCGATATGAAAGACGATTTCCATAAGGGACTGTTATGCCCGCTATCTTGATTTTGGGTAACCTGAAATCCGCACGCGCGCATTTTCTGTCGAGTCAGGTGGGCTGAGGTGCCGTCTAGGTCGTTTTCCGTTCGACGATCACCGATCCAACAGAATAGCCCGCCCCAAAGGAACAAATCAGACCCAAATCGCCATCTGTCATGTCGTCAGAGTATTTGGAGAACGCGATGATGGAGCCCGCGGAAGATGTGTTGGCGTAATCCTGAAGGATATTCGGCTGCTCTTCTGGTGCCGGCGTGCGCCCCATGACCTTTTTTCCGATGTAATCGTTCATCGTCTTATTCGCCTGATGAAGCCACAGGCGGCGCAGATCACTTGATGCAACACCGTCGTCTTTCATATGCGACGCAATATGCTCCGAGACGAGGGGCAGGACCTCTTTGAACACCTTGCGACCGTTTTGCATGAACTGCATGTCACGCCGGTCTTCCATCTGGCCCTCGCGCGTCCGCCGCAAAAAGCCGTTATTGTTGCGGATGTTGTTGGAAAACTGTGTCGCGCATCGCGTCGAGCGGATCAGGAAATGCGCGGCCTTGGCAAGATCGGCGCGCTCTATCAGGACGGCTGTGCAAACATCACCAAAGATGAAATGGCAGTCGCGGTCGCGCCATTCGAGATGGGCCGAGCAGATCTCGGGGTTCACAACAAGCGCGCGCTGAACAGAGCCGGACCTGATCATGTCTGCCGCAGCCTGTATCCCGAACGTGGCCGAAGAGCAGGCAACGTTCATGTCAAAGGCGAACCCGCCAGTGCCCAGAAGATCCTGAATTTCCACAGCAATTGCCGGGTAGGCGCGTTCGTGATTGGACGCGGCGCAAATCACCAGGTCGACATCGGCGGCCGAGACGCCAGCCATGTCCAAGGCTTTCTGGCACGCATCCAAGGCCATCTCGGCCATCTGGCCCGGCTCTTCGTCGCTGCGCGCCCGAAGCCAAGGATGCATAACGTCTGGATCTAGCACCCCGGTCTTGTCGAGCACATAGCGCTGTTCGATGCCCGACGCTGCGACGATGAACCCTGTCGACGAATGCGCCTTGGCCTCAATCTCCCCCGCCGCAATCGCGTCTGCATGCGCGTCATTCCAGCGATCTGCATAGGCATTGAAGGCGGCGACCAATTCATCATTGGTGATGACTTGCGACGGGGTGAACACCCCATGTCCGGTGATAGCAGGTTGGATCATACGTCTCTCTCATACGGGTCTGATCAGTAGCCCGCGAATGCAGCCCTGCGTCAAGAGCGGGGACCTGCACCGCAATGCAAAGCATCTAACGATCGCACTAGGGCGTCCAACGATAACGTAACGTCAGGACGCCAAAGCGCTGGGCAAAAAGGCGTCATTTCAGGGGGTGACAAGCGAAACGCGACAAGTTATGCGATGCCGACGGACGCCAATGCGTCCATGCCCCTATAGCTCAGCTGGTAGAGCAACTGATTTGTAATCAGTAGGTCCGCGGTTCGAGTCCGTGTGGGGGCACCATTTCTTCCTTTTGGAGAACGCCGATGACCGCCACCGCCCGCAAAGCTGTGATCGCGG
>JABSSC010000338.1 GCA_013214635.1 Paracoccaceae bacterium | reverse complement strand
CAGATGCGTGCTTTGTAAATTGGGGATTGCCTTTTCCTATCCTTGTTTGATCTGACACTGTTTCTTCTCCATGGCCGAGCCGCGTCGCGGTCCAGATCGGAGCGCGGGCGCAGGTCGAATGGACTCGCGCTATCCCCTCAGGTGCGGGGAGTCTTGTTGTCTATCTCTAAACGTGAATGCGCTCGCCGCCAGCCGCGGAAGCGTGAATAGGAGAGGTCTATCATGATGCGAGGTATTTGGGCCTGTTTCTGGCGCTTCCGGGTTTCGTGTGGGTGACCTGAGCTGATTTCCTTGTTGCTCCCGTTGGTTCGCCGCGCTGTTCACGAGCGGCTACGCTGAGATCATGAACGACAAGCAGCTCTACGCGCAGATTCTTGGCATCCGCGCTCCCTGGAAGGTCTCGAACGTCTCCCTTGGCCTGGCCGATGGCAAGGTCGAAGTCTACGTCACCGCACTTCCGGCGGCCTTCGTTTGTCCTGAATGCGGCAGGCCCTGCCCGGGCTACGATCGTAGAGAGCGCCGCTGGCGGCACTTGGACACCTGCCAGTACCAGACCTTCTTGGTGGGCGACATTCCTCGAGTCGAGTGCCCCGAGCACGGTGTGAAGCAAGTCCAAGTCCCCTGGGCCGAGCCCGGCAGCCGATTGACCTCGCTCTTCGAGTCCCTGGTGATTGACTGGCTGAAGGAAGCGAGCCAGTCGGCGGTGGCGAAGCGGATGTCCTTGAGCTGGGACCAGGTCGATGGCGTCATGGCGCGTGCGGTGGAGCGCGGTCTGATTCGTCGCCAACGAAAGCTCCCGGCTCGCATCGGCGTCGATGAGACGTCGTTTCAGAAGCGGCACGAGTACGTCACGATCGTGTGCGATCTCGAGGGTGATGGCGGCGTGCTGCACGTCGCCGACGGTCACGATCGAGCAGCCCTGGAGTGTTTCTACGAGCAATTCAGCGAGGAGGAGCGCTCGGCTGTCGACGTCGTCGCGATGGATATGGGGCGCGCCTATCCGGCGGCTACGCGGGCTTTCATTCCGGAGGCTCATCGCAAGATCGCCTTCGACCGCTTTCACGTCGTGAAGCTCATGAACGACGCGGTGGATACCGTGCGCCGTGGCGAGAATCGGGAGCTTCGAAGCCAAGGCGACAAGCGGCTCGTCGGATCGCGCCACTACTGGCTCCAGGGCCCTCTTGGAATGTCGGAGGCGCGCTGGGAACGATTCGAGAAGCTCAGGGAAAGCGCGCTGAAGACCGCACGGGCCTACGCCATCAAGGACCTGGCCGACTCGCTGTGGGCTGGCTCTGATGACGAGGCGATCAGAGAACAGTGGGCTCGGTGGTACGCATGGGCCATTCGCTCGCGACTCGAGCCCATGAAGCGTGTCGCGAAAACCGTGAAGGCCAACCTCGACGGGATCATCGTCGCGATCAAGAACCACGTCACCAACGCGAGGCTCGAGGCGGTGAACTCACTCATCCAGAAGCTGAAGAAGCGAGCGCACGGATACCGGAATCGGCAGCGCTTCCGCAACGCGATCTACTTCCATCTGGGGAAGCTCGACCTCTATCCGGAGGGAGCAGCGGGGTAGGTGTCACCCACACGAAACCCGGAA
>JABSSC010000337.1 GCA_013214635.1 Paracoccaceae bacterium | reverse complement strand
TCCCATGCGTACGCAGCGCCTTATTGTAGGTTGCATTCCGTGCGGGATCGTCATGCTTGGCTGTGCGATAGTCACGGCACGCGTCTGCCGTGAAGAAGATATCGAACAACGTCTCATCCCCGCAGATTTGGTGGGGGATCCCAGCAGTATCGAGGGCATTGCTCTGCATCTGTTGCAATGTGCGGCCAATGTCGCGGAGGCGATCGTAGTTACCTTCACGTTTCAGGATTTCCATCGTCTTGAGACCCGCCGCCGCCGCAATCGGATTGCCCGAGAGGGTGCCCAACTGCATCAGCCATTTTTCGCCACCAACGATGGATTTGTCGAAGTGCTGCATGATCTCGGCGCCGGCCCCGAGAGCGGCGAGCGGAAAACCCCCGCCAATAATCTTGCCCAGAGTGCAAATATCCGGCGTCACGCCGTAGCGTTCCTGCGCACCGCCATAGGCCAGCCGGAACCCCGTGACGATCTCGTCAAAGATCAGCAGGACGCTGTGTTTGTCACACAGGTCGCGCAGGCCCTGAAGGAAGCCGGGGGCAGCGGGGATGATCCTTTGCAGCGGTTCGGCGATGATGGCGGCGATGTCGTCATGCTCGTTCAGCAAGGCCTCGACTGCCGCAAGATCGTTGAATGGCGCGATCAACATCTGATCGGCCACGCCCTGCGGGATGCCGGCGCTGTCTGGCACGGCTTGCGGGAAGTTGACGCGAGCTGAGGGCGCAAGGCTCATCTGTGCCTCGGCGCTCATGCCGTGATAACCGCCCTCGAATTTCAGGATCTTGTCGTGACCCGTATAGGCGCGGGCGAGGCGGATGGCATACATGTCGGCCTCACCGCCCGACGCGACGAACCGCACCTGCTCACAACATGGCACGGCATCAATGATCGCCTCAGCCAGTTCGATGCCTTTGGCGTTGTTGGCGAAAAAGGTCATGCCTTTGGGAAGCTGTTCCAACACTGCCTCCATCACTTCCGGGTGGCCGTGCCCGAGCAGCATGGGGCCGGATCCTATCAGGTAGTCGATATATTTGTTGCCGTCCTCGTCCCACACATGGCTGCCCTCGCCGCGCGCAATCACGATGCCGGGGTCAAAATTGCCAAAGCCGCCTGCGGGCAGGACGGATTGGGCGCGGGCGATCCATTCGGATTGGGTGGTCAATTTCTGCATCGGGTCAGTCCAACTCAAGGATAGGTGTGCCGAGCACATCCGGGTCCGGTGTCACCCCGAGACCCGGCCCCTCGGGTGGTGCGATGCGGCCGTCTTGGCGCGTCGGGCAATCGGGCGCGATGCGCGGATAAACGTAAGACGATAGATCACATGTGTTCAGGAGAGCACCACGGGGCGTCGAGGCCGCAAAGTGCAGCGAAGCGGCGGTTACGATATCTGAGCCCCAGGTGCATTCGGCGCAGGTTTCCGCGCCCAGATGCACGGTCAGATCTCTCGCGCGACGCATCGCCGAGAGGCCACCGAATTTCGACAGTTTCAGGGCGACTGCATCCAACACGCCCAACTCCGCTGCCCGCATAAGCGATGCCAGATCAAAGGCGCCCTCGTCGATCTTCATAGGCAGACCGGTGGCGTTTCTGACGGCGGCGCAGTCTTC
>JABSSC010000336.1 GCA_013214635.1 Paracoccaceae bacterium | reverse complement strand
TCCAGCACGTCCCGGCCGCCATTGAGATCGGGATCGCGCAACTGCACGCAAATCTCTTCCGATGTGCGCCCGAACCAGTGCGCCTCAACCGGGGCCAAGGCCCAGCCCATGGCGACACGCGGCGCAGCATGGGGCATTTCGTTGGCGTTTTCCCAGTCTTCTGCCTTTGTCGTGTGGCAGGTGGAACAGAGCAGGCTTTCCGCGCCGATGCGGCTTTCACCTGCACGTATGTTCATGCCATGGGGGCGCGCTTTGCCATACGTGGGGCCAGACCACATGGGGCGATCAGAGGGGCCAGTATGACAATTCGCACAGCGCGGATGGCTGGCCACTTCATAGATGCGCGCCCAGGCTTCAAGTCCGACCTGCGTGGAGACGCTGCCTTCTGCGGGGGGCGCAATCACCAGAGCCGCGCCTTCCGCCAGAGCACCGGTTGCGACAGCAATCGCGAGGCATAGGGACGCTGTAAATTTCATCTCTGCCCCCTCACACGAAGCCGATGTGCTTGTTGAATGGCATTTCGCGAAGGCGCTGCCCTGTGGCAGCAAAAATCGCATTGCCCAGAGCTGGCGCAGCAGGTGGAACGCCGGGTTCGCCAATCCCCCTGATGCCTGGCATGTTCTCTAGAATTTTCACCTCAATCTCGGGTGTCTGATAGAGACGCAGACCCTCATAATCATGGTAGTTGGTTTGCAGTGGGGCGTAGTCTTCATAGGTGAGTTCGGAATTGATCGCGTGGCTCAGCGCGTAGATCAGCCCTCCGAAAAGCTGTGCTTCTGCATTGCCCGGATCGAGAACGCGCCCCACGTCCGCCACGATGTAGGCTTTGTCGAGCCTGATGCCGAACTCGGTGTTTGTGACCTCGATAACCTGCGCTGTCGGGACACCAAATGAAAGACAGAACGCAACGCCGCGCCCGCGCCCGTCGCCCAAAGAAGGGCCGTCCCATCCAGACATCTCCCCGACAGTTTCCAGAACCTTACGCGACGGCGCATGCATACACAGGCGCAGACGCTCTTCCAGCGGGTCGGCGCCGGCCTTGTGGATCAATTCATCCAAGAAGGTATCGTGATAGAAGCCGTTGCCTGATGCACCGACAGAGCGCCAACTAGAGACCGGCGCCAAATCGGGCGCGCGATACCCGGTCACACGGTAGTTCGGAATTGCAAACGGCTGATCCCATGACCCGGTGGTAATCGTCGGGTCGGGCCCTGGAATGCGCATCCCTGTCAAACGCCCGAACCAGCTTGGCGCCATAGCTTGCTGCGAGACTGAGATGTCGACGGTGTCAACCCGGCCATCTTTCACGATGCCCCGCCCGTGCATGACAGATGCGGGGCGCGGGTAGTCGTGGGTCATGTCTTCTTCACGGCTCCAGGTCAGCTTGATCGGCGTGCCTTTCTCGGCCATCGCGATTTCGACGGCCTGTTCGACATGGGTCATCTCCAGCTTGTGGCCAAAGCTGCCGCCTATCGGCTGCACGTGAACAAATACCTGCTCAGCATCCATGCCGGATATCAGCGCGGCACGGTCCCGGATGAAGAGCGGGATTTGGGTGCCGGTCCAGATGTCGACCCGGTCGTCCGTGACTTGGACGACGGCATTCATCGGCTCCATCGGG
>JABSSC010000335.1 GCA_013214635.1 Paracoccaceae bacterium | reverse complement strand
CGCCCAATTCCTTCGCGCCGTTGCCGACGAGGTCGGAGCGAGCAAGATTTATGTAGGCACCGCCTTCTCCCGGAGTGATCGGGCGCTTGCCCGTATGTACGAGGCCGAGGGGTTCACCTCCGAAGCCATAACACTCACAAAGGAAATCTAACATGGGCGGAATTGTAAGCGCCGTGTTCGGTAGCGGCGGGTCCAAGCGACAGGCAGAGGCAACTCTCAAGAGCGCAGAGATGCAGGCCGCCGCCGACCGAGAAGCTGTCCGGGGTAACACCTTGGCCATGCAGACCCAGATCGCGCAGAAGCGCGCCTCAGACCAAGCGGCTGAGCTCCTCAGCACGCCCCAAGAGGCGGCCAACGTAATCCTATCCCCGGAGACGGACGAACCAGACGTGGACCCAGTGACGGGCCGCAGGCGCACTACACGCTCCCGGTTCTTCAACAACTACACGGGGCTAAACATCTAAGGTAACCTATATGCCCACGCAGTACAAAACGGCTAACAGCCGGTGGATGGAGCTCAACGCGCAGCGCGAGGCCTTCCTGAACCGCTGTGAGTTGTACTCTGAGTACACTCTGCCAAAAATCTGTCCCAAGGACAACTACGATCAATACGACGACGAGATGTCCCACGACTACCAAGCTTTGGGCGCACAGGCTGTCAACCACCTGTCGAACAAGATCATCCTCGCCGCCTTCGCGCCAAGTCGCCCGTTCTTCCGGGCCGACCCAGACGACGAGACCGCCAAGATGATCGCCGAGAACGGCCTTGACGCATCGAAAGTTGCCGAGGTCTTGTCGCAGGTAGAGAAAGAGTCCGTAAGGAAGCTGGATCAGTTCGCCATGCGTCCCAAGCTGTACGAGGTAATCAAGCACCTCGTCGTGACCGGGAACGTCCTGCTGTACCTCGACGAGAGCAACCCCCGGGTATGCGGGCTCAAGAAATACGTAGTCCGGCGCTCCGCGACCGGCGAGGTAGTAGAGATGCTACTTGCCGACAAGGTCGCCTTCGACGAGCTAGAGCCGCAGGTCCAAGACCAGATCAAGGGCAAGCAGCCCGACAGCGAGGTGGTACACTACCGCTGGATCAGGCGCAACCGCGACCGCGACTACGAGATGACGCAATGGGTGGACGAGCAGCAGCTGCCTGAGTCCTTCAACGGCAAGTGGCCTGAGGCTACTCTACCCTACCGAGCCCTGACATGGGACTTGTCGGACGGGGCACACTACGGCACAGGCCTTGTCGAAGACTATCGACCTGACTTCGCCGCCTTGTCTGCCCTATCCCGGGCACAGGTCATGGGCGCAGTGCTCGCATCAGAGTTCCGCTGGTTGGCGAACCCCGGAGGTCAGACCAAGCCTGACGACCTGATGAACAGCGAGAACGGCTCTGTGCTCCCCGGGTTCGAGGGCGACATCAGCATCGTACAATCCGGCAAGTCACAAGACCTTAACACGACAATGGCCATCAACGCCGAGTACGTGAACCGCATCGGTCGCGGGTTCCTCATGGGCGGTAGCATGATCCGCAACGCGGAGCGCGTAACCGCCCAAGAAATCCGTATGCTCGCGAACGAGCTAGAGACTGCTCTGGGCGGTGCCTACAGCCGACTGGCCGTAGACATCC
>JABSSC010000334.1 GCA_013214635.1 Paracoccaceae bacterium | reverse complement strand
GCGGGCGGTGGGCGTTATGATGATCTTGTC
Source organism: Paracoccaceae bacterium (assembly GCA_013214635.1). Taxonomy (GTDB): domain Bacteria; phylum Pseudomonadota; class Alphaproteobacteria; order Rhodobacterales; family Rhodobacteraceae; genus JABSSC01. The sequence continues at coordinate 1,608 of JABSSC010000334.1, read as the reverse complement.
AAGCGGTTTACCGGACAGGAAGTCCCGGCAACCGGCATCTCAATCGGTGTTGACCGTCTTTTGGCGGCGCTTCGGGCCACGGGTCGCGCGGGCGGAACCGAACCCGGTCCCGTCGTAGTAACTGTTATGGATCGCGACCGCATGGGCGACTATCAAGCGATGGTCGCTGAACTCCGCAACGCTGGGCTCAGGGCCGAGGTGTATCTGGGCAACCCCAAGAATTTCGGAAACCAACTTAAGTACGCGGACAGGCGCGGCGCACCCGTGGCGATTATCGAAGGCGAAGACGAAAAGGCACGCGGCATCGTGCAGATCAAAGATCTCGACCTTGGTGCGCGGCTTGCCAAAGACGCCAGCCACGAGGAATGGAAAGCCCAACCGGCCCAATTTGAGTGCCCGCGTGATGGCATCGTTGCGGCCGTTCGGAAAATCCTGGACCGCGGCTGATGACCAGCTCACCAGACATCCGGGCCGAGGCGATGCGCCTTGTCGACCGGTTGCGCCTTACTGGCGCGACCCCGGTTGAGACAGACATTCTCCAACCCGCCGAGACACTCCTCGATCTTTATGGGGAAGACATCCGCGCGCGTGCCTATGTCACGCAGGACCCTCTTCGTGGTGAGACGATGCTGCGGCCCGATTTTACCGTGCCCGTCGTGCAAATGCACATGGCGTCGGGCGTGGATCGGGCGCAATACGTTTATGCGGGCGATGTCTTTCGGATGCAGGAGGATAACACCGACCGGCCTCGCGAATACCTGCAGGTTGGCTACGAAGATTTTGGTGACGACGCGCGAGCAGCCGCAGACGCTCGGGTTTTCGCGCTGTTTTCTGATCTTCTCTCCGAAACGGAACTTAAGCCCGCGACCGGCGATATCGGTATTCTGATTGCTGCCGTAACTGGACTTTCCACGACCGAGCGGCGCAAGGCCGCCCTTTTGCGGCACATCTGGCGACCTCGCAGGTTCCGCGCGTTGCTTGACCGTTTTTCAGGGGCGGGTAAGCCACGGGATATTCCAACTGTGCTGGACCCGGACGCGCCCGAGATCGGGAAACGTCGAGCCTCAGAAGTGACAGCGCGCCTTGCGGCCCTGCGCGCCGAGGCTGATACCGATCCCATTGGCGCAGGCGAAGTGGAACTTCTTTCAACCGTCTTCGGTCTGAGTGAGACGCTGCCCAACGTTGTCTCGCATCTGTCGGACATCGCCATCGACATGCCCGCGCTTCAGCCTGCCGTCGAAGGTCTTGTCGCGCGTGCCGATGCTTTGGCCGCTGCTGGTGTCGCGATTGAGGATCTCGCGTTTGAGACCAGTTATGGGCGCACATCAATGGAGTACTACGACGGTTTCGTATTTGGGTTTTCCCGCCCTGATCGTCCCGATCTACCACCTGTCGCGCAGGGCGGTCGGTATGATGCGCTGACGCGCGTGCTGGGTCAGGGGCGTGGTGTTGCGGCAGTCGGCGGGATTATCCGCCCAGCCGATCTTCTGGAGATCGCGCCATGACGCTGAAACTTGGCATCCCCTCCAAAGGTCGCTTGATGGGCAAAACCGTGGACTGGTTCGGGGCTCGCGATGTGCTGCTGACTCTGACTGGTGACGACCGTGA
>JABSSC010000333.1 GCA_013214635.1 Paracoccaceae bacterium | reverse complement strand
GCCCATGGCGAAATCGGCCTGTGCGTTAAAGCCCGCTATCTCCCAGCTGCCCGCCGGATAAATCGCCGCGCGGCCCAAAGTGAACAGGTTCTGGCTGTCCGGATAGGTCTGCGCCTCGTAGCCATCACCGAGGTAGTCACCCCATTTCGCAAGCGTCGCATATGGAGCCACCCAAGCTTCATCTGTCAGCTTTTGCTCACCCGCGATCAGCGCGCGGCGGCCTTCTTCGCCTTTCCAGTAGTTCGGGCCGATGTTGTTGTAGCCCATCGTGGCCGCTTCCCACTGGTCATTGGTGCCCATCGCCATGGGGATGTAACCGCCGTCTTCCTTGATTGTCTCAAGCGCGGCAAAGAACTCCGCTTCGGTTGTCGGCACCGAAAGACCCAGCTCTTCAAAAGCGTCGGCATTGTAGATGAAGCCGTGGATCACAGAGGCCATTGGTACGCAGAATGGCCGAACCGTCGTCTGTCTGCCAAGCGGATTTGGCAACGTCAGAGAAGTTGCTCATCGCGGCCATATCATCCAGATCCGCCAGATGACCCGCATCAAACAGGGCGAGTGAGGCATCAAACGGGCGGCAAGTGATCAGATCGCCGGCCGAGCCCGCCTCTAGCTTGGAATTCAGCGCCGCATTATATTCGGTTGGTGCAGAAGGAGAGAAAACAACCTTTATGCCCGGATTCTCAGCCTCAAATGCCGGGATGATCTCGTCCTGCCACAGCGCGAGGTCGTCGTTGCGCCAGCTTTCAATGGTCAGCGTCACATCCTCAGCCGCCACGCTGGTCGCCGTCAGCGCAGTGCTGAGCAGCGCCAGTTTCAGTATGTTGCGTTTCATGTCATCTCTCCCAAGTTGAGGTTTCTGTTTGGTTATTTTGAGTGTTCCAACGCATCGCGCAGGCGCCCATGTGTATCTTTCAACGCGATCTGCGCCGCTGTGGGTGTCATGTCGCGGGCCGCGACCATCACGGCGGTTTTGACATCGCCCTGCGCAGCCTCCAGCGCCGATTGCGCAACCTCTTGGGCAACACCAGCTATCTCTGTCACGATGTTTGCCGCGCGCTGGCGCAGCTTGATGTTGTCAGCGTGCAGGTTGACCATCATGCCATCATGAATATGCCCGAGCTCAACCGCCATCATCGTCGACAACATGTTCAGCGCGATCTTCTGTGCCGTCGCGGCCCCCATACGGGTGGAGCCAGACAAAACCTCCGGCGGGGTCTCTAGCAGGATGGCGTGATCGGCCTGTTCAAACAGGGGTGCATCGCGATTGTTGGCGATGGCGATCACGGTCGCACCCTGCGCCTTTGCAATCGTCACCGCGCGCAGCGTGTAAGGGGTGGAGCCACTGGCGGACACGGCGATCAACACATCGTTGTCTGAGAGCGTCGCCAGAGCCGCATCGAGATCAGCAGACTGATCCTCCGTATCGCCCGGCATCTCAACACCCGTGGGCAGACCACCCGCCATGTGAATGGCAAGCTGGTTTGCAGGAATGGAAAACGTGCCACCGAGCTCTTGCGCATCTGCCGCCGCCATCAGGCCCGACGACCCCGCCGCCGCATAGTGCAGGCGCCCGCCACTTCGAATAGCGCGCGCCATAGCGGTAGACGCCACAGCGATTTGCGTGAGGGCCTTGCCC
>JABSSC010000332.1 GCA_013214635.1 Paracoccaceae bacterium | reverse complement strand
GTGGGCAAAGCGGTCGCCGCAGTCCTTGAAAGCTCTGGCGCCGCTGCGGCGGACATTGGCCTTGCCTGCCTCTCTACAACACTCGCCACCAACGCGCTGGTTGAAGGGCAAGGCGGGCGCATTGCGTTGATCCTGATCGGCTTCAGCGAAGAAGACATGGACAAACATGGCCTGCGCGAAGCTTTGAAGGGCGACCCCCATGTGATCTTGAGTGGCGGGCACAATCATGCAGGCGCCGAGGCCGCCCCGCTGGATGAGGAAGGTCTCGCCGCTTTCCTGCAAGACCATGCGCGCGATGTAGATGCCTTCGCCATCGGCGCCCAATTCGCCACCCGCAACACCGCCCATGAAACCTGCGCCGCCCAGATGGTCGCTGACCTGACAGGGCGGCCTGTGTCGGCCTCGCACCATCTCTCGGCCAAGCTCGGCGGACCAAAACGCGCGCTGACCGCGCTGCTGAACGCGCGCCTTGTCAGCCTGACCCACCGCCTGATCGATCGCGCAGAGTCTGAGCTCCGCCGCCAAGGCATCGCCGCGCCCATGATGATCGTACGGGGGGACGGAGCGCTGATGTCTACCGATCAGGCCCGCACGCGACCCATTGAAACGATCCTCAGCGGCCCGGCGGCCTCCATCGTTGGGGCGCGCTGGTTGACCGGGGTGGACAATGCACTTGTCAGTGACATCGGCGGCACCACAACCGATGTGGCTATCCTGCAAGATGGCCGCCCGGCCATCGACCCTGATGGCGCCCGCGTTGGGCGCTACCGCACGATGGTGGAGGCGGTCGCGATGCGCACCCACGGACTTGGCGGCGACTCTGCCGTTCATCTGGTGCGCGAAGGTTTGCAAGGCGGCCTGTCGCTGGGCCCCGAACGCTGGGTGCCGCTGTCGTTATTGGGGATGGAGGCGCCAGAGATCGTTATGCCAACGCTTGAAAAAGCCGCCCGCGCATTGGTGAGCAGTGAATATGACGGCTTTTTTGTCCGCGCCGTCCCCGGCTTGCCGCAACACGGGCTGAGCCAGCGTGAGACGACCGTACTCAACCGCTTGCAGGGCGGTATCCTGCCCATGTCACAGGCGCTGCAAACCCGGATTGAAGCCAGCGCGCTGCGCCGCCTCATCGAACGCGGGTTGGTGCAGCAGGGGGGGATTACCCCGTCCGACGCCGCCCACGTGCTAGGCATGCACACAGGCTGGAGCCGTGAGGCGGCCGAAATGGGTCTCAAAATTGCCGCGCGTCGCCGCACAGGCTCGGGCGAGGTGCAGGCCAGATCGCCACAGGCGCTGGCCCAGATGATCATTGACCAGCTCACGCACCAAACCGGCGAAGTGCTGTTGGAAACCGCCTTTGAACACGACAGCTATGGCACCGGCGCGCGCGATCTGGCCCGCCATCTGCTGACGCAACGGGGGTTGGAGCATACACGCGGCGCAGTGAATGTGGACGTCTCACTCGGCTTGCCGCTGATCGGTTTGGGCGCATCAGCCCAGACCTACTACCCCGCCGTGGGAGAGCGGCTGAGCTGCGAAACCAACCTGCCGGAATATGGCCGCGTCGCGAATGCCATCGGCTCTGTCGTCGGGCGCATGACTGTGCGCAAATCCGCCACAATCACCTCCCAAGGCGAAGGTCGCTACCGGGCGCACCTGCC
>JABSSC010000331.1 GCA_013214635.1 Paracoccaceae bacterium | reverse complement strand
GGTCTTTACGAGGCCAACCTCGCGATGCATGGCTGCGATCTGATGATCAATATAGGCGCACGCTTCGATGACCGGATCACGGGCCGTATTGCGGATTTCAGCCCCAACAGTCGCAAGGCGCATGTCGATATCGACCCCTCCTCGATCAACAAAGTGATCCGCGTCGATTGGCCGATCATCGGGGACGTAGGGCACGTGTTGGAAGACATGCTGCGCATCTGGAAATCCCGCGGACGCAAAGTGAACCGTGAGGGGCTTCAGCAGTGGTGGGCGCAGATCGAGGACTGGCGTAGCGTCGATTGTCTCAAGTTCACGCAAAGCCCAGGCGCCAAGACGATCAAGCCCCAACACGCCTTGGCCCGGCTTGAGGCGCTGACCAAGGACCGCAAGGACCGCTACATCTGTACCGAGGTCGGCCAGCACCAGATGTGGGCGGCGCAATACCTTGGGTTTGAAGAACCCAACCAGTGGATGACGTCAGGTGGCCTTGGGACGATGGGTTATGGCTTCCCAGCGTCCATCGGAGTGCAGATGGCACATCCGGACGCGTTGGTGATCAACGTCGCCGGCGAAGCGTCGTGGCTGATGAACATGCAAGAGATGGGCACCGCAGTACAGTACCGCCTTCCCGTAAAGCAGTTCATCCTGAACAACGAACGACTGGGTATGGTGCGACAGTGGCAGGAACTCTTGCACGGCGAACGCTACAGCCACTCTTGGTCCGAAGCCCTGCCCGACTTCGTTAAGCTCGCGGAGGCCTTCGGGGCCAAGGGGATCCTCTGCAAAGACCCCGCCGACCTCGATGACGCGATCATGGAAATGCTGAACTATGACGGCCCGGTGATTTTCGACTGTCTGGTGGAGAAGCACGAAAACTGCTTCCCGATGATCCCGTCGGGCGAGCCGCATAACAAGATGATCCTCGGTGAGGATGTCGATACCAGCTCAGCAATCAAAGAAGGTGGCGCGGTGCTCGTTTGAGCCCGCCCGCAAAGGAAGACCAATGTCCGCCCTAAAAATCAAAAAAGGCACATCGCGCCATTCGGCCTATGACTTGCGCGATCCGCATGCCGAAGCGATCGAACGCCACACGCTCGCCGTTGTGGTCGATAACGAAGCGGGTGTTCTCGCCCGCGTCATCGGCCTCTTCTCCGGACGCGGCTACAATATCGAAAGCCTCACCGTGGCCGAAACCGATCACGAAGGTCATCGTTCGCGTATCACAATCGTCACCACGGGCACGCCCAGCGTGATCGATCAGATCGAAGCGCAACTTGGCCGCATCGTGCCGGTACACGAGGTCCATGATCTCACCGCTGAAGGTCCTTCAGTGGAACGCGAACTCGCGCTCTTCAAAGTACAGGGCACCGGCGACAAACGGGTCGAGGCTCTGCGGCTCGCCGATATCTTTCGCGCCAATGTGGTCGATTCCACATTGGAGAGCTTTGTCTTTGAGATCACCGGCACGCCGACCAAGATTGACGCTTTTGCCGATCTCATGCGACCGCTTGGCTTGATTGAAGTTGCGCGGTCAGGTGTCGCGGCGCTCGCCCGCGGGTGACCCCCTTCCATTGATCTGAAAATATCCCAGAGCGCGAGACAGCGTCTCGCATGCAAAAAGGGCCGCTCGTCGGAGCGGCCCTTGTCTTGTGAGTGG
>JABSSC010000330.1 GCA_013214635.1 Paracoccaceae bacterium | reverse complement strand
AAAGTTCTGTGCAGCAGCGATATCCGCCACGTGCACGATGAGCGGATTGAAGGCGGGCCGCCCTTTGGCGGCATATATCGCGGCAACGGCCTGCGCGTTGCAGGCATCCCCGCCAAGGCCATAAACCGTCTCCGTCGGGAAGGAGACGAGATCGCCGGCGCGCAGCAGCGTTGCGGCTTTGTTTAAATCTTCAGCGCTGGTGCCCAGTACCACCATCTGCTCCATTCCCTTGCGTCGGGTGACGCCGCGTTTGAGTTGCGCCCTTACGTCAACTTGCGCGACATGATGCCGAGCTTGGCCATACGCGGCAGGGCTCTATTTGCCAAGCTTTGCCCGTAAAGAGGAACCTAAGCATGCCGTTTCGCGCCCCCGTTGACGATTTTACCTTCCTGTTGAAAAACGTGGTCGCCTTTGATCAGGTTCAGCAGACTGAGCATTTTGCAGATGCCTCTGATGATGTCACAAAGGCGATCTTGCAGGAGGCGGGCAAGCTCTGCGAGAGTGCAATTGCACCCGTGCAACGCAATGGCGATGTCACGCCTGCGCGTCTGGAAAACGGTATCGTCCGCACCTCACCGGGTTATGCCGACGCGTTCAAGGAAATTGCCGAGGGCGGCTGGATCGGCATCGCGGCGGACCCTGAATATGGTGGCATGGGGCTGCCGATGGCGGTGACAACAGCCGTGAATGACATGATGAGCGCGGCCTGTCTGTCGCTGCAACTGGCCCCATTGATGAGCCAGGGTCAGATTGAGGCGTTGGAGCATCACGCCTCGCGTGCGATTAAGGACCTCTACCTGCCCAAGCTGATTTCTGGCGAATGGACGGGTACGATGAACCTGACAGAGCCGCAGGCGGGCTCGGACGTGGGCGCGCTGTCGTCCAAGGCCGAAGACAATGGAGACGGCACATTCAGCGTGACCGGGCAAAAGATTTATATTTCGTGGGGTGACAACGATTTTGCCGAAAACGTATGCCACCTTGTGCTGGCGCGCCTGCCGGGCGCACCTGCGGGGACAAAGGGTATCTCGCTCTTCCTCGTGCCCAAGCGGTTGCCAGACGATAATGGCAATGCGGGCGTGGCCAACAGCCTCAAGGTAGTCAGCCTTGAACATAAGATGGGCCTGCACGGCTCACCCACCTGCGTGATGCAATATGACGGGGCCAAAGGCTGGCTTGTCGGGCCAGAGGGCGGCGGCATGGCGGCGATGTTTACCATGATGAACAACGCGCGTCTGGGCGTGGGCGGTCAGGGCATTGGCGTGGCCGAAGGCGCCTATCAGCACGCGTTGGCCTATGCGTTGGAACGGCGTCAGGGCAAGGCCGAAGGGATGCCCGTGTCGCCGAGTGGGAATGCGATCATTGATCATGCCGATGTGCGGCGGATGCTGATGACCATGCGGGCTGAGACATTTGCGGCCCGCGCCATCGCGCTCAACTGTGCTGTGGCCATCGACATGGCAACGGCAACGGGCGAAGATACCTGGAAATCCCGCGCCGCGCTCCTGACCCCGATTGCCAAGGCCTTTGGCACCGACATCGGCAATGAGGTTGCTGCGATGGGCATTCAGGTGCACGGTGGCATGGGCTTTATCGAAGAAACCGGCGCGGCGCAGTATGCCCGCGATGTGCGGGTGACAACCATCTACGAAGGTACAAA
>JABSSC010000329.1 GCA_013214635.1 Paracoccaceae bacterium | reverse complement strand
CAGCGCCAGCGCTTCAGGCGCGCCTGTCAGCGTTTGGCCAATGGCTTTGAACATCTGGTCGGCGGGCAAGGTAAAGGTTTCGTCGGTCATGGTGAGCTTGCCATCCTTGACCTCGGTATAAGCAAAGGTCACGCCGATGAGCGCGCCATTACCCTCCACTGCGACGGGGGCTGCGTTACACAAAAGACGCACGCCCTTCTGCTGAGCGAGGTCTTGTTCGAATTTTGAAGCGGGCATCACCTCTTGCGCCCGGCGATAGACAATGGTGACCTCTTCGGCGCCGAGTAGTTTGGATTGCACAGCGGCATCCACGGCTGTCATCCCGCCGCCGATCACGATCACGCGGCGCCCCACGGGCAGGGCGGTCAGATCATCGGCCTGGCGCAGGTTTGCTATGAACTCCACTGCATCAACGACATTGTCTTTGTCTTCGCCCTCCAGAGAAAGGGCGTTGACGCCGCCAAGCCCCATGCCGAGGAAGACCGCATCAAAATCAGCTTTCAGCGCATCGAACGACAGGCTGCCGCCAAGCGCTTGGCCATAGTGTATCTCAATTCCGCCGATCTGCAGCAGCCAGTCGAGCTCTTTTTGGGCGAAGTCATCGGTTGATTTGTAGGCGGCAATGCCAAATTCGTTGAGGCCACCGCCCTTAGCGCGCGATTCGAAAACCACCACGTCGTGGCCCAACATGGCCAGGCGGTGCGCGCAGGCGAGGCCTGCTGGACCTGCGCCGACCACCGCGACTGTTTTGCCGGTGTTGTCTGCGCGGGAAAATGGATGCGTACCGCGTTGCATCAGCGTATCTGTGGCGTGGCGCTGCAGGCGCCCGATTTCCACCGGCTTGCCTTCGGCGGCTTCCCGCACGCAAGCCTGTTCGCACAACGTCTCTGTCGGGCACACGCGGGCGCACATGCCGCCGAGGATGTTTTGCTCAAGGATCGTCTTCGCCGCAGCCTCTGGCGTGCCAGTGGCGATCTGTCGGATGAAGAGCGGGATATCGATATCCGTGGGGCAGGCCGTGATGCAGGGTGCATCGTGGCAAAAGTAGCATCTGTCAGCGGCCACAAGCGCCTCATGCGCTTCATACGCGGGATGCAGATCGGCGAAATTCCCCGCTGCCGTGGATTTGTCCAGGCGCCCTGCGGCCACGCCGGGGGCTCTGAGATGCTGTGTCATACTGGCTTCCTGTCGCTGGTGTGTCTGAGCATTTTTAAAACGCTAACCTATTTTTGACCTTTTGGTCAAAAAAGTTCTGCGCGAACATTCAGCATCGGGTGTTTAGGCGGTCCATTTGGTTGTTTTCCGGATAAAATTAGGGCGTGTTGCAGAGCGGCATGCCCAAATTCTGGCTGACTTCTCTACGTGTTTCGGCCACCCTCTCAACACGCGGTATGATGCGGGCAGGGGGCATTCATGCAATTCTATTTGAACGGGTTTCGAACCGGTGATCCTTGTGTGCAGCAGGCCGCTGAGAATGTGCAGCACCGCCCTACAGATGTTGTAGATGTCCTGATCGTTGGTTGCGGCCCCGCGGGGCTAACCCTTGCCGCGCAATTGGCGCAGTTCCCGGACATTCACACCAGGATCGTTGATCAGAAATCCGGCCCGCTTGAAGTCGGGCAAGCCGATGGAGTGGCCTGTCGCTCGATTGAGATGTTTGAGGCATTTGGGTTTTCCGAAAAGGTCTTGA
>JABSSC010000033.1:2456-2856 GCA_013214635.1 Paracoccaceae bacterium | reverse complement strand
TGGCAGACGACACTCGTGGACTTACACTAGGCAGTATCTTCATCTCTCCTGGTGAGAGAATAGGAGACCCCTAGATGCCAGCCCAGACAGTACCCGAGGGTACTATCCGAGGCCAGACAGCACCAGATGGTACCGTCCTAGGGTGTAACGCAACCCTGGGCGCCGAGATTGTTTAGGCAGTGGGACCCTGCCCGGACAGTACCCGAGGGTATTATCCTATTCAATTGGCTGAGGCATTGACTGGGTAATTGGCTGAGGCATTGACTGGGTAATTGGCTGAGGCATTGACTGGGTAATTGGCTGAGGCATTGACTGGGTGCAGATCACATTCAGTTAAGATAGGCCTGAATGTGACCCTAACCTATGGGGGCTAACCCTGGTATTTTTTTACTAGGTACCG
>JABSSC010000033.1:0-2356 GCA_013214635.1 Paracoccaceae bacterium | reverse complement strand
ATTCAGTTAAGATAGGCCTGAATGTGACCCTAACCTATGGGGGCTAACCCTGGTATTTTTTTACTAGGTACCGCCTAGTACTGTCCGAGCTATCTGCCTGTTCAGATAGCCCAGTCAGCAGGTCACATTCAGTTAAGATAGGCCTGAATGTGACCCTAACCTATGGAGGCTAACCCTGGTATTTTTTTACTAGGTACCGCCTACTGTCCGAGCTATCTGCCTGTTCAGATAGCCCAGTCAGGCCCTATCAGGGGATCGAACCCTGAACCCAAACCCGAGGGATTGAGCACAGCCAGTTAGGACACGCATGTGGCATCAAATCGCGATAATAGCTTTGATCTTCGCAGTGGCTACTGCACGTAGGAACGTCCCTGAGCTCGAAGGTCCAGTGTGGGGAGGACTATGCACCCAGTTGAAACTGTCACACATGGTGACAGCCCTTCTAGACAGCACAATTTCGGCCCAATGGTTACCGTTCGGACATGTAACGAGCTATGGCGGGTTCTTCCCTACTGGAAGAGAAGCTACGCGGAGTTGACGCGCAACGCAGATCACATTCAGTTAAGATAGGCCTGAATGTGACCCTAACCTATGGATGGCTAACCCTGGTATTTTTTTACTAGGTACCGCCTACTGTCCGAGCTATCTGCCTGTTCAGATAGCCCAGTCAGGCCCTATCAGGGGATCGAACCCTGAACCCAAACCCGAGGGATTGAGCACAGCCAGTTAGGACACAATCATGGTACTGGCTGACCTGTCCAGACCAGACCCGAGGGTCTGATCCAGCCAGTAGCCAGTCAGAAAGGTGGGTATACATATCGGTTTTGCAAGCTGATCAAAAAAAGGACAACTCGGTTCAAATTCCTTAGCAAAACCAGAATCCCTAAGGAATCTCGCCCGCGAAGTCATTTTTCCGATATGGCAAATTCCAAAAAATTTGAAAAAGGTCCCCCCCTATTTTTGATCCACCGCAGCGCCCGAGCGACCGGACACACCTGCAGTGCTTATGCAAAAAGGACGACGTGCTACTCACGGATCCCTCCGCCGGGGGCACGATCACTCACCCGGTTTCAGAAAGGCTTTACAAGCGCCGTCCAATATGGGGATTTACGGTCCATATCCAAAATGAAATTTTGCGATTTGACCCACCCAACCCCCTTATATATACCAACATTCCGGAGACACCGCGGGGTATCAAAAAAACATCCTATTTCCCGCATATTTTCGATGGAAAAAAAAGTCATTTTCTGCACAGAGGTTGGAAACCGGATTTCCCGGGAAAAAGCTGGGGGAGTTGTGGCATTTTTGGGATCTGGTTTTGCGGTTCCAAAAAAAACATGTAGATTTGATAGGAATTTTGGAGACTGGAAACCGGATCTGGAACCGGGTTCAAATCCCGTTCCCGGGAAAATCCTGCGGGAGTTATGCGATTTGACAACTCCCCGGTAATTTTGGTGATAATCGCTATCCAGTTAAAATCTGGATGTGCACTTTTGATAGGCATTTTGGAACTGGATGCTGTCCAGTTAAATTCCCATTGGATTTGTGGGGCGTTTGTGGCTATGGAATCGTGCAGTTAACTGGTCTTCCTACCCCCTCCCGATTTCCCATTGGATTTGTGGGGGAGTTGTGAACCGGGTTCAAATCCCGTTTGCCCGGGTTCAAATCCCGGTTTGGAGGGGTTCGAAATGAGGGATCCGCTCAAATGAAGAGAAAATTGACTTTTTTCATTTTTCGAGTCCATCAGGATTTGACTGCAATTAGAGCTCATAACTCCCCTATAGCTATCGTAGCCCGAAATCCGATTCCATCCGAAATGCAACAAGAGAAAATCTCACTTTTTTCACAGAGGTTCGGATCCGGTCGCGGGTTCGATTCCCGCCTAAGTTACGGGGGCTGGGTTCGAATCCCGTTACCGCGGAATCGCTGGGGGACTTATGGTCTGGGTTCGAATCCCGTTCCCATCAGATTTTGACTGGATCTGGAGGTCATATCTCCCCCAGAACCCCTACGATAGCATCTCTTGTTAAAAACTAGAATTCAGGAATTTAACAAGAGATGCTATCGTAGAGCTTATAGGGGGATTGAGCTTGTCCGGTTCCAGTTCCAGAGTCCATCTAGAATTGACTGGATCTGAGAGCTCATATCTCCCCCAGGAGCCCTATGGTAGCATTTGCTGTTAAAAACCAGAAATCATGAATTTAACAAGAGATGCTATCGTGGAGCTTATAGGGGGATTGAGCTTGTCTGGTTCCAGATCCAGAGTCCATGAGGATGTGACTGGGGATTCAAATCGCGTGTCATCCGTGATGAGGCACTGGTCTCCAGATCCAGATTCTCCATCAGGATTTGACTG
>JABSSC010000328.1 GCA_013214635.1 Paracoccaceae bacterium | reverse complement strand
GTCGAGAGTGGTATGAGGCGAGGCAACGACAATATCGAGCTTCTCGAGAAGCTCGTCTTCGTAGTCGAGGTCACCGTCCTTGAGGATGTCGACCTCAGAACCCGCGAGGATGCGGATGCCCTCGACTCGATCGTTTGCTGCACGGACCGCATCGATGTGCGCTTCAAGGCGCTCGGGCGAGAGCCCGTTTGCAATCGCGGCCGCCTGGGAGTGGTCGGTCACGGCGATCGTGTGAAAACCCCGCGGAGTTGCATGCACACCGTCAGACGCGGTCGTGTGGGCATGCAACTCCGCGCGAACGTCTGCGACCTCAATGAGCACTGGGCGTGGGTGATCGTCCTTCGTCTCGCCCCGGCCCTCGCGCAGCTCGGGGGCGATCCAAGGTAGATCGAGCGCCGCGTAGATCTCCTCTTCGCTCTTGGAAGCGACAGGTACAACGCCGCGCTCTTGAGGCGGGCCCGCCTCGGGATCGTCGTCGGGAAAGAGTGGGTTTTTGGTGTTTTCAAGTACGACGAGGTCTTCGCTCGGCGTGTTGATGAAGAACTCCAGATCATCGACAGGCTCGATGGTCATCTCTTGCGTCAGGCGCCAGCGTTCAGACGTGGCGCCATTTACCGCCGCCAGTTCAATGGACACATCCCCATAAAGATCGGGATCGGGCAGCGCGATCGTTGTTTCTGCCAGCTTGGTCTGCAAATCGGCAAAGTTGTTGGCCAAGAAGCTGGTGACCTGCCCGCCTGTGGTCTGAAGCGTCGCGCCGATCTGACTTGTGATTGAAACCTCGAAGAAGAGGTTCGGGTCGGCCAGATTTCCGTCGCCATCCGTCACGATCAGGGTCAGGAGGCTCAGGTCGTCGCCCTCGTCGATTGTCTTCGGGGCCAGCTTGGTGCCGTCGACCCATGTCAAACCGTTGACCGGGCCAAGCGCCTCGCCTGCGTTGGTAATGATCTCCTGGTTCGCGCCATCGACAGACCACGAATGCACCAAACCGGCGGGATCAGCGGGCGGATTGCCGCCGTTGTTTGAGCGCGCGTCGATATCAGTCGAAGACAGGACGTTGTCGAAGATGTTGATCTCGGCAAAGCCGCCGACATACGCCTGTAGTGGGGAGAAGCCCCCACCGACTTGGGAGCCATCCTGATCCTGACCGAATGCCAAATACCCGCCCGACGCAATCGGAGACTCGAACGCATCCTCAAGGTCGGCGCTGAATTCCAGAACGCCGTCCAAGTACAATTCGACGATGCCAGTTGCGGAGTCCTAGGTGACCGTGAGGTTGTGATCGGTGCCGTCAAACACATCATCGACCGAGAGCGTTGTGTCGACGATACCCGAGCCGTTGACGTATAGAGTCAGAATATCGCCGTTTACGATGAGCAGCCATTCATTTGTCGACCCATTTACGCAATAGGAGATGAGCGCATAGTCTTGGAACGCGGGCGTCCCGTTCAGCACCATCTCAACCGTCACGGCGGTTGTGGGCATCTCGACGGTCGTGACGCGGAGACGGTCGTTGCGGTCGCCATATTGGTTGAGGAAGACAAAATCGCGCTCTTCGATGATCTGCTGACCTTCGAACCCAAAAAGGATTGGGTCGACGACCGGTGTGATCTCGATCGACACATCCCGGCGGTCCAGCGGGCCACGGTCGTCGAAATATTCGATCTCAAGCAGCGCAGTTCCGTCCGGGCCGT
>JABSSC010000327.1 GCA_013214635.1 Paracoccaceae bacterium | reverse complement strand
CGATCTGACCTTCTCCAAGCGCCGGATCGCAGACGACGTGAAGAAGTGCCTTCAGTCGGCAATCGCGAATGCGGAAAACAACCACAACCTGGATGTTGACGAGCTGATCGTGGCCGAGGCCTATGTCGGCAAGAACCTGACGATGAAGCGTGGCCGCCCACGGGCACGTGGCCGCTATGGTCGCATCATCAAGCCGTTCTCGGAACTCACCATCAAAGTCCGCCAGGTCGAGGAGCAAGCCTAATGGGTCAGAAAGTAAACCCCGTCGGCATGCGTCTTCAGGTCAACCGCACCTGGGACAGCCGCTGGTACGCCGACACCAAGGATTACGGTGATCTTCTGCTGGAAGACATCAAGATCCGTGAATTCATCAAGGAAGAGTGCAAGCAGGCGGGCATCTCGAAAGTCATTATCGAGCGTCCGCACCGCAAGTGCCGTGTCACCATCCACACCGCCCGTCCGGGTGTTATCATCGGTAAGAAAGGCGCAGACATCGAAACGCTGCGCAAGAAGCTTGCTGCGATGACCGAGAGCGAGCTGCACCTCAACATCGTTGAAGTGCGCAAGCCGGAACTGGACGCGCAACTGGTGGCCGAAAGCATTGCACAGCAGCTGGAACGCCGGGTTAGCTTCCGTCGTGCCATGAAGCGGGGCGTGCAGAACGCCATGCGGATGGGCGCGCTGGGCATCCGGGTGAACGTTGCCGGTCGTCTTGGTGGTGCCGAAATCGCGCGGACCGAATGGTACCGTGAAGGTCGCGTGCCGCTGCACACGCTGCGCGCTGACATCGATTACGCACATGCCGAAGCGATGACGCCTTACGGCATCATCGGCATCAAGGTCTGGATCTTCAAAGGCGAAATCATGGAGCACGATCCGTCGGCTCGTGACCGTCGCCAGCAGGAGCTTCAGGAAGGTCCCGCGCCCCGTGGCGCCGGCGGCCGCCGCTAAGGAGTTTAAGAGATGCTGCAACCAAAGCGCACAAAATTCCGCAAACAGCACAAGGGCCGCATCCGCGGTGAAGCCAAGGGCGGGTCCGATCTCGCATTTGGCACCTATGGGCTGAAGGCGACCCAGCCTGAGCGCATCACCGCGCGTCAGATCGAAGCCGCCCGCCGGGCCATGACGCGTCACATGAAGCGTCAGGGTCGTGTCTGGATCCGTATCTTCCCGGATGTGCCTGTCACATCGAAGCCGACCGAAGTTCGGATGGGTAAAGGTAAGGGCTCGGTCGATTACTGGGCATGCAAGGTCAAGCCAGGCCGGATCATGTTCGAAATCGACGGTGTGTCGGACGGCGTCGCCCGCGAGGCTCTGCGCCTTGCCGCGATGAAGCTGCCGATCAAGACCCGCACGGTGGTTCGCGAAGACTGGTAAGTCACCCGCGACATGCGAAAACAAAGAGACCCCGGCCAATGCGCCGGGGTTTTTTTGTTTGGGTGGTGGTGGTTACCAGCGGCTTTCAAACTCGGCGGTATCGCTGATCTTTTGAACCTCAAAATTCGCATGTGCCCGCGCCCCGAATCGGCAAGCAAAGCCGTTCCCCAGATCTTCTATTGAAAGCCGCTTCCCCTCGAACCGGAATACCAAGCGACAAGGCGCGTTTGCGCCTGTCAGAATATTATCATGCAGAAACGCCGCCCCGCCCGAGGTCCGCGTCGCATACCCTAGGAAAGACGCAATGTGGTAGCTGG
>JABSSC010000326.1 GCA_013214635.1 Paracoccaceae bacterium | reverse complement strand
CAAAGTAGATGCCAACAAAAAGGATCAGTGTTCCAAGCAGAACTTCCACGTCGCGTCTTTCCTGATTCTATCAAGTAACAGAAAGACAATACGCCGGACGCCTGCCCAAAACAATTCGCGCGGGCACGGGACACTGGCGTTGATAACTCTATCTTGCGTCGGCCCCAAACCGCACCGGCACATCCCCCTCAGCCCATGGCGGGTACTTGTCCATGATCTTCGCAAAGACCTGCCCCTCCAGAAACCGGTCCAGCCACCTGCGCACCTGTGGCCAGTCTTGCGCGTTGAACCACGCTCGGTCGATATTGGCGAACTGCCGCACGAAGGGCAAAAGCGCGTAATCAGCCAGCGTCGGGCGGACGCCGAAAAGCCATGGGTTCCCGCTAAACTGCGCCTCTAGCGCGCGCAGATACCCCGCCGCCGTCTCTCGTTCCTCACTTGCGTCCTTGTCGGGATAGCGCGAGGCATACTTCGTGTGGTCCAGTGCCGCCTTGAACGGGCCGTCATTGGCGGTGATCAACGCCCACCCCGCCTCTGGCATGTCCAAGAGCGCATCCGGGTCGCTTTGCTTCAACGCCCAGATCATGATGTCGAGGCTTTCATCCAGAACCGTCTCACCCGCCTTCAACGCAGGCACCGTGGCAGACGCCGAGGTTGCAAGAAACGCCTCAGGCTTGTCGCGCAGCAGGATCTCACGCAACTCAACCTCAACCCCCGCGCTGACCAGTGCCAGCCGCGCGCGCATTGCGTAGGGGCAGCGGCGGAACGTCCAGAAGATCGGTGCTTGGTCCATTGGCGCAGTATCCCTGCTCTCCGCGCGGCGTCAATCTGGTGCGACCGAGGCGTTAACCCTCTTTCAACCGTTCTTAACCCGCGCACCACATCTCGTGGGCGGGGACATCACTCCGTCAAACGCCTCCGACGAAACTCCGACGTGATGCCGACGGAGTGCCGCAAGCGCCGTTTTGCCCGAAACCTCAGGAAAACAGCCGTTAACCTTTGGAAAGTCCCCGCGCAACACCCCAGGGTCTCAGGGTGTTGCGCGACCGCTCAGGTCACACGTCGCCGGTGTACTCGCCGCGTGCGGGATAGTTGTGCTCAATCGCGAAATCCAGCGCCCCAACAAGTTCCGAGAAATGCGGACGCACAAACGGCATCGTCTGGGTCGAACCATAGTAAAGGCTCTGCTCCGGCGTCACCATGAACAGGCCGGGTTCTGAGAACAGCGCAGGCTCCTCAATCCCGATGGACGTCTTCCCACGCGAGGTAGAGATATAAAGCCCCCACTCCCGCGCCTTGCTCAGCGACAGGTCATAGCCAAAGCGCAAGCTGGTCGCGCCGATCTTTTCCGCCATCGCTCGGGCACGCTCTTCGCCGTCTGAGCTCACTGCGATCGTTCCAACGCCCCGTTCGGCAAAGTCATCGACGCGCTTTTGAAACTCGGTCAGATATCGCGCACAGATCGGGCAATGCAGCCCACGGTAAAAGCACACAACCGTGGTCCAGCGTCGGGACAGTAAGATCGGGGGTTTTTTGGCGGGGGATCAGCATGGCACGTCCTTGTCTTCTGAACAGGTTGCAGCGCCCCTATGCCTGTCGAGATACAAGCTTGGCAACCGCAGCGGACGCGCAATCGCTCAACTTCTCGCGATTGACGCTATTCTCGGTACGCGTCGTGGCAGGCCGTACAGGTCGC
>JABSSC010000325.1 GCA_013214635.1 Paracoccaceae bacterium | reverse complement strand
ACGACCTCAATCGATGCGTTGTTACTCGAAATGGAAATGGCACCGCGATGAGATGTTCGTGAAGATCAACGGCGAGCGTTATTATCTTTGGCGGGCCGTCGATCATAGGGGTGAAGTCTTAGAAAGCTATGTGACGAAAGCGCGAGACAGGAGGGCCGCATTGAAATTTCGCAAGAAATCAATGCGGCGTTACGGTCAGCCGCAGAAAATCGTGATCGACATACTTCGCTCTTACGAAGCTGCCATGAGGGATGTCGGCAACGCGGCCTGGCAGGACACTAGACGCTGACTGAACAGTCGGGCCGACAAATCTCACCTGCCATTTCGACGGCGGGAGCGTACGATGCAACGTCTCCGGCGACTTCGAAGATTGCAAAAGTTTGCCCGGTGCACGCCGATGTCCTCAACCTCTTCAACTCGGAACATAGCCACTATTCCAGATCAAGCTTCAAGCTGAATCGATCCGCCGCTCTCGCTGAGTGACGCCAACGTTGTGCCAAATAAAGGGCAGTATCAATGTCCAAGCTGAGACGAATTCGAATTAGTTTGACAACACCAGACTAACACATGCGGCACCATGAATTCTCTTCATCGGCCGAATTCCTCACTATATCAGGGCATTAGAACAGATGAAACGCGGCATGCGTCACCCGCGTTCAACAAATGTTGATGCGGCCACGCTGGGAGATCAGTGCTGAGGGGGCGTGTGTTCTGACCATATCGCTATGTCAGTCCAAGTGGCATAGACTTAGTCGCCGGTCCAATCCGGCGTCGGCTCCTTCCGCGTGAAGGCGCCGATCCCGGCTTCGGCATCCCGGGCCATCATGTTTTCGGCCATCACGCGGCCAGCAAAGGCGTAAGCCTCTTCCAAAGGCATCTCTGCCTGCTCGTAGAACGCGCGCTTGCCAACCTTGACCGCTGCGGCGGATTTGTCAGCGATGGTTCGGGCCATCTCCATCGATGTCGCCTCAAGCGCGTCGCGCGCGACGACCCGGTTGACCAACCCCATCTCCGCGACGCGGCTGGCTGGCAGAAACTCTCCCAAAAGCAGCATTTCCATCGCCATCTTGCGCGGCACGTTCCGGCTGAGCGCGACCATCGGCGTCGAACAGAAGAGCCCGATATTCACCCCCGACGTCGCAAAGGTCGCACCTTCATCGGCCACGGCGAGATCGCACGTGGCGACAAGCTGACATCCGGCGGCCGTGGCGATGCCCTTCACTTCAGCGATGACGGGCTGGGGCAGGCGGACAATGCGCAGCATCATTTCCGAACACCGCGCGAAAAGCTCTTGAAAATAGGCGAACCCACCATCGGCGTCAGCCCGGCGCGCTGTCATTTCCTTGAGGTTGTGACCGGCACAGAAATGATCGCCCGCGGATCGCAAAATGACCGCTTTGATTGATCGATCCTCGGCGATCTCGTCCAATGTTTGCGACAGGCTGGCCAGCATCGCCTCGGACAGCACGTTCATCGACCGCGGTGTGTTGAGCGTCAGAACGGTGACTCCATCGTGGTCACTGCGCAAAAGTGGGGAAGGGGATGCATCATTCATGGTCAAATCGCCAGATCCAGTCGTGGTTTCCAGAAGGGGCGGAAGAGTTCGATTTTGGGCGGCATTTTGGACCAAACTGGATTTTGAAGGGGGTCCGAAAATCGCGTTTTTGGCCATCATGTTGAAAAAACGAGAAAAAGAAGGTCCAGGAGC
>JABSSC010000324.1 GCA_013214635.1 Paracoccaceae bacterium | reverse complement strand
CGCATCGGGCCAAGCATGACAAGTTCCGGGAATGGTTCAACGATGGCCATGTGCTCGACATAGGCTGTGGCGGGGCCGATCACCGGGTGCGCGCGCCGATGACGCCCTATGGGATTGAGCTGAGCCGCGTTTTGCAGGCGGAGGCCGATGCCTCCATGCGCGCCATGGGGGGCTATTGCGCCTTTGGCGCGGGGGCCGAGGCGATCTGGGAGTTTGAACCGGCGATGTTCGATGGCCTCGTCATGCACTCCTACCTTGAACACGAAACAGATGTGATGGGCGTTTTGAAGGGCGCGCATCGGGCGTTGAAGGACAGCGGGGCCGTTTTTGTTCGGGTGCCGAACTTTGGCAGCCTCAACCGGCGGATTGTCGGGCCCAGCTGGTGCGGGTTCCGATACCCTGACCATGTCACGTATTTCACCGCCGCCACGCTGCGCCAAACGGTTGCGCGGGCGGGTTTCACCATGAGCATCGTCAACCGCCTGCGCTTGGCGGTCGATGACAACATTCACGCGCTTTTGCGCAAAGCATGACCTCAGAAGGACCGAAGTAATGGCCGTACTTATCGACGAAACGACCAAGGTGATCTGCCAGGGCCTCACCGGCTCTCAGGGCACGTTCCACACCGAGCAGGCGATTGCCTATGGCACGCAGATGGTAGGGGGTGTGACACCCGGCAAGGGCGGGCAGACGCATCTGGACCTGCCGGTGTTCAACTCGGTGCATGAGGCGATGGATGTCACCGGCGCGAATGCATCAGTCATCTATGTGCCGCCCCCCTTTGCAGCGGATTCCATTCTGGAGGCAATTGATGCCGAGATGCCATTGATCGTGTGCATCACCGAAGGCATTCCCGTGCTCGACATGATGAAGGTGAAGAAGGCGCTGGAGAACTCCTCCTCACGTCTGATCGGCCCAAACTGTCCGGGTGTGATCACGCCGGATGCCTGCAAGATCGGGATCATGCCGGGTCATATTCACAAGCGCGGTTCGGTCGGTGTGGTCTCACGCTCGGGCACGCTGACCTATGAGGCGGTCAAGCAGACCTCCGACATGGGTCTGGGCCAATCCTCTGCCGTGGGGATCGGGGGCGACCCGATCAAGGGGACAGAGCACCTGGACGTGCTGGAGATGTTCCTCGCCGACGACGAGACCGAGAGCATCATCATGATCGGTGAGATCGGCGGTTCGGCCGAAGAAGACGCCGCACAATTCCTGGCGTCTGAAAAGAAAAAAGGGCGCTGGAAGCCAACGGCAGGTTTCATTGCCGGGCGTACAGCACCTCCGGGCCGGCGCATGGGCCACGCGGGCGCGATTGTCGCGGGTGGCAAAGGCGGCGCAGAAGACAAGATCGAAGCCATGCGCAGCGCGGGCATCGTCGTGGCGGACAGCCCGGCAACCCTGGGCGAAGCAGTGATGGAAGCGATCAAAGGCTAACCAGTAAAAAACAAAGGAAACTACCGATGACCATGGATTTCATGACTGCCGTCCGCACTGTGTTGACGGAGAAATACGCGAAATTCGAAGGGCGCGCGTCGCGTTCGGAATATTGGTGGTTTTTGCTTGCGGTGGTGATCGGTTCGATCATCACCCAATTGATCTGGTGGCCGCTGGGCGCGCTCTTTTCGCTGGCCGTATTGTGCCCAAACCTCGCAGCAGGCTGGCGGCGGCTGCAAGACACTGGGCGCCCCGGCTGGTACATCTTCATC
>JABSSC010000323.1 GCA_013214635.1 Paracoccaceae bacterium | reverse complement strand
CTGACCGAGAAGAATAACAAACGCGTCCTCATGGCCTCGCTCGACGTCAACCGTCCCGCCGCCATGGAACAGCTTGCCATCCTCGGTCAGCAGATCGGCGTCGACACACTGCCCATCGTCCCGGGCCAAAAGCCCGTCGACATCGCCAAGCGCGCCAAGCAACAGGCAACGCTCGGCGGCTATGACGTCTACATGCTCGACACCGCAGGACGCCTCTCCATCGATGACGAGTTGATGGCCGAGGTTGAGGCCGTCCGCGACGTCGCCACCCCGCGCGAAACCCTCCTCGTCGTCGATGGCCTCACCGGTCAGGACGCGGTGAACACCGCCCAGAACTTCGACGACCGCATTGGCATCTCGGGGGTCGTTCTGACCCGGATGGACGGCGACGGGCGCGGCGGTGCGGCGCTCTCCATGCGCGCGGTCACCGGCCAGCCGATCAAGTTCGTGGGCCTCGGCGAGAAAATGGACGCGCTTGAGGAATTCCACCCCGAACGCGTCGCGGGCCGCATCCTTGGCATGGGCGACATCGTCAGCCTTGTCGAAAAAGCGCAGGAAACCATCGAGGCCGAACAAGCCGAAAAGATGATGAAGCGCTTCCAAAAGGGTCAGTTCAACATGAACGACCTGCGCAGCCAGCTTGACCAGATGCTCAAGATGGGCGGCATGGAAGGCATCATGGGCATGATGCCCGGCATGGGCAAAATGAAGGCCCAGATGGATCAGGCAGGCTTCGACGACAAGATCATCAAACGCCAGATTGCCCTGATCCAATCGATGACCAAGAAAGAGCGCGCCAATCCCGGCCTCCTGCAGGCCAGCCGCAAGAAACGGATCGCAGCCGGTGCCGGTCTCGAAGTCAGCGACCTCAACAAGCTTCTCAAAATGCACCGCCAGATGTCGGACATGATGAAGAAGATGGGGAAGATGGGCAAAAAGGGCATGATGCGACAGCTCGGCGGCATGTTCGGCGGCAAAGGCGGCATGCCGAGCCAGGCCGACATCGAAGCGGCTCAAAAGCAAATGGGCGCAGCCCCCGGTGCCGTACCCGGCGCACTGCCCCCCGGTTTCCCCGGCATGCCCGGCGGCACGCAACTCCCCCCCGGCCTCAGCGGTTTCGGCAAGAAAAAGTGACACCGCGCCCGACATATCCTCAAGGCACGCCATCCGTTGGTGGGCCCGCGCCGGTCCTTGAGACCGCGCGCCTGCGGCTGCGCGGTTTGCAGCCGGGGGATTTTGAGGCTTATGCCGCCTTCCTTGCCACACCCCGCTCGATCCACATGGACGGCCCCCATGACCGCGACACGGCGTGGAGCTGGTTTTGCAACGACACCGCCCACTGGCCACTTTTCGGTTATGGCGGGCTAATGATCGAGGCTGACGGCGAACTTGCCGGTCAGGTCAGCGTCACCCACGGCGTCACCTTCCCCGAACACGAACTGGGCTGGTTCCTCTTCGACGGGTTCGAGGGCAAAGGTTACGCCTCTGAGGCCGCGCGCGCCTTGCGCGACCACGTCTATTCCACGACGGAAATTCCAGGCGTCGTCAGTTATTGCAGCCCCGAAAATGCGGGCTCGATCGCCGTCGCCAAGCGGCTTGGTGCGGTCTATGACCCTGACGCACCGCGACCCGACGGCGACACGTGCCACGTCTATCGCCACCCCACGCGGGAGGCGCTGCAATGACCGATACGCTCATTCGCATCCCGACGATCCGCACGGAACGGCTGGTTTTGCGCGCGCCCAAGGCCGGAGACTATGAG
>JABSSC010000322.1 GCA_013214635.1 Paracoccaceae bacterium | reverse complement strand
GAGTGCTTCGTCTGATAGGTAGTGGCGCTGCACCATGGATGGGTTGGTCAACAGGCTCAGTGGCGGGTGTTCATAGCCCGGATACTTGTCCTCAAACTGCAAAGAGGGCTGCTCTTCTGCCTTGGCGCGCTTTGACGGCTGCGGCTTTTTCGGCATTGGCTGCACAACACGCGGCGCGGTTGGGGCGGCGCGTTCGGTTTCGAACAGGGGTTCGGCCACAAGAGGTGCGGCGTCTTCTATCTCTTCCGCTGACCGACGATAGATCGGCGCGGTTGGTGTTGCAGCGGGGGTGTCGATGACGGTTTCGTCCTCGACCGCTTCGATCAGTTCAACCTCTTGCGGCTGCGGATCAGTGTTCAGCAGCAGCGGCGTCGGGCCGCGACCTGCTGTCAGGCGAGGTTCGATGCGTGCAGTCGTCGGCGCCGGTGGCACCACACCACCCGCGCGGCTTTTGATCGCGTCGGAGATACGCGCGCTGATGCGGTCGCTGTCGGGGGCTTCGGCCTCAACAGCGGTATGCGTGTCAACCAGCTCTGGCTGCGGCATCGGTTCATTGCGCTTGAGCAATCCTGACAGGAAGCCGGTGGGCGCGGGTTGAGGAGTTTCAGCAACCGGTGTTGGTTCTTCGGTGTATTCACGGGTCGCACGCAGCACAGGCGGCATGTTGCGGCCATCACCGGGTGTAGTTGGCATGACAGGGTTGGCGCGGACAACGGCAGCTGCGCGACGTTTTGCGTCTGGCAAGTCACCTTGCTCGACAACCTCTTCCTGAGCGTAGGCTGTTGCGAGCGCTTCTTTGTTCGCGCGACGTTCGGCGCGATGAGCTGCGAAGGTTGACCCAGCCCCTTTGGCAAGCGTCGCTGAGGTCGCAGCCCCTTTACCGATCATCCGCATCAGGAAATCATAGATAAGCACAGTGCCGAGGAAGACAAACCGCCCGCCGCTGCGCAATTCAGGACGTGTGAAGCCCAGCGCGAAGGCGGTCAGCGCAAGGGTCAAAAGGCCCAAAAGAACGGACATCAGCTTGACGGAAAGAATGGTGCCGAACGGAATAACGGTGAGAGCGACGGCTAGAACTGTGTCGCCAAACAAGCCGCCATAGCCAAAATTTGCAGGCCAATCGGCGGGAGGTGTCAAAGTCGCGGCATAAAGCGATGCGGCGGCCAGCGCAAAAGGCGTGTAGATCAGACGCCCAATCGCACGTTCTTCACCCCAATGCAGGACAAATCGCAGCCCCCACGCGATCATGGCCAAAGGTACGACCCAAATGCCTTTTCCAACGATCATCATAATAGGCGCTGCGGTTGCCGCGCCAAACATGCCCAACCAATTTTGGATTGGCGCATCGGTTGCGGACATCCAGCTTGGATCCTGCGCGGAGTACGTCGCGATCATTGCCGCGGCCAAAAGGCCGAGAACGATCAGCACCAGCCCCATCAGCTCTTTGCTGCGTTTTTCAATCGCAGCTTGGGTGGTGCTGTCCAGCAAGGGATCACGTTGACGCGTGGAATAGGATGCCATGTTACTTTTCCTCAACCATAAAGGCAGCTTCTGAGCAGGGTCAGCCCGCGCTGCACGTCTTCTTTTGGAGCGACCAAAGCCACTCGAATATAATTTTTGCCAGGATTGCCTTGGCCAACATCGCGACTGATATAGGCGCCCGGTAAGACCCGAACCCCAGTTTCGGCCCATAATTTGAGGGCCGAGGCTTCGCCGTCTTTCACAGGAAGCCATAGGAAGAACCCCGCGTCCGGACTTTGGTAGCCCGGTAGTTCGGCAAAGATGCGAT
>JABSSC010000321.1 GCA_013214635.1 Paracoccaceae bacterium | reverse complement strand
CTAAATTGGATACCCGTCGTTGAGGCGGCATTTGAAGACAACACCACGGTGACACTTGCAGTCGGTGCCGCGCACCTGCCGGGGGAGTTCGGTGTGCTGACGTTGCTGGAAGACAAAGGCTGGGCGATTTCACGCAACTAGCCCCTGAAATAAAACTCCGACCTAGTTCTCTTGGCTCCGGATCGCCTGCGATCCGGGGCAGGATTCAAACATCCGCCCAATCTTCCAACCCTTTGCGCCCCTTCGCAGTAAGCCCATAGATCCCGCGATCCACCCGTTCGAACCACCCATAGGGATTGCCCGCCATGATCCGCGTTGCCTCTGGCACCTCGGTCCATTCCTTCACGACGCTGCCTTTAGATGGCCCATGCACCGCGAGAAACCGCGCGCACTTCAGCGCGTCCTGCCGATAGCCCGTCACAATCCCATGCCGTGTCGCTCCACCCGCATTCGGGTCACCCTCTAACCGAGCAAACGCACGCAGCAGTTTCGACTGTTTCTTCTTTGACTTTCGAGGACGATAGGGTTCCGGATCCGCATGAACCTCCACATGCCCGTCGCGCAAACGCACGGTCATAACGCCCAGCCCCACACGCCGCGCGAGCTTAACGTTGTCCTTCAACGCCCGATCCGCCGCCTTGGATGCGCCCTTAGGCACCGCCACATAGACCAAATCCGTCATTGCCAACCGGTCGATGCCTTGATGAAACAAGGCGAGCGAAAACCCTTTCTTCAGTTCCACCACAACAGGGTCTTCATCACCGCGCACTGCCATCACATCAACAGCCCCCACCTCTCCCTTTACCTCATACCCCTGACGCGTCAGGTAGGCTTTGATGGGCGGATATAGGTCGGCTTCGCGGGTCATACGGCGACACTACGACGAACACCCCCAAAGGGGAATCCCCGACGACATAAGCCGTCGGGGTCGAAACTACCGCCCTCCCAATCGGCCGGGCATGCGCATCGGCCGACCTGACGGCTTAGCGTTTTGTCGCTGAACGAAACCTTGACGGTTCTGCAATTGTTTTAGCTCAGGGCGCCGGCGCAGCGTATCTTGGGACAAAGGTGGTTTAGCCGCCTTGCGCGGCTTTGGTGTTTTACGGGGCATGATTTACCTCACTTCAATGATCGTCAGAAAAAATTGAAACGCAATTGCGTTAAGCTGACATGTCCATTGCTGGGGCCCTCCTGATCAGTGTGTACGAAAAAGCGATGTCTTAGGTACGTTTGTCCACTGTCAGAGCCCTCCTCTTTGAGATGGCCCCTGCATAAAAAAACACCACCACTCTGTCAACAAAACAAGGGGGTGACAGCCCCCGACCGCCCGCCTATAAGGCGCAAAATCTCCCTGTATTCGAAAGATCGCCCGCTATGACAACCCTCGTTTTTGGCCACAAAGCCCCCGACACAGACAGCCTCGGCTCCGCCCTGATTTGGGACTGGTTCCTCAACCACACTGGCACGGACGCCAAAGCCGTCCTACTCAGCGATCCAAACACCGAAGCCGCATTCGTCGCGAAACGCTGGGGATTTGACCAGCCAGAAATCATCGCAGATGTGGCCGACGATCAGCCTTGCGTCATCGTCGACACCAACAACCCTGCCGAATTGCCCGCCAACATCAACAACGCCGACGTGCAGGCCATCATCGATCACCACAAGCTGGTCGGCGGATTGGAAACCAAAGGCCCAATCGACATCACCATTCGCCCGCTCGCCTGTACGGCCACGATTATGTACCACCTGATGGGCGAACATGCGGCGCACATGCCTGAAGGCATCAAAGG
>JABSSC010000320.1 GCA_013214635.1 Paracoccaceae bacterium | reverse complement strand
TTTACCCAAAGCAGAATAGACCCTTTTGGGTCGTCATCTTGACGAGCTTGATTGGATCACCACGAAGCTTGAGCGTTTGGATTCTGACCTTGCCAAACGGGCACTCGGCGACCCACGCGCTCGCAAACTGATGACAATAACTGGGATAAACTCAATTGTTGCGACAACGGTTCTGGCATCAATCGGCGACATAAGTCGTTTCCAGTCACCTGAACATTTGGCAAGCTATTTTGGCCTTACGCCCCGGATTCGACAATCTGGCGATCGGGGTGCCATTCATGGCCGCATCTCGAAGCAAGGCAACACGGCTGCACGAACCATGCTGATCGAAGCCGCTTGGAGTGCATCTGCCTCACCTGGGCCACTGCGTGCGTTCTTTCTTCGGATCAAGGACCGACGGGGTGCGAATGTTGCCGCAACTGCTACGGCGCGCAAAATTGCAAAGCTGATTTGGCATTTGCTGACAAAAAACGCGCCCTACCAATGGGCGAGGCCAGCCTTTGTTGCGATGAAGATGCGCCGCCTCGAGCTGCAATCAGGCGCGCCCAAGGCCCATGGCAAAGCGGGGGCTGCACGCGACTATTGGATCAAAGAATTACGAGAGCGTGAGATGGCATTGGTAGAGAACGCAGAAACAGCCTACGCCAAAATGGTTGAAGCTTGGAAAGACCGGCCACCAAATCCCCAAAAAACCTAAAAAGGGGCTGTTCAAATACATCCGTCAAATACATCCGTGTCGATGGCCACGCGCCCGTCTTCGAGGAACAGAGTGAAGGACGACCAGCGGCTGATGCCATAGCGGAATGCCTTAGCCAAGTCGCTCTTGCCAGGAATGCGTGTCAGTTGAGCTTCAGCCCAAGCATGGAAGGCTTCCACCTTTGGTTTGGTTTTCTGTTTCCGGACAGCATAGCGTTCGTCAGCCGTCAGGCCTTTGATGTCGCGCTCGATGTCATAGAGCTGGCCGATGCGATCAAGCGCTTCCTTGGCGATTTCGGATTTGGTTCCGGTCCAGATGTCATGGAAGTCCCGCCGGAGATGTGCCCAGCAGGCGGCTTCACGGAATTGGGCGCTGCCATCGGCCCGTGTCTCATAGAGCGCTTTGAAGCCGGTGTACGCATCAGCCTGCAGGATACCGGCACTATTCTTCAAATGCTTACGGGGATGTTCGCCCTTTCGGTCTGGTGAGAAGTAATAGACCGCGCCCGGCGGTGCTTGCCCGGCCCATGGCCGCTGATCACGCACATAGGTCCAGATGCGGCCCTGTTTGACGCCTTTTCCCAGGCCTTTTGACTTGGCGGAACGATCCAGCACCCGGATAGGAGTATCGTCAGCGTGCAGGATGTCGCTGGTCATCACGTCGGCTTCAATGCGTTCAATCAGCGGTGCTAATGTCCGCATTGCAGCCCCGCACCAATCCACCAGCGTGGTGTCTGGAATGTCCGCGCCCATGCGTTCAAAAATCTCATGCTGGCGGTAGAGCGGGACGTGGTCATCGAACTTAGAGGTCAGGATATAAGCCAAGAGGCCAGGTCCGGCCATGGAACGCGGTATCGGGCGGCTTGGCGCAGGCTCCTGCACTATCTTTTCACAGCGGCGGCAGGACTTCTTGATCCGGGCAATCTCGATGACCTTCAACTGTGCCGCGATCATGTCGATCAGTTCGCTGACATCCTCGCCCAAGACACGCAGGTCACCGCCGCAATCCGGGCATTTGTCGCCGGGGTCAAGTTCCCGGCGTTCACGCGGGGCATCTTTTGAGATACGCGGACGGCGGCGCGGTAGTTTCTCTT
>JABSSC010000319.1 GCA_013214635.1 Paracoccaceae bacterium | reverse complement strand
CAAAAGCAAAACTCAAATCCCCTCGCTGGGCATCGTGGGGTTTGGGGCGTTCGGGCAGCTTGCCGCGCGCCGCCCGGCTCTGCGAACGCCGCGCGCTGCAAAGCGCCGTATTTGACGCGCACCACGTCCCAGCCGAAGGCGTCGAAGATCTTCTCGACCCGTTCAAACAGCCCCTCGCGAACGATCCCGTCCAGCGACTGTCGGTTGTAGTCGATCACCCACCAGGTGTTGCGCAGGTCGTTCTTCCAACCCTCCTGCAAGGCCTCATAGATGTTGCCCTCATCAAGCTCTGCGTCCCCCACGAGGACCATTGCGACCCATCGGTGATTTCACCGAGCTTATCCCCTCGTTTCCCGGCTCTGATCTTCCTTGACTGAATTTTCTCCGTGTCCCGAGCAATTGTTACAAACCCCTCTCAAAATTCGGCCCAACCTGCACACCTGCGTGAGATCGTGACACATTCTTTGCAGTTTGTTCATGAACGCACACATAATGGTGCGAAAGGTTCGCTGGCGCTCCCCCTTGAAGAGTGCCAATAGGGTACCTATCTCATGTTAAGCCGCTAAACATTATGCGGCAGAGAGGGAGTGAAACATATGGCTAGTTATACAAATCTTCCCGCCCCAAGCCCAGAGCAGGGGCTGAACCGTTATTTGCAGGAAATCCGCCGGTTCCCGATGTTGGAGCCCGATCAGGAATTCATGCTCGCCAAGCGCTGGGTCGAGGATCAGGATACTGATGCCGCCCACCAGCTTGTCACCTCGCACCTTCGTCTGGCGGCCAAAATCGCCATGGGTTATCGCGGCTATGGATTGCCGCAGGCCGAAGTGATCTCAGAGGCCAATGTTGGTCTGATGCAGGCCGTCAAGCGCTTTGACCCCGACAAGGGCTTCCGCCTTGCGACCTATGCGATGTGGTGGATCCGCGCCTCGATCCAGGAATACATCCTGCGGTCATGGAGCCTTGTGAAGCTTGGCACGACCAGCGCGCAGAAGAAGCTGTTCTTTAACCTGCGCAAGGCCAAAGCCCGCATCGGCGCGCTGGAAGAGGGCGATATGCGTCCCGAAAACGTCGCCAAGATCGCACATGACCTGAACGTCACCGAACAGGAAGTCATCTCGATGAACCGCCGCCTGTCGGGTGGGGATGCCTCGTTGAACGCGACAATCTCGGCCGATGGTGAAGGGGCGTCGCAGTGGCAGGACTGGCTTGAAGACGAAGATGCTGACCAGGCTGCCGACTATGAAGCCAAAGATGAGCTTGAGACGCGGCGCGAACTGCTGGCGAACGCCATGGAAGTTCTCAACGACCGCGAGAAAGACATCCTGATGCAGCGTCGTCTGCAGGATCAGCCGGTCACGTTGGAGGAGCTTTCGGGCCAATACGACGTCAGCCGCGAACGCATCCGCCAGATCGAAGTGCGCGCGTTTGAAAAGCTGCAAAAGCGCATGCAGGAGCTTGCCCGCGAAAAGGGTGTCCTGACGGCGGCATAACGCCGACATATTGAAACAAGATTGGCGCGGTCCGGATTGGGCCGCGCTTTTTCGTGCATGCTTGCCGTCTTTGCCCGCACTTGGCTTCGGATTCGAGGGCAGCGGCAACCTCAAGCGTTGCGCATAAGGTCTCGGCACGGATACGTTGCCGTAAAACTAGGCTGCAACGTAAGGCGACGCTTCGCATGGAAAACTTCAAAACCTGCTTCGATCCGGAGTTCTTGACATCCTATCAAGCTGGAACGATGGCCTATCGATACAAAGACACGCGCTGCCTGAAAAGCCCTATAGACTTGGCA
>JABSSC010000032.1 GCA_013214635.1 Paracoccaceae bacterium | reverse complement strand
TTGAAGGCGCCGTGACCAGCGCAGATGGCGCTCCGCTCGCCGGAGCCAGCGTTACCGTCACTGACGAGCGGACTTCGCAATCGCGCAATGTCACCGCTGGCAATGACGGCTCGTTCCGTATCCAATCGCTGCCGCCGGGCGGTCCGTACACTGTGACGGTCACCGCTGACGGGTTCGAAGGCCAAACGGTTGAGAATGTCTTCACCAGCATTTCGGGCAATACCGGCTTCACCTTCTCGCTGACGCCCAGCGACATGGGCAATGTGATCGTCGTCACCGGCGCGCGTGCCAAAGCAACCCAGGTTGCCGTTGGCCCGGGCACCGCATTTGACAGCGAAACGCTCGAAGCCTTCCCTTCGATCACGCGCGACGTTCGCGACATCATCCGGATCGACCCGCGTGTCAGCCTCGACCGCGCCAACGAAGTCGACCGCGTATCGTGCTTGGGCGGCAATGACCGCGGCAACACGTTCACCGTTGACGGCATCATCCAGGCCGACGTGTTCGGCCTCAACGGCACGCCNTTTGCTGCGCGCAACTCGCTGCCTTTGCCTTATGACGTGATTGAGCAGACCTCGGTTGAGTTCGCGCCGTTTGACGTCGAATATTCCGAATTCACCGGTTGTTTGGTCAATGTTGTGACCAAATCGGGTTCGAACCGTTTCCACGGCTCGGCCTTCTACACCTATTTCGACGAAGGCCTCTATGCCGACTCGATCGATGGTGACCCGCTCAATGCCGGTTCGGAAAAGCGTTGGGGCGCGACCTTGAACGGTCCGATCATTCCCGATCGTTTGTTCTTCTCGTTCGGTTATGAAGAAACCGATCTTGGCGACGGCAACAATTTCGGCCCTGCTGGCGGCGGCTTCACCAACGAAGCCAGCTTTGTCAGCCAAGCGCAATTTGACCGTTTCGCGCAAATCGCGCGCGACGTTTACGGCCAGGATGTGGGCGGTTACCCGACCCAGCTTGCCGAAGCTGCAACCCGTTATTTCGGCCGTATTGACGCCGTCATCAACGATGATCACCGTCTCGAGGCGACCTATCAGCGTCTTGAAGAAACCAATATCGAAAGCGATTTTGGTGGCCAGAACCTGACCGGCTTCAACAGCTTCGAGGACGAAGGCACCAAGTCGGATTATTATTCGCTCCGTCTCTATTCCGATTGGAGCGACACGATCTCGACCGAATTGCGCGTCAGCCGTTCGGAAGTTGGCGACGTTCAAGGCCCGCTCGGCTTTGGCGAAGCGCAATCGGCGAACCCGACCGTGCGTTTGGCGGTGGGCGTTGCACCTGATGGCACGCCGGTTTCCGGTGGCGGCGTCACCGATCAAAACGGTCTGTTGTCGACCGGCCCGGGGATCTTCCGTTCGGCCAACCAGCTCGACACCAAGATCGACCAGGCTCGCTTCCAGATGAATGTCGATGCCGGCAATGGGCACTTCCTCAAATTCGGCGTCGAAGTGAACGATCTGGAGATCTTCAACCTGTTCGCGATCAACGCGACCGGCACTTTGTTCTTTGACGGGCTCGACAATTTCGAGGCCGGCAATGTGGCGCCGGGCTTCTTCTCCAGCGTGTTCGGCGATGTCGATGATCTCGTGGGCGGCGGGTCGCTTGGTGGCGGCACGATCGCAACCAGCCTCGACGGCGACATCAACAATGCCGCGGCGCGTTTTGGCCGGACGATCTATTCGTTCTATGTCCAGGACGAATGGCAGGCGAGCGACCAATTGTCGTTGACCGGCGGTGTGCGGGTGCAATTGTATGATGGCGATGCACCGCGCGCCAACCCGCTGTTCCAACAGCGTTACGGCTTCACCAACGCCAATTCGTTCAGCCGCCTTGAGCCGGTCATCCTGCCGCGCGTTTCGGCGACTTATGAATTCTTCAACGAAGGATTTATCAGCGACAGCCGGATCACCGGTGGTGTTGGCATCTTCTCGGGCGGTGACCCGGTTGTGTATTATTCCAACGCCTTCTCAAATGACGGCTTTGCGAGCGCCAATGGCGACACGTTTGATGCTGAATGCGCTGGGCTGACCAATCCGGACGGTTCGTTCAACGTGCTGTCGGGCGGCAGCTTCACCGGCTTCCCGCAATGCGCGGTCAATGCCGGCGCTGCGGTTGCGGCGGTGGGCGGCAATGACGTCCAGTCGACCGATCCCAACTACAAGGTTCCGACCGTGACGCGGGCCAATATCGGCTTCCAGACCACTCTGGGCACCGAAAGCGGTTTCTTCAGCAATTGGAACCTGAACCTCGACTATATCTATTCGCGGTTCAACAACACGCTCAACTTTGTCGACCTGTCGCAGGCGCCTGACATTCGTGCAGGGCTCAACGGCTTCACGGTTGATGGTCGTCCGATCTACGCCGCGGTTGATGCAACCGCCACCGGTTGTAACGCGACGCTGGTCTCGGGTGGCACGCCGCCCGTTTATGAAGGTCTCACGGCTGAGTGTTACAACACCCGCCGCGATGACAACATCCAGCTGACCAATGGCGGCAGCTATGACAGCCACGTCGCCTCGATCATCCTGAACAAGCGTTTCAGCGAAGGTCTGCTCACGCAGGGCGGTTCGGTTGGCATGACCTTCGGCTATGCCTTCACCGATTCCACCAACAACCGCGATGTCGCTTCCTCGACCGCGACGTCGTCTTATGACCGTACGGCAGCGTTTGACCGTCAAAACCCGGCGAACTCGACCTCGAACTATGAAACGCGGCACAATTTCACCGCAACCATGTTCCTGCGTGAAGAGTTCTTCGATGGCTTTGACACCGGTCTGGGCATTTTCTTCCGCGCGCGTCAGGGCCGGCCTTACAGCCTGACCTTTGATGGCGGCGGGGTGTTCAACGACAGCGCTTCGGGCAGCGACAATGCTCTGCTCTACATCCCCACCGGTGTGAACGATCCGAACCTGTCGCCTCTGTCCGACCCGGATGCTGTTACCGACCTGCTCAACTACCTCGACACCAGCGAAGTTGGTTCGGCGTGTGATTATGAACTGGGCCAGTCGATCAAGCGTAACACTTGCCGCAATGATTGGCACTACGATCTCGATCTGCGTTTCAGCCAGGAATTGCCCTTTATCGGCAGCTTGACCGGGATTGTTGAAGACCGGATCGAAGTGTTCGCCGATTTTGAAAACTTCCTCAACCTGATCGATAGCGGGGCGAATATCCGTCGCACCCGTTCGCAATTTGTCGATCTGGTTGATGGCGATGTTGACGATCAAGGCCGTTACATCATTGACGGCTTCCGTCCTGATGATCGCAACCGGATCTCGATCTCCAGCTCGGCCTGGCGGATCCAGATTGGGGCGCGCTACGAATTCTAATTCGGATGCACCCAATCACATCAAACACAAGACGGCGGGACCTTCGGGTTCCGCCGTTTTTGTATGCGCCAAGATGGCGTTGATGGCCC
>JABSSC010000318.1 GCA_013214635.1 Paracoccaceae bacterium | reverse complement strand
GGCCTATCTGGCCAACTTCAGCGTACCATAGTTAGATCCAACGGGACGAAAATCAACGGACGAAAACGACGTGGGGGGACCGCGGACGCAATGCGTTCTCCGCGGTCACTTCGAACCCCTTCTCTCATCTCAGAATAAAAAGATCCAAATAAATGGAAATGAATGCGGCACTCACCCGACGCCCCCTGCATCAGGGGAACCAAGGGGGTCATTATCTGGTCATAAAACGACGAAGCGACCAAGCGCGCCACGTTGACCCAAACCGCGTTGCATGCCTGCACACGACGACAAACCAAGGCTGCATGCGAAGTTTGGCGCGCGTTGAAGGCGGACGCGCTGCGGTCAGGATGGGGAGTTGCTGCCCGCGCGAGTTTTTGAAGCTCTTCGCGCGCGCGCAGCGTCAGGGATCGTCCACGCATGCTATCGGATCGTCGTGCTGCACGCAGTTTTGCATTTTGGTGCCGTCGGACCACCGCCGGATCCGCGGCATCGAACCCGTTGATTTCGGCCAATGTGAGCACCACAGTCCAAACGCCGGCGTCAGCACCTATCGATGGGTCATGCTGGACGTGCCCAGCAAGTTTGGCTTCGTCTCGTTGGGTTTCGGCGTTGCCCGTCTTGTTTCGCACCCCTACGTTCCGCACCGGGTCGTCCCGATTGGAAACCTTGGACGTGGATCCGGTCGCGGCTGGTGTGTAGATCGCTAAAAGTGCGGGGGGAGGCTGCCTCGCGATTTGGGCGCCTCAGGAGAACGTCATTTTGCTATCTTCGGCTGTGCCTCATCGTTTCACGCCCTGTTTGTTGCGCTCGCCTCGTCTCGACGCGCGCTTTCATCGTGGGAAAGAGGCGCGCGTCGAAACGACGCGCGAGGCTGCGTTTTCGCGGACTAAGAGTTTTGCGGCCGCAAATTTATCGGCTAACCCCCCAGAAAATTCCGCAACGCGTTCCGGGACGGGGCTTCGACGTTTGGAAGGTAAAGTAAACGTTTCGAACTGCCTGCGGCGTCCTCTATCGAGTTCCGTCACTTTACCTTCGCGATAACTAAGTTTGACGATACTTTTTAGCCAGAGAGCGCCGGCTCTCTCGCGATCGACGCTAGCGCGGCCACCTGGGAAGGTAACAAGACGGATTCGTCATGCCCACATGCCACGGCAACTCGCGCGACGCGCGGGGCAGCGCCAGCGCCGCCTCGGCGCCCCCAAACATGCCTGTTTTGATGAACATGCTAGTCCCCGCCGCTGCCGCGTCCTCGTTGGCGGCGGCGACGCGGCGGCCCGTGCGAGGCAACTGTCGAGTGGACGTGGACACGACGGCCGCGGCAAGGGACCCGCACTCGGCAAGAA
The DNA here is from genome assembly GCA_013214635.1 of Paracoccaceae bacterium. GTDB lineage: Bacteria > Pseudomonadota > Alphaproteobacteria > Rhodobacterales > Rhodobacteraceae > JABSSC01. The sequence goes on along the minus strand of JABSSC010000318.1, from coordinate 463 downwards.
CCGAGTGCGTAAACGAGACGGCAGACGAGGCGGCGTTTTTTTTTCGTGTCTATGGTCGTGCTGGAAGCGTCTGCATTGCTCTACGTGTCGTCCTCGCCGACGCTGGCACGCCAGTACGCTCAACGGGCCCGAAAAAATATCGACGACATTGACGCGTTTGCGGCCGCGTCGGTGACGACCGAGGGATTTTGCGGCGGACAGCGGCGCCCCGCTTGGGTCGTCCCACTCACGCACCGATCCCGGACGCTTGGAGCGCCGCGCGGGGACCGAAATGCCCCGGCGTAGACCGCAGACCCCCGTTTCCTGGTCCAAGGCCGTTCACGCACCCCCCGTGGCTCCTGGGACATACCGAGACGTGCCGCGAGCGGTCGGGGACGATAAAAGGGGTCCTGGGAATTTTTTAGCCATTGTGCGGGGCTCGTACCGTGATCGGAGCCACTAGCTTACGGACAACACAGTAAGG
>JABSSC010000317.1 GCA_013214635.1 Paracoccaceae bacterium | reverse complement strand
CGCAGCCGACGCAGCAGAAGCCGTCAGCGCAATTGCGGCTGTGGTAATGGAAAGTGATTTTAGGAATGGCATTTCAAACCCCTCATAACTCATACTCGGCGCGATTATAGACCATCATGTCGCCACTTTACAGTACTATTTTTGCCAAAGTTGGATTTGGTTAACGCACTATTTCATGGATATTCAGGGCGTTAGGCGGGTCGACGGTTTGTATCCGCACGAGCAACCATTCACGTGAACGCAGTTGCGATACTAACCCAACATCAGCGATGTGTGCGTCGCATCGCATTCAGATGTCGAAAAGCAAAGAGGGCCGCGAAAACGCGACCCTCCTCGTGAACTCAGGTGTGACACCCGAATTACTTGAGTTCGACCTCTGCGCCAGCTGCTTCCAGCTTGCCTTTGATCTCTTCTGCTTCGGCCTTGTCGACGCCTTCTTTGACGGCTTTGCCGCCAGCTTCGACGAGTTCCTTGGCTTCTTTCAGGCCAAGACCAGTGATCGCGCGAACTTCTTTGATCACGTTGATCTTCTGGGCGCCGGCTGCGACGAGAACGACGTCGAATTCCGACTTTTCTTCCGCAGCTTCACCGGCATCGCCGCCGGCAGGACCACCGGCAACCATGACAGCGCCGCCAGCAGCGGGCTCGATGCCGTATTCATCCTTAAGGATGGTTTTCAGTTCTTGTGCTTCGAGAAGCGTGAGACCCACGATCTCTTCAGCGAGTTTCTTCAGATCAGCCATTTCGGTTTTTCCGTTTTCCTAAGATGTGTTCCAACGTGCAGCATGTGCTTCACGCGGTTCTCACGAGGGGCTTATGCGGCTTCCGCACGCTCCTCGATGGTTGACAGGATGCTTGCGACGTTCGACGCAGGTGCGCCAATAGCGCCAGCGAGGTTCGATGCAGGCGCGCCGATGCAACCGACGATCGAAGCAATAAGCTCTTCACGCGATGGCATTGCGGCGACGGCTTTCACACCGGCCGGGTCAAGGGCCGTATCACCCATTGCGCCGCCAAGGATTTCGAACTTGTCGTTCCCCTTGGCATAGGCTTCGGACACCTTCGCAGCAGCGACAGGATCTTCCGAATAGGCGATGACGGTCATACCCGTAAGCAGATCCGCGATTGACGCGTTCGGCTTACCTTCGAGGGCGATTTTGGCGAGCCTGTTCTTGGCGACGCGGACGGACCCACCAACTTCGCGCATTTGCGCGCGCAGGTCCTGCATCTCGGCAACCGTGAGACCCGCGTAGTGGGCAACCACTACAACGCCAGAGCTTTCGAAGATCTGGCCGAGTTCCTCGACCACTTTCTCTTTCTGGGCTCTATCCACAGTTTCACTCCAATTATGGAGGGCCGTGTCTGGTGACCCTCCGGCTCAGTTTTTCACCGGGATATCCCGGCAAACGAGTCCTTACGGGTCCGTCGCAATCGCGCCTCAGCGCCGTGTGGCGTCTGAAGAGTGTTGTTCCATTTCCCGTCTCAGGCAGGAATTATGTGGCGAACCACACCCACCGTCTTGGACGAATCGTGCCGCACAGACGGATCGCCAATGCGGAACAGCGCGCGTGATAGACAGCTTCGAGGCGTTTGTGAAGGGCAAATGTGCCGATATCTGCACCTTAACTTAACGGGCTTATTAATTAACAAGTGCGTTTAATAATTCAGTCATGACGCAAGCACTCTCACTCGATGCAGCATTCGCGGCCTTGGCTCATCCCACGCGGCGGGCCTTGGTGGATCGTCTCGCGGCAGGAGAGGCCACGGTCAATGAACTGGCCGCGCCGTTTGAAGCCAGTCTGCCTGCGATCTCGCGTCATA
>JABSSC010000316.1 GCA_013214635.1 Paracoccaceae bacterium | reverse complement strand
AGAATGACAAACAAACGGCGCCCCTCGGCTCCGGCATTGTTCATGGCTTCATAGGCCATGCCCGCACTGATCGATCCGTCGCCGATGACCGCAATCGCATCGCCCGTCGGCTGTCCCATATCGCGCCCAACAGTGAACCCGAGGGCGGCGCTGATAGACGTGCTCGAATGCGCGGCACCGAAGGGGTCGTACTCAGACTCGCTGCGTTTCGTGAAGCCCGACAAGCCGCGTTCTTGCCGCAAGGTGTTGATGCGGTCGCGACGGCCGGTCAAAATCTTATGAGGGTAGCATTGATGGCCAACATCCCAGATCAGCTTATCCCGCGGCGTGTCAAAGACCGCATGGATCGCAACTGATAGCTCGACCACCCCAAGCGATGATCCCAGATGCCCGCCGGTTTGCGAAACCGCTTGGATCACCTCTTGCCGAAGTTCGCCAGACAGGGCGGCGAGGTCACGATCCGCAAACCCCTTTAGGTCAGCAGGTCCGTTAATGCGATCTAGGAATGGTGTGTTGGTCATGGCTTACCCCCGAAAAAAGATGACGTCGCAGTACAGACCCTTGTGGGGGCTGCCTGCGACGCCAGTTCCTGTAGCCAACAGGAAGGGAACTAGAAGGGTCATGTGGACCCCTCTGGTACCGGACCTACCAGGGAGGGCGGCCCGATGGCGGAAGGCCGGGCAGGCGTCGCGATGCGTGCCCGGCCCAATCTCGTCACCCGATGTTGATCGGGGTTTCCAGCAACTCCAACGACGATCTGTTGATCGGGTCGGGGGTGTTGCGGCTATCCTCGGGAAGGGCGCGGCCAATGCCTGCGATCACTGCGATCACCAGCCAGATGGCTAAGATCAGGACCGCTGCGTAACCTGCGCCTTTCAGCATTAAGAGCGTGATGTCGGCTGACAGTCGTGTGCGCCCTTCGAGGTTTAGGATATTGTCGTCATCCATCGTTCAATCTCCTCAGTTGAGCGGCGCGAAGCCGTGCTGTTGCGCCCAGACGTACCAGTTGTCGACGACCGTGCCGGACAGAAGGATGCCGATACCGCCGGTGAGCGTTGTCAACACTGCGAACCACCACGCCCAGCGGTGGATGCCTTCCATTGTGGCGTTAAAGCCCATAGTCCAGCGCCAGAACAAAGCTGCGCGTTCGGAAGCCGTCCCGCGGTCAACGATCTGTTCGATCTCACGCTCACCACCGAAGCGGCTGACGGCAAGGATCGTCGCACCGTGCATCGCAAAGAGAAGAGCCGAGCCATAAAGGAACGCAATGCTCAATGCGTGGAACGGATTGTAGAACAGGTTGCCATGCGTAATGGAGAACAGGTTCGTCCAATCAAGGTGCGAGAAGACGCCATATGGCACTGCTTCGGACCAAGACCCCATCAGGATCGGACGGATCAGACCCAGTACAAGAAACAACCAGATCGCAGAGGCAAATGCCCAAGAGACATGCTTGCCCATACCGAGTTCTTCTGCCCGCAGATATGTGCGGATCCACCAGCTGCAAACGCTGACCAGCAAGAAGAAGCTAGAGATCAGCCACCAGCCACCTTCTTCAAGCGGGGCCATCCCGAGGCCGTACTCTGGTGCAGGCGGCTCTAGCGAGAACCAGAAGAGGTCACGCAAGAAGACGCCAGGGGACCAGCCCGCTTGGATCCAGAAGTTGATCCCGACGATGAAGAACCACATCAAGCCAGTTGCCAGCGACACGACACCGAAGGTTCCCAGATGAACCGGACCCAGCTGTGCGTTGCCAAACCAACCGAAGAGCTTGGAGAAGCTGGCGGACTTCGTGCGGAGCTCCGCCGCATGCACACCCATC
>JABSSC010000315.1 GCA_013214635.1 Paracoccaceae bacterium | reverse complement strand
AGAAACGATAGCCCGTTCGACGCAATGCTGCGCCACATATCAATCCACCTTCGTGAAAATCACACTGGCGTTTGTGCCGCCAAAACCAAACGAGTTGGACAGCGCCACCCGCACTTCACGCTCCCGCTTAGCGTTTGGGGCCAGATCAACCGGAGTCTCCACCGCCGGATTGTCAAGGTTGATGGTCGGTGGGCAAACCTGATCGCGGATCGCAAGGATTGAGAAGATCGCCTCAATTGCGCCCGCTGCGCCCAACAAGTGTCCCGTCGCCGACTTGGTCGACGACATTGTCACCTTGCCAGCCGCATCCCCCAAGAGACGCTCAACCGCGCCCAGTTCAATCGTGTCAGCCATCGTCGATGTGCCATGCGCGTTGATATAATCGATATCGACAGGCTCCAGCCCCGCGTTGCGCAGGGCCGCCCGCATGGACCGCTCACCGCCTTCACCATCCTCGGACGGGGCCGTAATATGATAGGCGTCGCCCGACAGGCCATAGCCCTTCACCTCGGCATATATCTTCGCTCCGCGCGCCTTGGCGTGCTCATATTCCTCTAGTACGACCACGCCCGCGCCTTCGCCCATAACAAAGCCATCCCGGTCCGCGTCATACGGGCGCGAAGCAGATTTCGGGTCATCCGCACGCTTGGTCGACAGCGCCTTACACGCGTTGAACCCGGCAATCCCGATCTTGCAGATCGCTGCCTCTGCCCCGCCTGCAATCATCACATCCGCATCCCCGAACTGGATGAGGCGCGAGGCGTCACCAATCGCATGGGCCCCAGTTGAGCACGCCGTCACAACCGAATGGTTCGGCCCTTTGAAGCCGTATTTGATGCTCACCTGTCCCGAAATCAGGTTGATCAGCGCCCCCGGCACAAAGAATGGCGAAACACGGCGCGGTCCCTTTTCCTCCATCACAATCGTGGTGTTCGCGATGGAGTTCAGGCCACCAATTCCGGAACCGATCAAAACGCCCGTGCGTTCGCGGCTTTCATCATCTTCGGGCGTCCAACCCGAATCCTCAACCGCCTGTTGCGCCGCTGCGATGCCGAACAGGATAAATGTATCCACCTTCCGGCGCTCTTTGGCGTCCATGTACGTGTCCGGCACAAAGGCATCTTCGCCGTTCAAGGGCACTTCACAGGCGTAGGTCGTCGTTAGCCCCTCGGGGTCAAAGACCGTGATCGGCCCGGCGCCACTTTCGCCTGCCAGAATGCGCGACCAACTGGCCTCCACACCATCTGCCAACGGGGTCACCAACCCCAGCCCGGTTACCACAACTCTGCGCATGTGCTCACGTGCCCCTAATCCGGCCAAGGCCCGCACTTTTGCTGTGCGGCACCCGGTCCTGCGCCTCTTACCGCGCCGTGCGCCCCCGGTTCAAGCCCGCGTCGCTGCAACCTGACGCGCAATCACGCCGATCGCACTCGTCAACAGCTGCGCCGCAGTGCGCCCGCCCACACCATCCGGGTCCGCGTCCGGCATCAACTCTACCATGGCAAAGCCCGCAATCCGGCACCGCGCCGCCACGCCTTTGACCAGCGCAAGGACATCCTGATAGCGCAAGCCCCCGCCAGTTGGCGCAATCACCGCTGGCATGATGGACGGGTCTAGCGCGTCCACATCAAAGCAGATCACTACATCTTCGCCCTCAGGCAACAATGCGAGCGCCTGTGCAATGCCGCCAGGCAAGTCATGCGCCGGAATCAGATGTGCACCATAAGCCTCCGCCCCCGCCAACGCATCCATTCCAGCCGATCCAACGCCACGCTGGCCCACTTGAACAATCTGCCCCACATGCCCCATCTCCGAGGCCCGCCGCAT
>JABSSC010000314.1 GCA_013214635.1 Paracoccaceae bacterium | reverse complement strand
GTCACGTTATGGCATCACCGCAAACGCCATCGGCCCCGGGTTTTTCCCAACCGAATTGACGCAAGCGGTGTTTGACGATCCAGACCGTGCCGCGCGCAATGCGGCGCAAACCTGCATCGGACGAAATGGTGAGATGTCAGATATGGATGGCCCGATCCTGTTTTTATGCTCTGACGCATCCTCCTATGTGACGGGGCAAGTCCTCATGGTTGATGGAGGGTTCACCGCGAAATGAAAGCACTGGTTTATGATGGTGTTGAAACACTTGGGTACCGCAATGTACCCGATGCGATGCCGCAAGCAGATGAACATCTGATCCGCATTGATGCGGTGGGTATCTGCGGGTCCGATATGCACGCCTATCTCGGTCATGATGCAAGGCGTCCGGCGCCGCTGATCTTGGGGCACGAGGCGGCGGGAGTTATTGTCGGCGGACCGAAAGATGGCATGCGCGTCACCATCAATCCGCTTGTGATCAACCCCGATTCTGCGGCCTCACGCGCGGGTCGCGAAAACCTTTGCCCCGACCGGCAAATCATCTCGATGCCACCGCGAGAAGGAGCCTTTGCCGAACTCGTTGCAATGCCGGAACGCAATCTGGTCGAAGTGCCAAATCATGTGCCGCTGACGACCGCAGCCTTGGTCGAACCGCTCGCAGTGAGCTGGCATACCGTCCGATTGACGTTGGAAGCAATTCACCCGTCAATGGACCGCACGGCATTGGTCATCGGTGGCGGTGCCATCGGTCTCGCTGCAGCATTGGCGTTCAAAGCGCAAGGGATTGATGATGTCACGGTCGTTGAGCCCAACCCAGAAAGGCGCGCTTTTTTGCGAGATGTCTGTAGCCAGAACGCCGTAGCCGCGGCTGAAGGCGAATACCCGATGGTGGTGGATGCAGTTGGCTTCTCTGCCACGCGTGCTGTTGCTAGCGCTCATACCCAACCCGGGGGCGTGATCGCGCATGTCGGATTGGGGGACAGCGACGGAGGCTTTGATATTCGCCGCGCGACGTTGCAAGAGATCACCTTCATCGGCACTTATACCTACACCGCGCAGGATTTCCGCGACACCGCCGAAGCCCTCTTTGATGGCCGTTTGGGAGACGTCAATTGGATTGAGCTGCGGGGCCTATCGGAAGGCGCTCAAGCCTTCAAAGACATTCGCGCGGGGCAGGTGGCCACCCCAAAAATTGTTTTATTGCCCGGAACTTGATCGGGCTGAGGAGACCAAAGATGTATAAGAAAATCTTAGTTCCAATGGCTTTAGACCACGGCCTCTCAGAGAAGACTTTGGAAATTGCCAAGGCGCTTGCGGGGTCCGATGGAAAGATCGTGGCGCTTCACGTCTACGAAGCCCCGCAAGGATCGGTGCAGACCTACCTCGATGCCGATGTGAAAAAACAAGCAGTCGATAATGCCATTGCGCAGTTGGAGGCCAAAACCGCCCATCTGGAGGATATCCAGACCGAGATGGTTATGGGACATACCTACCGCAGCATCATCGATTATGCCGCAGCCAATGATGTGGAATGTATCGTGATGGGCTCGCACAAACCCGGGTTCAGTGACTATTTGCTGGGCTCTACTGCCGCGCGTGTGGTTCGCCACGCGCCATGCGCCGTTCATGTATACCGCACAACTTAGCAGCGCTTACCCGCTCTCAAGAAAGGACCATTGATGAACATCGACAAAAAGATCACGGATGATCTTGTTGCGAATGACATCTCTTTTGTGACCACCGTGCCCTGCAAGCAGTTGGCCGGTGTGATTGAAGAGATCGACCAGCACCCGGATATCTTCCACATCCCGTCGAACAAAGAAGCCGAAGG
>JABSSC010000313.1 GCA_013214635.1 Paracoccaceae bacterium | reverse complement strand
CCTTCCACTGGTCGAAAATAGTAGTCGGATTGGCTGCTGAAGTCCATTTCGGTACTCATCGGGACACTGCATGACGACCTGTTTGGTTGTGAGATATCCGCGCTAGCCCGTCTTATTCATGAGCTGTCAGGTTTCTGGTGGGCAAGACCTGGACAAGGTGCACCGTTTCGTCTGTTTCACCGCGGTTGATCTGGAACTTTGTGGCACGCGTTTGATGTTGAATTGGGTGGGCTCTTGGGGGCGTCAGCGCCCCGGCTTTCATGGTGGAGCCGGTGTCAAGGCGCCCGCGAGGTGGCGGAAGATGTCGGCCTGTGGGCATGCGGCGGCAAAGGCGATGCGGATGCGCGAGGCGGTTTCGGTGACGCGGGCACCGAGCTTGAGGAGCCGGAGCCTGAGCGTTGCGAACTCGGCTTTGCGCAGGTCATCTGTCGCGGGCACGGCATCGCGCAGTGTAAGCATCAACCAGTAGGCTGCGGTGTGCAGGATAAGGCGGACCTGGTTGGCGATCGGCGAGCGGCAGGATGTCCGGTCGGAGGCCAGTTGGCTCTTGTGCATCTTGATCAGGTTCTCGGCCTGACCGCGAGCGCAGTAGAGGACATCGTAGATATGCTCGGCGGAGCCTTCAGCAAGGTTGGTGACAACGAAGCGGATGTCGAGGCCCATCGTCGTCGCCTCGATGCGCGCGCAGACGCGGCGTTCCACCTTCCAGGAGTTCGCCCCGTACCGGGTGTCGGCATAGCCGCGCAGCACCGGCTTGTTTTCAAGGGCGCGGCGGGTGCGGATATCGTCGGCGGTCTCTTTGACGAGACGCTTGAGAACCTTGTTGCCGGCGAAGCCGAAGAGATAGTCGATGCCGTTTTTCTCGCACCATTGCATGACTTGCGTCCTGCCATAATGGCTGTCGCCGCGGATCAGGATGCGGGTTGTCGGCCACACGCGCCGGATCATCCGGACAAGGCGGCGCAGATAGCTGCGGATTTCCTTGCCCGCCGGTGTCTTGCCGGGACGCAGGATCATGGCGACGGGCCGACCTGTGGCGGCATCATAGATGTGGATCGGCAGGAAGCAGCGCTCGTCATGGTGGGCATTGAAGAGCGAGAGCTGCTGATGGCCGTGGACGACATCCACTGTGTCGTCGATGTCGAGGGTGACGCTTTCCGGCGGCACGGCATAGCTCGACAGCCACAGATCGACCAGCACCCGACCCAGGCGGATGACGGTCCTCAGGTCGGGCAGGTTCTCCAGCCGCGAGCAGGTCGGTTGCGAGGCAAGGTCGCGCCCGCTGTCGGGCAATCGTCCGCAGGCGATCTTGAACGCCGGATCGAAACGAAGCCGGTCGAGATCGTTGGCGTCTTCATAGCCACAGGCGATGGCGAAGATGCGGGCACGCAAAATGTCGGCCATGGCATGCGTCACCCGGTGCGGATCGCGCGGATCACGGATCGCCGCAGCAAGCCTGTCAGCCAGTCGCAGGCGCCGCTCGGCTGCCGCCAGCAGCATGACGCCGCCGTCCGAGGTGATACGACCGCCATCAAACGCGGCGGTGACTTTCTTGGCGCAGACGGCTGGAAAAGCAAACGGCAGCAACGTATCGTCGGTCATGGCGGGTGTGGCTCGCGAGAGGCGGTGAACGGAATGGATTAGACAACCTATTCTTACGCCAATTCAATCGCTTAAGCTACATCCGCCAGCATTTTCAAACCGAATCGTGAATAAGACGGGCTAAATTCAAAATGCAATTTAGTGACTTTCGCCACATAAATATTCACGTGATTTGGCATGATGTTTTTCGAAACACACAGCGATCTCGCTTTTTATACACTCCAGAGGGAGGACTGAAATCGTGAGCCTTATCATCCGTACATCCAGCCGGACGAAGTCGCGGCACA
>JABSSC010000312.1 GCA_013214635.1 Paracoccaceae bacterium | reverse complement strand
CACCAAAGGGCAGAACCTCACCCCAGAACACGCCGTTTTCAACCGGGACCGAGCTTGCGGCGACGCCTGCGCGGTTCAGCTGTTCGACGATCATGTCGATGGTGCGCGTGTATTCGGTCGAGGCCGAATTCACGTGGATCTTAACAGCCAATTCTTCTCCGTCTTTTTCGTAGACGCTGTTCGACCCCATGGTCCAACCCGCCGCTTCGATCAGCGCCTTACCGGCATCTGCGTCACCGCGTGGCGACAGGCCATAGCCGGCGTCGACAACCGCGTCGATGAATGGCGCCATTGAACCATATTGCGCAAACATCGTCGTGCTGGGCACGGTTGCACCTTCGGCGGCGATGTTCACGATCTGCGTGCGGTCAATGATCTCAGCCACGGCCCGGCGCATGTTGGGATCATCCCATGGCGCGACAGTCGTGTTGATCTCAAGCTGACGCGCACACGGGTCGGCCGCGGCAAACGGATAGTCCGAATATCACGCAATGACGTTGGGGTTCTGGGCTGCGATCGCCTCGTAAGTGCCGACGCTCACGTTCTGTGCGGCATCAAGCTGGTTGGTGACCATCAACTGGGCACGGCTTTCCGCGCCACCTGATTCAAGGAAAATCACGCGCTTGGGTTCCGGAAGCTCCTGAAAGCCGGCTTTCGCACCCCACCAGTCGTCGTTCCGGTCCCAGATCGCGCGGTTGGTCGTGGCGCTGGTAAAGGTATAGGGACCTGTGCCAATCGGATCGCTGAACGCGAACGTTGCCGGGTCCTGATCGGCCCAGATGTGCTCGGGCATGATCAGGAACGAGCCAAAAATGCGCACGCCGAAGTTTTCCACGATAAAGCGCGGGTTGGCGTTGTTGAGCGTGAATTTGACCGTCAGATCGTCAATCTTCTCAACACTGGCGACCTGCGCCCGAACCGTGGCGGCCTCACGCGACGAAATCTCTTCGTTGGTGATCGCCATGTTCACCGTGAAGATCACGTCATCGGCGTCAAACGCCTCGCCATCCGACCATTCCACGCCGTCGCGCAACGTAATGGTGAACTCGGTCGAGGCGTCATTGGCTTCAAAGCCCGTAGCCAGCCACGGATCAATTTCACCGGAGCCATAGTTCAGGATAAAAAGCGGCTCTCACATGGTTTGATGCGCGCCGTGCATCCGCTTGGTGCCCGGCGTGAACCAGTTGAAGTTCTCCGGATCTTTAATCGTCCGGTCGAGGTCAAAAATGACGGTGTCTTCCCGCGCGACATCCTGCGCGATGGCGACACCGGCCGTAGCGGCCAGCGCAAGCGCCGACACCATAGCGACTGACTTGGTCAGTTTCATAGGTTGGTCCTCCCTTTGGTCGGGCCGCCTGTCGCGACCCACGTTTCCCTCAACCCAAAATAGGGTCGAAGATCTGTCCCTAGCGCACGTAATCCATAACAAGGATGCGCGTGCGCTCGGGTAAGTCTTCGGCCGTTAGATCGACCGTATGTGAGCATGCGAAATCGACGTCCTCATCCTTGAAATGGCTAAGGAAGCTTTCGATCCACATTGCATTTCTTGGTTTGTAAGTCAGCGTCCGGAAATGCATCGGAATGATCAGTTTCGGGCGCGTCCGATGCACCATCTCCATCAAGTCCGGCAGCAAGATCGTCAGATACCCGCCCGCCAGCGCAAAAAGCACATCGGTGTCTTGGAAAAAGTCCTGTTGCGCGATGGTCAGCGGATTTCCCACATCACCCATATGCGCAAATTTGATGCCATCCATCTCCCACCGATACATGCCGTTCTGGCCGGGCACCTCGTGTTCAGGATGATGATCCCATTCGGCGGCTTCGATGGCGGAGACGCTGACACCAGCGGCGGTCACCTGACCGCCAGATTGCGCAACGGGCAAAGCATTTAGG
>JABSSC010000311.1 GCA_013214635.1 Paracoccaceae bacterium | reverse complement strand
TCGAAACACATGGCATCCGCAACGCATTCATCCCACCCACCGCACTGAAGATGATGCGTCAAGCGGCGAACCAAAGACCGCTCAACATGCGGTCCGTTGGCAGCGGTGGAGAGACCTTGGGCAAAGAGTTGATCGAGTGGGGCGAGCGCATGCTTGGTACAACGATCAACGAATTTTATGGCCAAACCGAATGCAACATGATCGTGTCCTCATGTAGCGCGATCGCTCCTGCGGAACCCGGCGTGATGGGCTTTGCCGTACCGGGGCATGAGGTCGAAGTACTTTCTGGCGACAACACGCCCTGCCCTATTGGCACCATCGGAGCTATCGCCGTCAAAACGCCCGATCCGGTGATGTTTTTGAGATATTGGAATAACCCAACTGCCACCGACCAGAAATTCGTCACCAATACGCACGGCAAATGGCTTCTGACCGGTGACACGGGGCTAAAAACAGAAAGTGGCCGTATCCAATTCGTCGGCCGGGACGATGATGTCATCAACTCTGCCGGATACCGCATCGGGCCAGGTGAAATCGAAGATTGCTTGCTGACCCACCCCGCCGTGCAACTGGCAGGCGTGGTCGGCGCACCTGACGACATGCGCGGCGAACGCGTGACCGCTTTTGTGACCTTGGCCGACGGTCAAACCGAGACGGAAGCGCTTGCCTTCGACATCCAAACGCATGTCAAATCGCGCCTTGCGGCCTATGAATACCCGCGCGAGATCCACTTCACTGACGACATGCCGATGACGACCACAGGCAAAATTATCAGGGCCGAACTCCGCAAACGCGTGCGCAAATAACACAGATCACGCCATCGCCAAAAGAATCCTTGGCGCAAGCGCAACCGTAGGTTATCCCCGCACCAGAAACCAACGATCCGAAAGGAAGTCCAATGACGCAAGGAATGTTTACCGCCACCCTCTGGTAAGCTGCGCATTGTGACGTGTCGCGGCGCTTGCCGGACACATCTTCCCTACAAAACGATCTTTGATTTCTTGGAGCATCCCCATGCATCCCCCGTTTACATTCCCCAACCATCCGGTTGGACCCACGCGCACCTCACCCACGCCTGAAAAACGGGTGGTGCGACGGTCAAAACCCGAAGCCCTGCGCCTGATACCTGCCGCGCCGAGCGTGCCGCCTGTTCCGCTGGTCGTGCCAACAGACAACTATCCCGCTCCGGCGGAAAATGCGGTCCAGCCAAAAGACCGTCTTCAAGTTGTCCCAATCCCGCGCAATACTCTGCGCGATCGGGTCGGGCGGTTCTTGATCCGCATCGGTCAACGCATGATCTTAGACAATCACCCGGGCTAACCGGCCCGGGCCTTTCACAAAGGGCCTTTTATGCGCATTCTGCTTACTTTGTTTTTCTGCCTCTGGTTCCCAAGCCTTGCGGCGCTGTGCACGGGTTCCAGCTTTATGGATCGGATCACAGAAGCAGAGCGTGCTCAAATCGCCGAGGCTGTTGCGGCAACGCCCTATGCCACCGGTCTGCATTGGACAGCGACGAAGGACGACAAAACGCTACATTTGATAGGCACCATGCACATTGCCGACCCGCGCCTGCAATCGGTCTTTGATCGAACCGCGGCATCGGTGGACGCGTCGGAACTTCTGCTGGTCGAAGCCACCGCCGAAAGCGAAGCAGAGATGCAAGCCGCCTTCGCCGCCAACCCTGATATGATCTTCATCACCGAAGGACCAACCCTGCCGGAATTGCTGGATGAAGAGACCTGGCAAACCCTCTCAGAAGCTGTCAGCGCCCGCATGGTCCCGCCTTTCCTCGCCGCAAAAATGCGGCCTTGGTACTTGTCGCTCACTCTGGCCATCCCGCCATGTGTCATCCCAGAGTTGACTGCCGGTGAACGCGGCCTTGATCACATGCTGATGACCTA
>JABSSC010000310.1 GCA_013214635.1 Paracoccaceae bacterium | reverse complement strand
GACTGTCTCCTGGCTTCTGCTAGGTGGATAGTGTCTCGCCGTGCTGGGGTGACTGACCTCTCGGGGTCTAGTCATTGTGTGTCGTGGGTATGGGACACTTCATATTGACAGTGTCTTGCTACTTGACTGTGGGGCTGCTGTTGACTGATTTGTCTCCACGAATGATGACCTTTTGTTGTGTAGGCTATCTACTGTTTAGTGTCTGATCTTGGGAAATGATGCTGTATCCAGCTCCTACACTTCGGTGTTGCTGGTGCAGTATCTTCTACTGAGTTCTTTGTCGTCTATGCCTGATCAGAGCTGTGAGTTGGCAACAAAAAAGCTACTGTCTCCCGGCTCTAGAAGTCGATGCCCGTATGCAAGTTGTCCCCGGTTACTGGTGAGTCTGTGACACTTAGATCAGTGGGCAGTATGTGTTTTGTGAGGTGACGGGTCAGAACCCTGTCGCCATGTATGATGAATCTTGTTGTCTGCAATTACTACCTCTGTTATCTGTGAAGTTTCAAAAATGTCTAACGCCACACACACACATGTTATTAGGGGGTGGAACTCTGGTAACCCTTTCAGTGTACCGGTCTGTGCTAAACCCAGACTGCCGTGCTGCAGTGTGCTAACTATGTTGAGTTGACCTATCAATGTTATGACTACTCCTCCGCCTTCAACGAGGAGCACATTACCAGTGTACCGCGACAACGCGCCGTGCTGGGGTGATTGACTGTCATGGTCAATCATTGTGTGAAATAGGGAATACCACTTCTGGGTGTTGATTTTCTTCCGGATGGAGCTAGAGTGTAGATTAGATATGAGCGTAGCCGCCTACGCTACTGGTCTATTCCTCTTGCATCAGCCGGGATGACTTTGTGCCAAAAATTTAGAGTCTATCTTAGATTTTGCACGAGGTGCAGTATCCAGCTACTAACACTCAGGTGTTGGCAGATGGTGCCTATCCGAGTACTTGATCTAAGAGAGACTGCAGACAGGTTGTGTTGCCGGAGTCTTAGGACCCTTGCGATATTGACCTGTCTTTGTAACTGTGATCTGTTTGAAGCTCCATTTGGGATTGACGGTATATGAAGACAGTTCCCTCGGGAATTGCCCCTGATATATTTGATGCTCCATTTGGCGTTGACGACAGAGAAGCAGTCACCTTTATTTTTGGTCAAAGTCACAGCACACAGAGTGTAGTCGCTACGTCTCGGATTTGAACACGATCATATCCGAGTAGCTTCGATCCTGAGTAGTCTAACGTTCGTGTTGATAGCAGTGAATTCATGGTTCTCATAGTTAGTCACGCTGGGGGATTAAACAGGTGAAACCAAAAGCCTGATAGTAACAAGGTCCATATAATATAAACCGGCTGCATGAGAGTGCGGTAAGGAAATTGATGGCGAGATAGGTAGTATACCGTGTAGACGTAAGTCGAAGCTACCTATCTGCCTTGGATTGCGACGCCCAACCGGTATCATGTTGTGTGGATAAGGTAGGGTTACGGCTACCTTATCATGTGGTTGACATTTCTTGAATCTTTCTCTGGATGCAGACATTTGACTCTCTCTCGAGAGGATAGTGTAACAGGTAGTCTATTGCATTATGAACTTGATGAAATCAGACACTCAAGACTATTACTGGTTACTGTTCAGGCGCGCTGTAGAGAGAATGTTGTCGTCTATTGTTGAAGTTCACATATTTGTTGAGTCCAGTGTCGCCTGTCAGACTATGATTGTGTTGATTGTGTTGTGTGAATTGTTGCTACAAGAGTTGAGGTTTATTTGTGATTTTTTGACCAGGGAAATGATTTGGACTGTCGACAGAGAGACTGTTTGACTGTGTCCTGGGATTGGGAGATATAGTATGGATAACTATTATTACCAAGATTTAGAGGTCTCACTTAGATTTGGAAC
>JABSSC010000309.1 GCA_013214635.1 Paracoccaceae bacterium | reverse complement strand
TGAATACATAGTTTTTGCGGGTCATGGAAAACGCTCCGATGTGAGTATCCCCGCTACGTCAGGAAGCCGTTGTAGCGGTTGGCGATGAGCGTTAGCCCTGCAAAGTCCGGAGATCAATCCCGAAATGCAAAACGGCGCGCCATGAGCGTCAACAAGAGCACACCAAGAAGGACAAAGATCGGGGCATCCCCGGTCCGCCAATAAAGCGTCGGCGCGGCTGGTGCGGGCAAAGGCGCATCGATAAAGGCCGCAACCTCCATCGGGATTTGCGAAATCACCCGTCCCGCCGGATCGATCATCGCTGAAATGCCCGTATTTGCAGACCGGGCCAGCGGAAGTCCTTGTTCGACCGCACGCATGCGCGCCTGAGCAAGATGTTGGAGCGGACCCGCCCGGCTTCCGAACCACGCGTCATTCGTGATCTGAAGCAGCATGTCGGGGCGCTGACCGGGAATCCGGGCTTCATGCGGAAAGATTGCCTCGTAACAGATCAGCGGAAGCGCGGTCCCAAGCGGACCGAGATCCAGCGTCGTCGGTCCGTCCCCTGGAACATACCCGCCATTTGAGAAACCGGCGACGGCCACGAACCCAATGCGGCTTAGCAATCCATGCAACGGTAGGAATTCTCCCCCCGGCACGAGCTTGTGCTTGTCATAGACGCGGTCGACGACCCCACCCTCTGTCACCAGCGCCAGAGAATTGTGGGCACCTAGGTCCGAGATGCGCTGGGCACCCAACACCACCGGGGCCCCAGCAGAAGCCGCAGAAATGCGCTGCAAGGTATTCGGTGCGTCGTTCAGCATGAACGGGATCGAGGTTTCGGGCCACAAAACAAGCGCGGGCTCGGTACCAGCAATGGCCGGTGCTGCCGTGAATTCGACCTGTCGATCTAAAAACATAAAGACCTTGTCTGGGTCCCATTTCTCGTGTTGCGCGGCGTTCGGTTGTACAAGCCGAACAACGGGTCTGTCCGTGAGATCCGAAGGGGGCGGCAAAAGCTTTGGACCAATCACCACAAAGGCAAGCGCGATTGCGGCGGCAGAGGCGAAAGCCCACCAGCGGCGTGGCGAAACGAACGCGGCGGCAATAGAGGCCGCAAGCGCAAGTGTCGCGAGCGACAGGCCATGCGGTCCTATGACCGACGCCCAGCCCCGCACGCCGGTATCGACCCAGATATAGGCGATCAGCGACCACGGAAATCCGGTTAGGACATAACTCCGCGCCATCTCACCGATGGCAATCGTCGTCACAAGTGCGGCCAGTCGCCACCGACCATCTCTTGTCAGCCAGACCGCTGCAGCACCCGCAGCCCCCCAGAACAGCGCGAGCCCACCCATCAAGGCGACCATCGCAAACGGGGCCATCCAAGCATGACGTTCGGCATCCACTTGAAACGGCTCAACAATCCAGAAAAGCGTGGCGGCGAAATAACCGGTCCCGCACAGCCAACCGGTCATAAAACCTGCTCCAGGGCTTTGCGCCGAGCGCATGATCAAGAGCAGCGCAACGAGACCCAGCACACCCAACCACGGCAACCCATGCGGAAGGTGTCCCAACCCGGCGATAAACCCAGCAGCCGTGCCGAGGGCGAGGCGCAAAGGCCATCCCAACCGACCCAGCCAGTCCGATAGCTCTTGCGGCGCCCCCACCGCGTGATTAGCCAACGCCCGCTCCGTTCAATCTGACACGTAAACGTTTGATGCGGCGAGGATCGGCATCGATAACTTCGAAATCCGGGCCATCAGGGTGCGGGATCACTTCGCCACGCGCTGGCACACGCCCGGCGAGCTTGAAGACGAGACCGCCAAGCGTGTCGACCTCTTCCTCGACTTCCACACTGACCAGCTTCTGTCCAACATGCGCCTCGAACTCATCCAGTGGTGTCCGGGCCATGGCAGTATAGCATCCGGGT
>JABSSC010000031.1 GCA_013214635.1 Paracoccaceae bacterium | reverse complement strand
GCTCATTCCAGAGGGGCGGTACGGCTCTGTGCACTTCGTTCGGAATTGGTACGCGTTGCCCGCTGGGGCAGGCGCGCGCCGAGGAACCAAGACCCGCGCCCAAGCGGACACTGTAAAGGCCATTTATAGCGGAAACCTGAATGTGCGGATCGATTGGGCGATGCTCAACGCGATGTGTAATGCCGATCCCAATCTTGAGTTGCATCTCGTCGGGGACGCATCCGATGCCGGTGAAGATCTGGAAAACCTCGTGAAGACCGGGCGATGCCGATGCCATGGGCCGATGTCGGAACGCAAGCTGATTGAGATGCTGCCTGACATGGATTTCGCCCTGTTGCCCCATCAGCGCGACGACGCCTCGACTTTTATGAACCCGATCAAGCTAGAGATGTTTCGCGAGGTTGGCTTGTGGGCCATCACCACCGCCGTGCCGGGGCTGTCCCCCTATGACGGATTGATCATTGTGGAGGATGCAGACCAAGCGACAGCAGAAGTGCGGCGTTTGAGCGCGCGGGCCCGTGCCGGCACCCTGGACCGGGTAGCGTTACCGCGAGCGTGGCCAACGCAAGCCGATGATTACCTGCATATTTTCAATAGCTTGTTCGAATAGTGAGCTAAAGGACCCCAGCTGAAACGGTTGGTTTTCAATAGACGGCACTAACGTCGTGGCGACCGGCGATCGGGCCGGTTGTTCCCCACCGCAGGAGGTTATACATCCTGTAGCGAGTGGGAAGTGAAGGACACTCCGCATGGCCGATCCGGCGATTGAAGCGGAACATGAACGCAAAACATCGCGCAACATCAGCGCGCTGCGGATTTTGTGGCCTTTCGTGCGGCCTTACCGAGCTTTGTTGACCGCCGCAGGTGCCGCGCTTGTCCTGACTGCAATCGTATCGCTGATCCTTCCCATTGCCGTTCGTCGCGTCGTGGATGGATTTGAAACATCTGCCGCCGATTTGTTGGACAGCTATTTCCTTGCCGCTTTGGGCATCGCGGCCACGCTCGCCGTTGGGACGGGGCTGCGGTACTACCTCGTCACGATTCTGGGCGAGCGCGTGGTCACCGATATCCGGATCGCGGTGTTCGAACGCATGCTCGGTATGAGCCCCGCCTTTTTCGAGCGTATCCTGACGGGCGAAGTCCTGTCGCGCATCACGACTGATACGACCTTGATCCTAAGTGTGATTGGGTCGTCAGCCTCGGTCGCGTTGCGCAATATCCTAATATTGTTTGGCGGTCTTGTGATGCTCTTCATCACATCGCCAAAACTGGCTGCGATGGTGCTGTTGATTGTCCCTCTGGTGATCGTTCCGATCGTCGTGCTGGGCCGACGCGTGCGCAGTCTGTCACGCGAGAACCAGGATTGGATCGCGGCATCTTCGGGCAACGCGTCAGAGACGTTGTTATCTGTGCAAACGGTTCAGGCCTTCACGCACGAAGAGGCATCGAACACTGCGTTCGATGATGTGTCCGAGAAAAGCTATGTCGCCGCCCGCCGCCGGGTTGGCACACGGGCAATCATGACTGTCATCGTCATCTCGCTGGTTTTTGCCGGGATCGTAGGTGTTCTCTGGATTGGTGCGCGCGATGTGCGTGGCGGTGTGATGACCGTGGGCGAGTTGGTTCAATTCGTGATCTACGCCGTGATGGTTGCAGGCGGCACGGGGGCCTTGTCCGAGGTGTGGGGTGAGCTTCAGCGCGCGGCTGGGGCGAGCGAGCGTTTGGCCGAGCTTTTGTCGGCCACGGATACCGTGCTTGATCACGACACGACAACGCCATGCCCCAACCCAGTGACGGGGGCGGTTGAGTTTCGCGACGTGCATTTCAACTACCCCGCCCGTCCGAGCCAGGCCGCGCTTGACGGCGTTAGTTTCAGCATAAACCCCGGAGAGACGGTCGCGTTGGTGGGACCCTCCGGCGCGGGCAAAACGACCATCATCCAGTTGCTTTTGCGGTTTTATGATCCGCAGTCGGGCAAGGTGTTGCTTGATGGTGTGGCGCTCGATGAGATGGCGCGGCAAGACTTCCGTCAGTATATGGCGCTTGTTCCGCAAGACCCTGTGATCTTCGCGGCCTCTGCTCGGGAAAACATTCGATTTGGGCGTTTGGGCGCAACTGACGCAGAGGTCGAAGAGGCGGCCAAGGCAGCAGCGGCGCATGATTTCCTGTCAGAGCTTCCTGACGGGTACGACACCTATGTCGGCGAACGGGGTGTCATGCTTTCAGGCGGGCAGAAGCAACGCATTGCCATCGCGCGCGCCATTCTTCGCGACGCTCCAATCCTGTTGCTGGATGAGGCAACCTCGGCCCTTGATGCGGAAAGCGAACGCGCCGTGCAGGTCGCGGTTGATCGCCTGTCGCAGGATCGAACCACCCTTGTCGTGGCGCATCGTTTGGCCACCGTGAAGATGGCCGACCGGATCCTTGTGTTTGATCGGGGCAAGGTGGTCGCGACGGGAACGCATGATGAGCTTGTTGCCCAAGGCGGCCTGTATGCGCATCTGGCTCGGCTTCAGTTCATCGAAGGGCTCGCCGCCGAATAATCGCTGATTTCGCAATGTAACCTTGCGTCGAAACGTGATTTCGGTCCTTGCGCAAAGATGTCGCAGCTTCCATCTATGCCTGAAGTTTTTTTGCCTGAAGCAACAAGAAGAAACGTTGGGGAGGATACCTGGAATGGCTCAGTTCCGTTCAGCTGCGGATGTCCGCGCGATCGAAGAAAAAGGCACGTGGGACGAGCTGAACATGCCCGTCACGATGTGGCAGTTCATCTCAAACGCAGCCGACAAATACGGCGATCTCAAAGCGGTAAGCTATCAGATCCTTTCAGGTCCCAAGGACAAGGCTGAGACCCTGACCTGGTCAGAGGTGCGCGATCAGACAGCGCAGGCCGCCAACCTTTTTCGGTCGCTGGGTATCGGGGAAACCGACGTTGTGGCCTATGTCCTGCCTAACGCGGTCGAAACTGTCTCGACCCTTTTTGGCGGTGCCGTTGCGGGAATTGTGAACCCGATCAATCCGCTTCTTGAACCCGACCAGATCGGCGCGATCCTGCGGGAAACCAACGCCAAGGTTGTCGTCACGCTAAAGGGTTTTCCGAAAACCGATGTTGCCGGCAAAGTGGCTGAGGCCGTTGCGCTCGCGCCGGGCGTTGAAACCGTTCTTGAGATTGATCTGAACCGGTACCTTACGCCGCCAAAGTCGTGGATCGTGCCCCTGATCCGTCCAAAGCATGAGGTCAAGCACAAGGCCAAGGTTCTCGACTATCGCGCCGAACTGCTCAAGCAGTCGAAGACGTTGAACTTCGCTGATAGCGCTGGGGACCGTGTGGGCGCCTATTTCCACACGGGCGGCACAACCGGCATGCCCAAAGTGGCAAAGCACAAGTATTCGGGCATGGTCTATAACGGTTGGCTTGGCGATACCCTGCTGTTTGAGCCGGGCGACAACATCATGTGCCCGTTGCCTATGTTCCACGTTTTTGCGGTGCAGGTGATCCTGATGTCGGCCATCGCGTCAGGTGCGCACGTCGTGTTCCCGACACCGGCTGGCTATCGTGGCGATGGTGTTTTTGACAATTTCTGGAAGCTCATCGAGCGGTGGGAGATCAGCTTTCTGATCACTGTTCCGACAGCAATCGCCGCGCTGATGCAGCGCCCGGTAGATGCCGACATTTCCTCGATCCAAAAGGCGTTTTCCGGTTCTGCACCGCTGCCGGTCGAGCTTTACAAGCGCTTTGAGAAAGCAACCGGTGTGGAAGTGATCGAGGGCTATGGCCTGACCGAGGCGACGTGCCTTGTGTCATGCAACCCGATCCAGGGTGAAAAGAAAATCGGGTCTGTCGGTATCCCATTCCCTTACACAGATGTCCGCATTTTGCGTGACGGTCCTGATGGTCCCGTTGCCTGTGAAACGGATGAAGTGGGCGAGATCTGCATCGCCAGCCCCGGCGTCATTCCGGGTGGGACCTATACTGAAGAAGACAAGAACCACGATCTCTTCCACTATGACAGCTATCTGCGGACAGGCGACCTGGGGCGGATTGATGCAGACGGATATCTCTGGATCACTGGCCGCGCCAAGGACCTGATCATTCGTGGCGGCCACAACATCGATCCTGCGGAAATCGAAGAAGCTTTGGCCGGACATGAGGCTGTGGCCTTTGTCGGTGCGATCGGGCAACCCGATAGCTATGCGGGCGAGCTTCCTTGCGCGTATGTTGAACTGGTCGACGGGGCCAGCGTGACGCCAGACGCGCTCATGGCCTATGCCAATGAACATGTGCATGAAAAGGCAGCGCGTCCTAAGCACGTTGAAATTCTTGACGAATTGCCGAAGACCGCGGTCGGAAAAGTGTTCAAGCCGGATCTGCGCAAGCGGGCCATCACCCGCGTCTATGACGCCGCGCTGAGTGATGCAGGCGTCGATGTGCGCGTTACCGAAGTCGTCGAGGACAAAAAGCGCGGTCTTGTCGCGCGGCTTGGCAAAGACGACGCGACGGATGCTGAAAAGATCTCGCACACGCTGGGTGAGTTCACGCGTCCATGGGAATGGGCTGACTGATGTCCGACGCGCCGGGGGGCGACAAGGAGCTTGAGCTTCAGGTGTCGCCGCCTCGGCACATGCTCACCGTAGCGGTGTTTTCGGTGCTGGCCTTTTTTATGGTCAGTCTGGGGATTGAGATTTTCGCCGGAACGCCGCTTTCGGGCGTCTTCTTGCTGGTGCTAGGGGCCTTGGCCGGTTTCATGGCTTGGCGGGTCTGGCAGGCGCGGTCGCAGGGCGTCGTGTTGACCCGTGACGCGCTAATCACTTTCGATGATCAGGTTCTGTGCACTGTTGACGACATCGACCGCGTGGAACGCAGCATCTTTGCGGTGAAACCCTCGGGCGGCTTTCGGGTCAAACTCAAATCGCGTCACGCTCGGGGATGGGTTCCCGGGGTCTGGTGGCGCTCGGGCAAATCCATTGGGATCGGCGGCATTACAATTTCGCCTCAGGCACGGGCAATGGCTGACGTGCTGGCAGCACGCCTTGCCATCCGCGACAAAACCACCACCAGTTAGGTGGTGCCGTCGTCCGTCGTGCCGTCATTCCATTTGAGCTGATTGGCTGTACGTGGCCGCGTAACCACAAAGTTGTACATGGTCTGGGTTTTGATCCCCAGTCCCAACAACTCAAAGAGCGGCACATAGGTCATGTTCGTCTCAACAACGATGGCAACATCGCCCACCGCGATAGGTGGCAAGCTGTCTTCGATCCGCTCAATGCTATCAATCGGGAACCAGTCGTCGGTCGACTTTGACCACTGAAGGCGCACCTCTTCGGTCACGTCGTCTTCCAACAGATCGTTGCGCACGACACTGACGCGCAGCTTTGAGTCGTGTTCACCATAGGTGAGAAACTCAAGCATGCGGTGCAGACCATCAAAATAGGCCTGATTGATCGATCCGGGTTCGCGCGAAATCATGTCCGAGATCGTGTAGGCCGCGTTTTGCGAGATATTTTTGGTCTTTACCGCGTCCCACAGGACGAACATGCCGCCATATGCAAAGAGCAGCAGCGGGAGGACCATAACGGCCTCAACAGCGAGCGAGGCGCGTTCCCCTTTGAGAAATCTTTTGATCAGGGTTTTCATAGGATCACCTGCTCGGTTCGTTCACAAAGGCGCTGATCACAACAAGCGAATACCCGTTATCGCCATCATCGCTCAGCAAAGCGCCCAGGGCATAGTTCGGCAAAAGCGGGTCGACCTGCATGCAGACCCGTACCAGCATAAAGTCATTGTTGGCGCCGGTTTCATAGTTCGTGGCTTCCAAGAATGCTTCGCTTTGCTGGATCTTGCTGTCGGCGGGGTTGATATCCTCGGCGCGGTTGATGCAGCGCGCCTCAGGGTTCAGAGGCGACCATGTGTCGGACGATACCGGCTGAAGCTCGACCTGAACGTTGGCAAGGCAATCATACCCCTTGTCGAGAAGCATCTCGGCGCAAATCTGTTCGCGAAACTCCTGGAAGGTAGGAGGTTGTGGCATGCCAAGACGCAGTTCGCGCACGGCGATGTCCACGCTGCGTTCCAGCATCACATTGCGGGTCATCATCAGACCCGCTTCAACGCCTGAGGCGAACAGAAGAAAGATCGGCGGAAACAAGATCGCAAACTCGATACTCGCGGTGCCGCTGGCATCGCGCGTGTAGCGGCGCAGAGCGCCGCTTGCACGTTTGAACACGTTGATCATTGGGTCAGCCTCAGCTGGGTGATCTGACCTGCGATAGACC
>JABSSC010000308.1 GCA_013214635.1 Paracoccaceae bacterium | reverse complement strand
TCATGCACGATGACGCGGCTCATGGCCGAGCACACCTGCCCTGCGTTGAAATAGATGCCCCAACGGATATCGTTCTCAAAGGACTCCAGATCTGCATCATAATGAACGATAGCGGCAGACTTACCGCCAAGCTCCAACACGCAAGGCACGACGTTCCTGGCCGCTGCACCGGCAATCGCGATGCCGGTCGGGACCGATCCGGTGAACACGATCTGGTTCACCTGTGGGTGGGCCGAAAGGGCGGCACCTGCTTGACTACCCAGACCGCAGAGTATTTTGATTGCGCCCTTTGGCAGCCCCACGGTCTCGGCCGCTTGGGCGAACCATGCGTTGCTCAGCGGCGTGAGCTCTGGCGTTTTGATCACGCAAGCATTGCCCGTGGCGAGCGCCGCTGACAAAGACCGTGCCGTCATCTCAACGGGGTAGTTCCATGGAATGATCTGGGCAGACACGCCGAAGGACTCATAGGTCGTGAAATCGAAATAGGCTTTGCCAAGTGCGATCGAGCGCCCCTCAACGGTTTCCGCCTGATTGCCGTAATATTCAAAATAGCGGGCCGCGCCCTCAACCTCGATCCGGGCTTCCCAAAGGGGTTTGCCTTGCTCAAGTGTCAGAACCTGCGCGAGCGCGTCGATATGCTCAAGCAGGTAGCGACCCATGGCTTGCACCATGCGGCCACGCTCAACCGGGCGCAGATCCGAGAGCGCACCAGATACATGCACGCGCTGCGCAGCCATGACCGCGCGATCCACGTCACCCTCGTCTGCAAGCGCATGTTCTGCCAATTTCTCCCCAGTGCCGGGGTTGAACACGTCGATCCGACCCGCGCCGCCATCGACCCACGCACCGTCAATGTAGTTTTGCCAATATGTCTTCATGCCGGGGTGATCCGATGCTGATAGAGGTGGTCATAGTGGGGCTTCATCCGCCTGTGGACACGGCGCACGCGTTCGGGCGCGTCGACGACTTCGACGTAGCGCCGCACTTGCGGCGTAAGACCAGTGGATTGCGCAAGATTGGCGTGAAACGACCCGCCATCCCACCAACTATGCGCGGATGGATCGCCACCCGGCTTCCATAACATCGCTTCGGGCAGAAAGGGAATGCCATCAGCGTCGCAAAAGGCCTCAACCATGACAATGCTCAAAATCTTCCATCATTCCGAAGTTCGCTTTGCGCTGGTCCAGCCCGTGAGCGTCATCCGGCACATTCAACATCCAGCCATGCACACCCACGGTGTCTGGCGACATGCGCAAGAAGTCAGATGGGGCAGCGTCGTAGTCAAATGGCGGGCAGGTAAAGCCGACCTGATGGGGAAACAGCTTTTGCGCGGCCTTCCACTTTTGCGGCATCGCCAGATCAGCCATCAATCGCGTCCCGCATCCAGCGTTGCAGGTGCATGACGGGGTGTTCGGAATTCACGCCGCCCTTTGGGTCGACCACCAGCGGACCGGGCACGTAACCACGCGATTTCAGGCCGCGATGGACGCTTTCGACAAGATGGATGTCCTCCTCAACCGTGGTGGCCCGATCCTGCTGCGCGAGCTTGCGCACCTTTTCATCGTCGATGCCATCGACGGAGTACCAGCCGCGCCAGACCACCACATGATCGGCGTCGATGGCACGCCAGTGATAAGTGTTTAGCACGTTCCCCGGGTAGACCTGAAAGCTGAACATCGGCCACAGGAACCAGCTGGAATACTCATGGGAATGGGCGAAGCCTGAAACGATGTCATAGGTCATCTGATCCAGCGCCTGACACACCGTTGTGTGGCGCAGGCATTTGCCTTGCGGTTGAATGTCGTAGGTTTCGGGCTTCACAACGCCATTGGCAAACGTCGGATGATTGAGCGAGCAGTGATAGCATTCCGAATAGTTCTCGACCGAGACCTTCCAGTTGCAGTTTTCGGGGA
>JABSSC010000307.1 GCA_013214635.1 Paracoccaceae bacterium | reverse complement strand
AGCGCAATGACCAACCCCTCTCTCCTGATCCTGCCGGGCGACGGCATTGGCCCCGAAGTCATGGGGGAGGTGCGCAAGGTCATCGACTGGTTCGGCGCGAAGCGCGATCTGGTGATCGACGTGTCCGAGGATCTTGTTGGCGGCGCGGCCTATGACGTGCATGGCACGCCCCTCCATGACGATACAATGGCCAAGGCGCAGGAGGTTGACGCGGTTCTTTTGGGCGCTGTCGGCGGGCCAAAGTACGACGTTCTGGATTTCTCGGTGAAACCCGAGCGCGGGCTGTTGCGCCTGCGCAAAGAGATGGACCTTTATGCCAACCTGCGCCCTGCGCAGTGCTTTGACGCGTTGGCCGATTTTTCATCGCTGAAAAAGGACGTCGTCGCGGGCCTCGACATCATGATCGTGCGCGAGCTGACCTCCGGTGTCTATTTCGGAGAACCGCGCGGCATTCATAAAGAAGGCAATGAGCGCGTGGGCGTGAACACCCAGCGCTATACCGAAAGCGAGATCGCGCGTGTGGCGCGGTCGGCGTTCGAGTTGGCGCGCCGCCGCGACAACAAGGTCTGCTCGATGGAGAAGGCCAATGTGATGGAATCGGGCATCCTGTGGCGCGACGTCGTGCAGGAAATTCACGACGCCGAGTACCCGGATGTCGAGTTGAGCCACATGTATGCCGATGCCGGTGCCATGCAACTGACCCGCTGGCCCAAGCAGTTCGACGTGATCGTGACCGACAACCTGTTCGGTGATTTGCTGTCCGACCTCGCCGCGATGCTAACGGGCTCGCTGGGCATGTTGCCCTCAGCCAGCCTTGGCGCGCCGATGGCCAATGGGCGGCCTAAGGCCATGTATGAACCGGTTCATGGCTCGGCCCCCGATATCGCCGGCCAAGGTAAAGCGAACCCGATCGCCTGTATCCTGAGCTTTGCGATGGCGCTGCGATATTCCTATGACCAGGGCGATGAAGCCACACGGTTGGAAACCGCAATTGAGACGGTTCTGGCTGATGGTCTGCGCACTGCCGATCTGATTGGCGAGGAAGGTCGCGCGCCTGTGAGCACGTCCGAGATGGGCGACGCGATTGTGGCAGCGCTCGACGCCAGCCTCTGACGCGGGGGATGCGAGGCGCTGCCTCGCGCTCCGGGATATTTCTGGATCAATGGAAGCAGATCGGTGCGGCATCGACACCGCTTCGATTAGCTATCCGTCACATTGAAGCTGTCGAGCAGATCAACGATCTGGTCTTGCAGGTCTGGTGTGAGCTCCGGCAACTGACGCTCTGACCATTCAACCTGATAGGTAAAGCCGGCCTTTGACCAGCGGCACACTTGCCAGGATGAATTCTGAATAACGCAGGTCAGATCGTCGTGGACATCGTTGGGAAGGCGCTGCTGCGCCGCCCTCTTGGAGAGGACAGCGCGATCACCCTCGGCGTATTGCGGCCGGAGTTCGGGCAGCGACGCGCGGACGATGAAGTACGTGTTTTTGGCACATGTTTCCCGTATCTCTTCGGGATTGTACTGCCATGGGATTTCGTAGCGCTGCCCTTCGATGCAGGTGCTCTCTTTGTACCCATTGTCTATACGTGGAAGGATTGGAAGAAGCGCCCAGACAACCAAGACTATCCCGCCGAGCGTGTAGGCCATGCTGGCCCGCCCTGGGCGGAGTTTGGTGACGGCAATCATGATAACTGGCGTGAGGATGATACCGAGCCACGCCATCTGTCGCAGTGGGTTTAGCAGGTCGCCTTTGGCTGCGCCGGGATGATAACTGATGCGCACGCCGTGCATCACCCAGAACCAGATGCCCAGCGGTGCCAAAAGCGCAAAAGCGAGCCAGAACTGCTTTTTTGAAAGTTTCACGCTTAAATCGTGCAATCATAGCGTGCATCGGTCAACCCATCCTTGAGG
>JABSSC010000306.1 GCA_013214635.1 Paracoccaceae bacterium | reverse complement strand
AAGACACGTACGAACGGCGTTGCGTTACCGTCGGCAAAGAGGTGCTGGACTTCGATGGGGACCGCGATATTCGGGGCCTCGATCCTCTGAATTTGACTACCGTCACCCCAGTTGATCTCAATCGCCGTCGGAAGATCGCCCTCTGCATCGACGTAGTTGTCGATGGTCAGCGTCAGGGTCGTGCCTTCGACCGCGTTTGCCGCAATCGAAATGTCTGCCTCTGGCGCAGTATCGCGGCGATCAACCGTGATCGACACGGTCGCTGGGGGGCTTTCGCCGACGGGATTGTTATCGTCCTGAACGATATAGGTGAAGCTGTCCGCGCCAAGGGTCGTGGGCGTGTAAAGCAGACCGTTGGACGTTACCTGTACCGTGCCAAGCGTTGGCTGCTGGTCGATAACGATGGTCAGGTCATCGATCGCCGTCTCAACGTCGCTGATCACCGGAATGATCAATCGGGGTTCGCCAACGAACGCGTCAACCGTCTGGTCCGCAGCCGTTGGAAGGTCGTTGACGGGATCAACGGTCAGACTGATCGTTGCCGTCGCAATCCCAAGCTTGTCGTCTTCTACCCGGAAATCGAAGCTGTCTGCGCCGAAGAAATCTGCATCAGGCGTATAGCGCACAGTGCGTGCGACCGGATCAAACTCGGTCAGAGTGCCGTGATCGGGCTGCGTCGCAATCGAATAGGTCAGATCATCACCGTCGCCATCGGTGGCGGTCAGGGTGATGATGATCGATCCGTCCTCGGCCACGTTCAGCGCCTGTGGGTTCGGAACGGGTACCGCGTTGGTGGCGCGATCCACTGTAAAGAGCCGGATGTAATCACCGCCCAGCGTACCATTCTCATCCCCATCAAGCGCAAGCCCGGAGGTATCAAGCAGCGCGAGCGTCCCGGACAAGGTCAGACGATAATCGCCCTCGGGCAACGCGCCATCGTCAAAAATCAGCGTCAGGTCAGTTTCCGGGAACGCGTAGAGCGGTGAGACAGCAATTTTGACATCGTCGACCGTGTCAAAGAGACCGTCTGCGCCCGCCTCGATCAGTTGATAGTTGGCGACCGAATTTGCGCTGATCTGATCAAGGCTTTCGGAGAACTCAACGGCCAGAGACGTAAACGCCAGCGCCGTCTCCCCGCCGTTTGCGGGGATGTTCGACACCGATACGACTTGCGGTGGAGTGGTATCGTTGCTCGACCCCTGGAACTCGATTGCACCGATGTCAAAGAATGTCAGCCCCGGCGTCGGTGCCCAGCTGACAGAGTTGGCATTGCCAAGGTCGGATTGGCCGTTAAGAGACGAGATGACGAAGGTGGCGCCATTGCCCGCCGAGATACCGATGGTCGGGCTAAGCTGTTGATTACCCTCACCATAATCAAAGCGGAATATGCCATCGCTAAACAACGTGACCGAGAAATCGACCTGCTGACTGCTGTCCGCAGCAAGTTTGGCGCGCCAGCGGATCGTGATCTGATTGGCGACAGTGTCGTCGACATAAATGTCATCCGAGGCGGTAAAGAACGGATAGGTCAGATCGTCCCACATCGGAGCGATGCGGATGTTGGCGATCAACTCATCTACTGAATTGTTGCCCGTGACATTGGGCCGTGAGCCAAATTGCAGGAAGCCTTCGGTCGCAACCCAGACACTGTCATAGATTTCGCCGTAGAACTCGAAACCAAATGGCAAGTCGAGCTCAATTGACTGGTTGTTGCTTCCCCAGTCTTGAGGTGTGCCAACCGGCGCGAAGAGCGAACTCGCCTCCTGTGTTTCAACGAACAGCTCGAACCCAGCACCGGTGTCGGGCGTGTCGGGGTCATCGCTGCGCTGATTGCCAAGAAAGTCGGTAAAGGTCCCATCGTATCCGTCGCCAGAATCAATCGCGATGGACCCGGCGTTGAGGCTGAAGTTGTCGTCACG
>JABSSC010000305.1 GCA_013214635.1 Paracoccaceae bacterium | reverse complement strand
TTCGGATAGTCGCCATGCGGTTCGCCACGGATAGCGGCGGCGAGGTCGACATAAATATTTGCGACTGCCATGGGGAAGCCTTCCGGGTGAGCGATTGCGACGCGGCTTAGGCGGGAGGCTTCATCTGAGAGACCGCTTTCCCCTTTTTCCATGATCTGGGTGCGGCCGCCGACGGGGGTGTACATGACTTGGTTCGGCTGTTCGGAGAACCATTTCATCCCGCCAGTTTCGCCAAAGACTTGAATGTCAAACCCATGTTGGCGGCCGATGGCAACGGAGGACGTCCAAAGCCGCCCGACGGTGCCGCCTTCCATGCGGAAGTTCACCATAGCGTCGTCTTCCAACTCGCGGCTGGCGATAGTGGAAGCGAAGTCAGCAGAGAGCGTGCGGACCTCGTCACCTGCGACAAAGCTCGCCATATGCATTGCATGGATGCCGCAATCTGCGAACTGGCCGGAGACACCCGCCATCGCTGGGTCGTAACGCCAACGGACACGCGGGTTGTCGGCGTCGGTGGCATCGCCGTGGTGGCCGTGGCTGAAGCTGGTGACAATTAGGCGGACCTTGCCGATGTCGCCATTGGCCACCATGTTGCGCATTTCTCGGACCATCGGGTAGGCGGAATAACAGTAGTTCACAGCGCAGATTTTGCCCGTCGCTTCCGCGATGTTCACGATCTCTTCGCCTTCTTCGACAGTCATCGTCATCGGTTTTTCGCAAAGAACGTTGAAACCCGCTTCCAAGAAAGACTTTGTGATCTCAAAGTGCGTGGAATTTGGTGTGGCGACGGTGACGAGGTCAACGCGGTCGTCGCGGTTTTTTTCACCTTCCAACATTTCTTTCCAATTTCCGTAGGCACGGTCCTCCGCGACACCTAGGCGCTGGGCATATTCCTTGCCGCGTTCGGCATCATGATCCAATGCGCCTGCCGCTAGAACGAAATTGCCATCGGCTTGCGCGCCCATACGGTGCGCTGGCCCGATCTGGCTGCCTTCGCCGCCACCGATCATCCCCCAGTTCAGTCGTTTCATGGGTGTCTCCTTAGAAACCAATGGATTGCAGGTAAGTGCGGTTCAGTTTGGCGTCGTCAACGGGGGACGTGTCACCCTCAGGGTCGCAGTCTTGCTCCACTGTGCACCAGCCCTCAAAGCCCGCATCCAGAAGCGTTTGCCGGACAGCGGGGAAGTCCACATCGCCGTCACCCAAATTGCAAAAGATACCTTGACCGCAGGCTTCGTAGAAATCTGTGCGGTTCTTCACGACGTCTGCTTTCACATTAGGGTCGATGTCCTTGAAGTGCATATAGCTGATACGGTCGATGTGCTTTTCCATGAAGCCCACCGGATCAAAACCGGCATAGGAGTGGTGGCCCGTATCGAAGCAAACTTTGAGGATGTTCTCGTCCACTTCATCCAAAAGGCGTTCAAGTTCTGGCTCAAAATCCATAAAGCCAGCGGCGTGGGCGTGAATACCCACGGTAAGGCCGTATTCCTCGGCTCCCATCTTGGCGACAGTTGCGATCTTGTCGCGAAAAGTGGTCCATTCTGCCTTATCCATCTGTTCCGCCTCATCCGCGCGGCCAGCCGTTGGCGCGCGGCGGGGCGAGATGCTGTCGATGAGAACGAGGTGTTCGGCACCATGGGCTTTGAGCGCTTTGCACGTGCGCACCGCACCATCCATCACGTCATCCCAAGCGTTAGGGTCATGGAAGGGGCGGAACACAACACCGCCGACAAGTTCCTGATCGAACTCCTCAAGTGCTTCGGAGAGAATGGCAGGGTCTTCGGGCATGAAACCGACAGGGCCAAGTTCAATGCCTTTGTAGCCAGCATCGGCATTTTCTTGCAGTACTTTGCGCCATGCAGGGTTGCGCGGATCGTCTGCGAACTCCACACCCCAAGAACAAGGGGCATTTCCGATTTTGATC
>JABSSC010000304.1 GCA_013214635.1 Paracoccaceae bacterium | reverse complement strand
GCGCGATCAGGCTTTTTCCATCAGGGGTAAAGGACCATCGAAAGGGCATGGACGGCGATGACATAACGGCATTTACCGCGTCCTGGACAGGCTTGGCCAAGATACCGCCCGGCTCGTTGCCATATGTGATGCCCTTGGCATGCATGAAGTCGCGCATGATCCCCAGGCCCTCGCGAAATTTATCTGGGTTCGCGATCATTGGTGCGATATTTGGAAGAACTTTAAAAACGCCTTGTTCCCAGAAATGTCCGGCTTCGTAGTCGGATTGCATTTGCTCAGATGTCGACCACGTTTCCATCAGTTCTTTGGTGACGCCAGCCTTTCGCATAGCCGCTGAGTTGATAACCATTTCGTGGCAGGATCGACCCCATGCAAATATGGGACGATCCGCGCTGATCATATCGAGATCACTTCGCGTCAGAGGGCCGTAGAACGCTGCATGATACCCCCATGTGAGAAGGGGTTCGGTAGGATCTTCCATTTCCTCTTCGGCAGCAGCCAGCCGGGTCATGAAGTCGTCCTTATCCTTCAAGGCGAGGGACTTACCCATAGGTAAATCCCAGTCTTCGATAGAGAGGATCAGCGAGGACATTGTTAGCCCCGCCAGAACAGGGTGATCGTGCTGGGCGATAAATCCGGGAACGATTACGTGATCTTCGAATGTTGTGTCGATGTCATACGACAGGTCGCCAAGAAGCGATTGAACCTCATCCAATGTACCCGCCGCGACGATACGACCGTCTTCGACTGCTATCGCCTCTGCTGAAGGATTTTCAGGATCTAGTGTAATCACCTCTTTTGCTGTGAAGACTGTGATTGCTGAAAAGTTGAGGATTGCGCCGCCCATCTCCGAAAGAGAATTTACTTGCGACATTGCGCGAGAGGCCACGAAGATCGCCGTCGAACCAACGAGGGCGGCCTTGAGAAAGCTCCTTCTTTTCAAGCTGACCATCGTTTGTTCCCCTTTTGTTAAAAAGTGCTATTTTCGGATTTTCCTTAACACATCGCATCTGAATGCTGACGCGGTGTCGAATATGCAAAAATAAAGGCAAGTCGTCTACTGCGACGCCGTCCTATGGGCAGGACCCATAGTCTGAGGATGCTCCTGAACACGCCATTTTCTGACCATCGCTTGAACCTATTGTAGAGCATCGTGTGCGTCCCATAGTCGGGGGAAGCATCGACCTAATGCAACTCGTTTTGATGACATGGTGTCTAGCCCCCGATGACTGGGCCATTTCTTCGTAGTGTCATGGCCAGCCGCAGATCAACACCGTCCCGTGGGACAGCTCGATACTGCATCGAGCTGCGTGCGAGGCCGATCACCTTGCAGGTTCGCCGCTTAGATGTTGCGAGCTTCTGACGTGTGTGGATGACGACCTGACGAAGTTGCTTCGTCGTCAGGCCCTGGGCTTTGGGTGGTTCAGGCTTTCCTTCAGGATTAGCTTGTCCAGTTCCAATTCTGCCACGATCTTTTTTAGCCGGGCATTCTCCTTCTCGAGATCCCGAAACTCGGAGAGCTTGGCTCTGCCCATCCCGCCGAACCGGCGCCGCCAGTTATAGTAGGTCGCGTCGCTGATGCCGACAGCGCAGCATGCTGTCTGAACATCGCTACCTTCGGCCAGCTTCAACTCAATCTCACGTAACAGCTTCAGGATGTCTTCGTTCGAATACCGTTTTCGAGCTATCTTTCTTCCCTCATTCTAGGCCATGGTCATCGCCTAGATCTACGCGGCTAGGACATCTGACGGGGCAGAAGACACTCGTAGAACGCAGCAATTGAAGTTGACACGGCCGATTAAAGCAGAAGCTTCTAGTGACCTAGAGCAATACTGATGCACGAAAGCCGTAAAGGAGAGAGACAAAGAAATGCCAAAATCGAAAAACCTTTTTGTCGCTGCTATCGCAGCGCTCGTCCTAAGCCCTCAAA
>JABSSC010000303.1 GCA_013214635.1 Paracoccaceae bacterium | reverse complement strand
ATCATGGGCCTGCTCGGCAGCGCCGGTGGCGGTGCCATTCTAACCGCAATCATCGGCTTGATCAAAAATAAAGCAATGAGCTAAGTTTAACGGACCTGAATTGACTTACGGGCGTTCCGCAAAGGAGCGCCCGTTTCTACGCGCCAACCCTTGAACGGCGACCCTGCCCACGTTAGGAGCAGCTAGACGGTCTCTTCCTGATGACGCAGGTCCACACATGACAGATTTCATCGACGATCCTAAAACACTGGTCAGCACAGAATGGCTCGCAGAGCATGTTAAGGAACCAGACCTCCGCATTCTGGACGCCTCTTGGTATCTGCCCGCGATGAATCGAGACGCGAAGGCGGAATTTGCGCAAGCGCATATCCCGAACGCGCGCTTCTTTGACATCGACGAGATCAGCGATCACCGGTCAGAGCTGCCCCATATGGTGCCGCCAGTTGAGAAGTTCATGTCCCGCCTGCGCGCGATGGGTGTCGGCGACGGTCATCAGGTCGTTGTCTATGACGGCGCTGGCCTCTTTTCCGCCGCCCGCGTTTGGTGGCTCTTCCGCCTGATGGGGCAGATGAATGTCGCGGTGCTCGATGGCGGCCTGCCAAAATGGATTGCAGAAGGGCGCGAGGTGGACGACCAGCCCCCCGTGTTCCGCGATCGCCACATGACCGTGACGCGCAACAGCCATATGGTGCGCGACGTCACCGAGGTTGCCCGTGCTGCCAAACTCGGCGATCACACTATCCTCGACGCGCGCCCGGGCGACCGCTTCCGCGGCGAAGCCGAAGAACCGCGCGAAGGGATGCGCTCTGGCCATATCCCCAATTCTCAAAACGTCTTCTTCCGCAATCTGCTGAACGCAGACGGCACGATGAAATCCAACGCCGACTTGATCAAAGCGTTCGAGGCCAGCGGCGCCGACCTCTCCAAACCTGCGATCACCACCTGCGGCTCCGGCGTCACCGCCGCGATCCTCAGCCTCGCGCTCGAACGGATCGGCAAAACCGATCACAGCCTCTATGACGGTTCATGGTCCGAATGGGGCATGTACCACGACCTTCCCATCGCAACCGGTAACGACTGATGTTTGATAAACTTTCCCAACAACCCGCTGACAAAATCCTCGCCCTGATGGCGCAATACCGCGCCGATCCTCGCGACAGCAAAGTCGACCTCGGCGTCGGCGTCTACAAGGACGCAAGCGGCAACACACCGGTCATGCGCGCCGTGAAAGAAGCGGAACGCCGCATCCTTGCTGACCAAAGCTCCAAGGCTTACGTCGGCCTCGCCGGCGACCCCGAGTTTTCAAGCGTCATGATCGACCTCGTGCTGGGCAACACCATCCCCCGTGACCGCATCGGAGCGGTCGCCACACCCGGCGGTACCGGCGCGATCCGTCAAGCGCTCGAACTGATCAAACTGGCCGACCCTCAAGCCACCGTCTGGCTCTCCAACCCCACATGGCCAAACCACCCGTCGATCATCAAATACCTCGATATGCCAACCGCCGATTACCGCTACTTCGACAGCGAAACCCGCGGCGTGGATTTCGACGGCATGATCGAAGACCTCGGGCAGGTGAAAGCAGGCGACGTCGTGCTGCTCCACGGGTGCTGCCACAACCCAACCGGTGCCAACCTGACCGCAGATCAAATGGCCCAAGCCATCGCTACAATCAAAGCCCAAGGCGCGATGCCGCTTGTCGACATCGCCTATCAAGGTTTCGGTGATGGCCTCGACCAAGACGCCGCCGCGACCCGTCAAATCGCGAGCGCCTTTGACAACTGCCTGATCGCAGCTTCCTGCTCCAAGAACTTCGGTATCTACCGCGAGCGCACCGGCATCCTCATGGCCATCGCGAAAGACGCTGATCAAGCGGCCCTGGCGCAGCAAAATTTAGCCTTCCTCAACCGCCAAAACTATTCCTTCCCACCCGATCA
>JABSSC010000302.1 GCA_013214635.1 Paracoccaceae bacterium | reverse complement strand
GGCCACGGTGTTGTCGGGGTGTGCGACCTACCAGGCGGGAAGCCCGACCGTGTCGGACCAGTTGAAGCGATTCGAACCGGTGCCGGGGAAGGCGAGCATCTATGTCTGCCGCATCCCCGCCGCACTGGTGGCGCGCGGGCCGGAGGCTTCCCCGGGGCCGATGCTATCCTTGCAGAGTTTGAGAACGGCGCGGCTCGTAGCCGGGTCGGGCTGCGCCCCGTGGGACGCGCCCCCATGCGGGCCGGTATCGTCTTGTTTGCCGACCAGGAGGGGGGCACCCCTGTCGGCGAAATCCAGTCCGGCGGCTTTGGCCCTACCGTGGGCGGCCCTATCGCAATGGGCCGTGTCGATGCTGCGCGCGCGCAACCCGGTACCACCCTCTATGGCGAAATGCGCGGAAAACGCCTGCCGGTTGAGGTTGTCCCGCTTCCGTTTACCCCTGCGCAATACAAGCGCTGAAGATTGTCCACCCAGGAGGAACCACCTAATGACCCTGTCCACCATGCGTTTCACCGAGGCTCACGAATGGCTGCGCCCCGACGAAGAAGACCCGACTGTCGTGACCGTTGGCATCACGTCCCACGCGGCAGAACAGTTGGGCGATGTTGTCTTTGTCGAACTGCCTGAGCCGCCGGCCACGGTGGCGAAGGATGATGAGGTTGCGGTGATTGAAAGCGTCAAGGCCGCCTCCGAGATCCTCGCCCCGGTGGATGGTGAGGTGCTTGAGGTCAACGAAGCGCTTGCAGACAATCCGGGCCAGGCCTCTGAAGATCCCATGGGCGAAGGCTGGTTCTTCACCATGAAGATTGCCGATCCAGACGCCCTTGCGGCGCTGATGACCGAAGCCGCCTATAAGGCCCATATCGGAGAGTGATCCGTTCCGCCTGCACGGCCCGTTCGTGCAGGCAATCCTTGCCGGGCCTTGCCATGGGCCTGACCCTTCAAGTGCCGACAGCTTGCGCCACAGGAGCCGACCGATGTCGTTCAAACCCACAGACTATCTGCCCTACGATTTCGCAAACCGCCGCCATATTGGCCCTTCGCCCGAAGAAATGGAGGCGATGCTCGCCACCGTGAAGGCCGACAGCCTTGATGCGCTGATCGATGAAACCGTGCCGGAGGCCATCCGGCAGGCGGCGCCGCTGGAATTCGGGGAAGCCTATTCCGAGGGAGGGCTGATGCACCACCTCGGCAAGATCGCGGCCAAGAACAAGGTGTTCACCTCGCTCATTGGCATGGGGTATCACGGCACGATGACGCCGCCGGCAATCCAGCGCAACATTCTGGAGAACCCGGCGTGGTACACGGCCTACACACCCTATCAGCCAGAAATTTCCCAGGGCCGCCTTGAGGCGCTGCTGAACTTCCAGACGATGGTTGCCGATCTGACGGGCCTGCCCCCGATGCTCATCCAGGCCGGCGCGCGAGAGCTTCTCCTGAGCGACTCGCTGCGACTCGCACGCAACGCGCGCAATGCCGGGGTCGCGGTCGATCTCGACGTCTGGGACGGGCTCGGGCACGTCTTCCACATGTACCCCGACATGCCCGAGGCGCAGCGGGCGAACCGCGAGGTCGCGGCGTTCCTCCGCGGACACCTGAAGTAGAGCCGAGAAGGCCCCTAGCCCGGGTTGCCCGCGATGCGGCCGCCGTCCACCAGGATGGTGTGGCCGTGCATGTAGCTGCCGAGGTCCGACGCCACGAAGAGCACGAGGTTCGCGACCTCTTCGGGCTCGGCCATGCGGCCGAGCGGCACGTCCGCCTCAGCGGCTTTCAGCACCTCGGGGTCGCCCCAGACGTGCTTGGTAAGGGGCGTCTTGATGTAGCCCGGGGCGATCCCGTTGACGCGGATCCCGGTGCCCGCGAGCTCGTTCGCCATGAACGCCGTCATGCGCTCGACACCGCTCTTGGTGATCCCGTAGGCGCCATCGCCCGGGATGGCG
>JABSSC010000301.1 GCA_013214635.1 Paracoccaceae bacterium | reverse complement strand
TGTTTGATTTGCCGGGGTCGTTATCGGTGTTCCTTGGATCGGCCGCTCTGATCGGGGGACATGGCACGGTCATTGCCTGGACCCCTGTGGTGACCGAGGCGTCGGGTATGGACGGTGCGGCAGAGCTTGGGATCGCGGTGGCCACGCTTGGTCTGGTGCTGGCCGCACTGATCGGCGGGCCGATTGCAAAATACCTGATCGACCGTGACAAGTTGACACCGGAAGACCCCGATGGCGTGGATATGGTGGGGTTGTCCTATGAGGATACCGCCGCAGCCTCGATCACGCATGTCACCTTGATGCAGGTGCTCCTGAACCTGCATATCGCGATCTTCTTTGGCTTTATACTGGACGAGTTTTTCGAAGGGATCGGGTTGGACCTGCCGCTTTTTGTGTCCTGCATGCTGATGGCCATCGTTCTGGGCAATGTCCGCCACATGATCCTGAAAGAGCATGACACGGTGCAGCATTCGCCCACGCTTGCCATGGTGTCGGAATTTGCGCTGGGCGTTTTTCTGGCGATGTCTCTGATGTCGCTTCAGCTTTGGACGCTCGCGGGGCTTGGCACGACTTTGCTTGTGGTGCTGGGGGCGCAGACCTTGGTCACGATCACCTTCTGCCTGTTCGTGGTCTACCGCGTGATGGGCCAGAACTATTTCGCCTGCGTTTTGTCGGCAGGGTTTGGCGGCTTTGGCCTTGGTGCGACGCCGACCGCGATTGCCAATATGACCGCCGTGACCAAACGATATGGGGCTGCACCGCTGGCATTTATCGTTTTGCCGTTGATCTCGGCCTTCTTCGTGGATATCGCGAACTCCTTCATGATCCAGTGGTTCCTGACCTTCTGAGGCCCCAATGCCAGACCTTCTGATCGAACTCTTTTCCGAGGAAATTCCCGCGCGGATGCAGTCGCGTGCGGCGGCTGATCTCAAAAAGCTGGTGACCGATGGTCTGGTCGAGGCGGGTCTGACCTATGCCGGGGCTGCCGCGTTTTCGACGCCGCGCCGTCTGACGCTGGCGGTTGAGGGGCTTTTGACCGAAAGCCCCGCCGTGCGGGAAGAGCGGAAAGGTCCGCGCGTGGACGCGCCGGAAAAGGCGCTGGACGGGTTCTTGCGTTCAACCGGCCTGACCAAAGATCAGCTTGAGGCGCGCGACGACACAAAGGGGCAGGTCTGGTTTGCGGTGATCGACAAGCCCGGACGCCCGGCAACCGAGATTGTGGCGGAGGTGCTGGAAGGCGCGATCCGCAACTTCCCCTGGCCCAAATCCATGCGCTGGGGGGCGGGGACGCTGCGCTGGGTGCGTCCGCTTCATTCGATCCTGTGCATCCTGACGGATGACGCGGGTGCCGAAGTTGTGCCGATGGATGTCGACGGGATCACATCGGGTGACACGTCATGGGGGCATCGCTTCATGGCGCCGGGCGCGTTCAAAGTGACATCCTTTGAGGATTATGAGCGTCAGCTGAAAGCGGCGCATGTCGTGCTGTCGTCTGAGGAACGGGCGGAGCACATCTGGGCCGATGCCACGAACATGGCCTTTGCCCAAGGGCTTGAGGTGGTTGAGGACAAGGGGTTGTTGGCCGAGGTTGCGGGGCTGGTAGAATGGCCCGTCGTGCTGATGGGCGATATCGGCGCGGATTTCCTCGGGCTTCCGCCTGAAGTGCTCCAGACCTCGATGAAAGAGCATCAGAAGTTCTTTTCCGTTCGCAACCCCAAGACCAAGCGGATCGAGAAATTCGTGACCGTCGCCAACCGTGAAACGACGGATAATGGTGCGACGATCCTTGCGGGGAACCAAAAGGTTCTGTCGGCCCGTTTGTCGGACGCCAAGTTCTTTTGGGAAAACGACCTGCGCACGGTTGAAACGGTCGGGCTGACCGGGATGGCGGCCCCGCTGGAGCATGTGACGTTCCAAAGCAAACTGGGCAGTCAGGCCGACC
>JABSSC010000300.1 GCA_013214635.1 Paracoccaceae bacterium | reverse complement strand
GTGTTCCCGCGCCAGCATAAAGGCCAGCTTGCGGTCCGCAACCAGCGCAAGCTGCGTGCCTTCGGCGTCATGGACGGAGAATATCTGGTCCAACCCATCCGCCTGCGTCTGCACATCCTGTGGCAGGTCAGATACTGCCACCGGCTTCACATACACCATCCGTGTCTCATCGGCTGAGAAATCAATTTTGGTCTGCATGACTTATCCCTTCCTTATGTTGATGGTCTGCACAATCGTCTCGGGCTTCGCCTGTGTGAGATCCACATGCAAAAGCCCGTTCTCCATCACAGCTTCGCCCACTTCGACCCCATCGGCCAAAACAAAGCTGCGCTGAAACTGCCGCGCCGCGATCCCGCGATGCAAAAATATGCGTTCCTGCTCCGGTTCGCGCTGCCGCCCCCGGATCACCAGCTGCCGATCTTCCACCGTGATGGCCAGATCGCTTTCACCAAAACCCGCAACCGCGAGCGTGATGCGAAAGGAATAGTCAGAGGTTTGTTCAATATTGAACGGCGGATATCCGTCATTGCCACCCTTGGCAGAGCGTTCCAAAAGCCGTTCGAGGTGTTCAAACCCCAGCATATGGGGATAGAGCCCCAGTGTCTTTGTCGTCATATATCCCGCCCTTTATAAAAGCGACGTTTGGTTCCCGCCCCAAGACGGCGGCGGATGCCTTCAATATGGGGTCAAATTTCCGGTTCAACAAGGCTATGCGTGACACACCGTTCAACGGTATACATGTGCAACCTGCCAGCCGAGTCGAACCAACCGATGAACGTCCGCTCTGATCTCTCTATGAAAACCGACGACGTGCTCCGCGTCGAGCTTGAGGTGTTCAAACGTGAACACCGCGACCTCGATGAGGCTATCGTCGCATTAGAGGAAAAAAACGTCTCCGACCCACTGACGGTGCGCCGCATGAAAAAGCGCAAGTTGATGCTGAAAGACCGCATCGCCCTGATCGAAGATCGCCTGACGCCTGACATCATCGCTTAGGCAATTGCGCACCGCCCGCGTCTGACTATAGTGCGCCGCTCTGACGATGAGGCAGGTACAACATGGCAGATATCGACGTAGGCGTGATCATGGGATCGCAATCGGATTGGCCCACGATGAAAGAGGCGGTCGCCGTGCTGGAGGAGCTTGGCATCTCTCACGAAAGCCGCATCGTCTCCGCCCACCGCACGCCCGACCGGCTCTGGTCCTACGGGAAGGAGGCGACGGGTCGCGGTCTCAAAGTGATTATCGCAGGCGCGGGCGGGGCAGCGCATCTGCCCGGCATGATGGCATCAAAAACCCGGGTACCGGTGATCGGCGTACCAATACTGACCAAGGCGCTCTCCGGCGTCGATTCGCTTTATTCCATCGTGCAAATGCCCCGCGGCTTTCCCGTGGCCACCATGGCCATCGGGGCGGCTGGTGCAACAAATGCGGGTCTCATGGCCGCTGGGATCCTCGCCACCCATGACGATGCGCTGGCCGCACGCCTCGATGCTTGGCGCGATACCCTTTCCGCCTCCATCCCGCAGGAGCCGCAAGATGACTGACCAACTGGCCCCCGGCGCCACCATCGGCATCCTCGGCGGTGGCCAGCTGGGCCGAATGCTCTCTGTAGCGGCCTCTCGTTTGGGCTTTCAATGTCACATCTACGAACCCGCCGCCGCCCCGCCAGCCGGCCAGGTGGCCGCTACTGTCACCACAGCCGCCTATGACGACCTCGTCGCGCTTACCGGCTTTGCTGAAAGCGTGGATGTCATCACTTACGAGTTCGAAAACATCCCCGCCGCAGCGCTTGATCACCTCGTAGCGCTTCGGCCCATCCACCCCGGCCGCAAGGCGCTTGAAACCAGCCAAGACCGCCTGACCGAGAAAGACTTTCTCACCGGCCTCGGCCTCAAAACCGCCCCCTACCGGGCGGTGAATAGCGCTGCTGATCTCGCCGCCGC
>JABSSC010000299.1 GCA_013214635.1 Paracoccaceae bacterium | reverse complement strand
GCATGGCTGGCATCGCGAGCTCCTTATCAGCAGACCGAGGTTTACCGGTTCGGCAATGCCATTGTTGATGACTGGGAAGGCAAGGTGAATGCCTGGCCGCTTG
Organism: Paracoccaceae bacterium; assembly: GCA_013214635.1. Taxonomy (GTDB): domain Bacteria; phylum Pseudomonadota; class Alphaproteobacteria; order Rhodobacterales; family Rhodobacteraceae; genus JABSSC01. The sequence continues at coordinate 1,857 of JABSSC010000299.1, read as the reverse complement.
ATGAAGGTCTGATCGACTATGTTGACGCGTCTTACGGTGGACCCTCGGACGAGAACGAGTTTGCAGTTCTGAATGTGGTTGCCAATCCTTCATTCACGCTGTCAGGTGAAACAATTGATGCATCTGAAATCACGCCACAGCTTCTCGAAGAGGTTCTTCACGAAGCCGATGGTGTCGAGGCGAATGTGGCCACGGGCTATCACGCAATTGAGTTTCTGCTTTGGGGCCAGGATCTCAATGGTCATGGCACTGGCGCGGGCGAGCGGCCTTTCACGGACTATGCCATGGGTGACAACTGCACAGGCGGTAACTGTGACCGTCGCGGTCAGTATCTGAAAGCGGCGACGGATTTGCTGGTCTCTGACCTTGAATGGATGGTCGATCAGTGGGGATCACGCGGCGCAGCCCGGACGGAACTGATGTCCGATGAAAACGCAGGCATCGCAACTATCCTCACAGGGATGGGCTCGCTTTCTTATGGCGAACAAGCCGGCGAGCGGATGCGCCTGGGGCTCATGCTGAACGACCCGGAAGAAGAGCATGACTGCTTTTCCGACAACACACACAACAGCCACTACTATGACGGATTGGGTATCCAAAATATCTATCTGGGTGAGTATGTGACGATCGACGGCACCACAGTGGGCGGTGCCTCACTGAGCGCATTGGTGGCAGAAACGGACGCAGCACTGGACGCAGAGATGCAGAGCAAGCTGTCGATGACAATGCGTCGGCTTGGTCAGATCAAGACCGCCGCCGAAGCAGGGTTCCGTTATGACCAGATGCTTGAGCGCGGCAATGCCGGCGGCGAAGCTCTGATCATGGGCGGCGTCAACGCCCTTATTGACCAGACGCGCTCAATCGAACGTGTGGTTGCGACACTTGGCGTTGATGCCATTGAGTTCGAAGGCTCCGATAGTCTCGACAACCCTGACGCGGTGTTCCAATAAATGCGTCAGCAAAGCCTGAGGGGCAAATGACGTTACTCCTTCGTGCAGCTTGTGTTGCCGTGATCGGGTCCGCCGCAATGGCGGGCCCTTTCGACGAACCACATCTCAACATCCTGCCGCGCACCGATGCAGAGGCGGCGCGGATTGCGGAGATACTCTCCGCCCCTGAGAGTTTCGATGCGCCAGAGCGGTTTGAAGCAAAGTCCGCAGGCGCCGCGTCGGTGCGGGCCACCAACAACTCAAACGCGTTCTCTCTGCCCTCGGGGAACATCACGTTTGAGGATGAACTGAACTTCAAGGTCGGCAACGGCCTGTTCAAAAAGCTTTGGGTGTCATCCCCATCTTCGACGCTGGCCTCTGACGGGCTTGGCCCGCTTTATAACGCGCGGTCGTGCCAGCGGTGCCACATCAAGGATGGACGAGGCCATCCGCCAGAAGGACCATTGGATAACTCGATTTCAATGTTTCTGCGTGTGTCGATCCCAGGTGAGCCAAAGGACGCGATCACCGAGATCGAGGACTATATCGCCACACGACCAGATCCCAACTATGGCACCCAGCTTCAGGACTTCAGCCTTGCCGGACATCCCGCCGAGTATCGCCTTCAGATCGACTATGAGGAGATTGAAGTCGCGCTTTCCGGCGGCGAAACGGCGTGGCTCAGAAAGCCAACTTACTCGGCTGAAGACCTCGGCTATGGTGCCTTGCATCCCGAGGCGATGCTAAGCCCGCGCGTTGCGCCGCAAATGATCGGACTTGGATTGTTGGAGGCGATACCTGCAGCCGATATCTTGGCCGGTGCCGATCCAGACGATCTTGATGGCAACGACATCTCGGGCCGTCCAAACATCGTCTGGTCGGTCGAATACGATCAACCGATGCTCGGACGATTTGGCCTCAAAGCCGG
>JABSSC010000030.1 GCA_013214635.1 Paracoccaceae bacterium | reverse complement strand
GCGTACGACCAGATCGACGGTGCGCCAGAAGAGAAGGCCCGCGGCATCACCATCTCAACAGCACACGTTGAGTATGAAACTGCTGATCGTCACTACGCGCACGTGGATTGCCCAGGTCACGCTGACTACGTCAAGAACATGATCACCGGTGCGGCTCAGATGGACGGCGCGATCTTGGTTGTGAACGCAGCCGACGGCCCAATGCCACAGACACGTGAGCACATTCTGCTCGGCCGTCAGGTTGGTATCCCCTACATCGTTGTCTACATGAACAAAGTTGATCAGGTTGACGACGAAGAGCTGCTGGAACTCGTTGAGATGGAAATCCGCGAGCTGCTGAACGAATACGAATACCCAGGTGACGATATTCCGATCATCAAGGGCTCTGCTCTGGCAGCGATGGAAGGCCGTGACAACGAGATCGGTGAAGATTCCATCAAAGCTCTGATGGAAGCAGTCGACAGCTACATCCCAACACCAGCACGTGCTGTGGACCAGCCGTTCCTGATGCCAATCGAGGACGTGTTCTCAATCTCTGGCCGTGGCACTGTTGTGACAGGCCGTGTGGAGCGTGGCGTGATCAACGTGGGCGACGAAATCGAAATCGTTGGTATCCGCGACACATCCAAGACCACATGTACAGGTGTTGAAATGTTCCGCAAGCTGCTCGACAGCGGCGAAGCAGGCGACAACATCGGTGCGCTTTTGCGTGGTGTGGATCGTGATGGCGTTGAGCGTGGTCAGGTTCTGGTGAAGCCAGGTTCGGTTCAGCCACACACAAAGTTCGAAGCAGAAGCCTATATCCTGACAAAGGAAGAAGGCGGACGTCACACACCATTCTTTGCGAACTACCGTCCACAGTTCTACTTCCGTACGACTGACGTGACCGGCACAGTGAACCTGCCAGCAGGTACAGAGATGGTTATGCCAGGCGACAACCTGAAGTTCGACGTTGAGCTGATCGCCCCAATCGCGATGGAAGAAGGCTTGCGCTTTGCGATCCGCGAAGGCGGCCGCACTGTTGGTGCGGGTGTGGTTTCCAAGATTACCGAATAATCGGTAATCTGAACCACCACCCGACCGTGTGACGCCGCACGTCAGGTGATTGGCAACAATCACCGAAAGCGCGGGGTCAGCACACGGTGGAAATAGAAAAAGGCCGTTGCAATACGCAGCGGCCTTTTTGAATTTCTTAGAACTGGTTGAAGCTATCCGCTTCGCCTCACATCCCGCACTTTTGTCACCCCCATCTGCGCCATCGCGATCGACATCTCATCCGTCAACACATCCCAAAGCGCAGCCAGCCCTTTTTCCCCCGCTGCCGCGATCGCAAACTGCAACGGCCGTCCGAAGAACGCAAAATCCGCCCCTTCAGACATAACTTTCAGCACGTCCTCGCCAGACCTCAGCCCACTGTCGAAGAGCAAAGGGAAATCCGGCCCCAAGGCCTCTCGCATCGGCCTGACAACATCAATAGGTGTAGGCACACTCTCCAATTGGCGGGCTCCATGGCTCGAGACTTGCACGGCATCCACACCTGCAGCCTTCAAAGTCACAGCATCCTCGACGTTCAACACCCCCTTCACCACCAGATTGCCGGGCCATGCGTCGCGCAGTCTTCTTAGGGTGTCCCAATCAGCCTTTGCGCGGCTCTCGGTCCGGTCAAATTCAAACCCATCCATGTGGAAGTTCGCCATATCGGGCTTGCCCGCCAAAAGCGATGAAATCGACCAAACGGGATGTAGCGCGAAATCGACAAACTGCTTTGGCCCGATCCGAAACGGCATCTTGAACCCATGCCGCAACTCGCGCGTCCGACGTCCGACCTCTGGCACATCCACGGTCAGCACAAGTGTCTGATACCCCGCCGTCTTCGCCCGCTCGACCAGTTTGAATGTCCCAACGCCATCGCCGCTGAAATAGAGCTGGAACCACGCGTGGCCTTCGGACACCTCAAGGATCTTCTCCATCGGAGTTGAGGCCACGGTCGAAACGCCATGCGGCACTCGATATTTCGCCGCCAACCGCGCCAGCATCAAATCTGCGCCGGGGCCAGAGAGGTTGCACATGCCCATAGGTGCAATGCCAAACGGGACGGCGGTTTCCACACCAAAAAGCTTGGTGGACAAATCGCGCTGGCTCACATCGCGTAGGATGCGCGTCGGGAGCGTGACAGCATCAAGGGCCGCACGATGTCGTGCGGCCCCCGTTTCATTTCCTGCGGCCCCGTCGATATAATCGAACACCATCCAAGGCAGCTTGCGCTTCGCGATCCTGCGCGCGTCCTCGCTGGAGTGGATATGGGCCGCGGTCCCTATCAAGCCTCGATCGCTTTCATAAAGCGGTCTTTGATGATGACGGGGTCCATGGTGATGACAGGCATCTTGGCGTTGCCGCTGTCGCATTTGACCACCATCACCGTGCCGACTTGAGCGTCGATGGCCTCTTGCAAGGCTTTGCCAGTGTCCACGTCCTGCACTTCAACCACGTTGTCGCAACCCGCCGCGCGCGCCATGGCGGCGAGGTCGGTTTTGCGGCCCGTGTAGGTCGGTTGATCGCCGGTCGAGCCATAGGACCCATTGTCGATGATCATCAGGATGTAGTTCTTCGGCATGTTGTTCCCGATGGTCGGCAGTGTGCCAAGATTCGTCAGGACAGAGCCATCGCCGTCAATTGAGATCACCGTTTTGTCCTGTGCCAGTGCCACGCCCAGCCCAATCGAGGAGGCAAGCCCCATCGTGCCCAGCATGTAGAAATTGCTCGGCTGGTCCATGATCGCATGCAGCTCTTGGCTCGGAATACCGATATTGCAGACGATCAGCTGGTCTTTCAGGATCGGGGCTATTTCTTTCAAAATCTCAGAACGGATCATTGGTCGCCATAGCCTCCCCAAAAGTTCGCGTCTGTGAGGATCGCGACGGGTTTGTTGCACATGAAGGTGTACTTCAGGATCATGTCGAGCTCTTCGACATCCGACTGGTTGTGGAAGTGATAGGTCGGGATGTTCATCTGCGCCAGCAGCGCCTTAGTGTGCACGGCCATTTCCACCTGACAGGCGACAGGCTCGCGTAGCTCTCCGCGGTAGCTGATCAGCATCGGCAGAGGCATGCGGTAGTATTGCGTCAGCGTCGCCAGCGTGTTGATCGTCACACCAATCGCGGTGTTCTGCATGATGATCATCGGGCGTTTCCCGCCCATCCAAGCCCCAGCACAAAGCCCCATGCCTTCGTCTTCTTTGTTCGACGGGATGTGGAAGATATCTGGGTGCTGGTCGATCTCTTCAATCACACCGGCCAGCTGCTTACACGGCACGGTGGTCACAAAAGAGATGTCATTCGCAACAAGATCATCCGTGATCTTTTTGTCGAGGTTCATCAATGGTCCTTTCTTGGCGGAGCAGCAGCTTTATTCTTCTGCCGTTAGATCAAAGTTTTGCCCTGGGAAGTATTTGGCGAGGCGGACGTCTGCGGCGCGGGCGTGGCCTTCCATGCCTTCTAGGCGGCTGATGCGTGCGGTGGCGATGGCGACGTCCTTGGACGCCTCGCGCGTGGCGCGCTGCCATGTGACGATCTTCATGTACTTATGCACACTCAGACCCCCGGTGTAATTCGCCGCACCTGACGTCGGCAGCACGTGGTTCGTGCCAGAGGCCTTGTCGCCGTAAGAGACAGTTGTCTCTTCGCCCAAGAAAAGCGAGCCATAGCAAGTGAGACGCTCCAACCACCAGTCAATGTCCTCCGCCTGCACTGTCAGATGCTCAGGCGCGTAAGAATCCGAGGTCGCGGCCATCTCTTCGCGGTCGGCACAGAGGATCACCTCCGCATAGTCGCGCCAGGCCGCACGGGCGTTGTCGCCATTGAGTTCTGGCAGGTCATCGATCAGTGCAGGCACGCGAGCCATTACATCTTCGGCCAGCGCGCGGTCATCCGTGACCAGCCAGACCGGAGAGTTGTAGCCATGCTCGGCCTGAGAGACCAAATCAGTCGCCACGATATGCGGGTCCGCGTCCTTGTCAGCGAGGATCAGGCTGTCGGTCGGCCCTGCGATCATGTCGATGCCCACGCGGCCAAAGAGGATGCGCTTGGCCTCTGCCACGAACTGATTGCCGGGGCCCACAAGGATATTGGCTTTCGGCAGGCCAAAAAGGCCAAAGGTCATCGCCGCAACGCCCTGCACACCGCCCATCGCCATGATCGTATCGGCACCGCAGATATGGGCCGCATAGATGATCGCAGGGGCGACACCGACGCCGGGGCGCGGAGGAGAACAGGCCGTGATATGTTTGCAGCCAGCGACCTTCGCCGTGGTCACTGTCATGATCGCGCTTGCGATATGGCTATAGCGCCCGCCTGGCACATAGCAGCCTGCCGCATCCACGGGGATCGCCTTTTGACCGGCGACAAAGCCCGGCTGGATCTCCATCTCCACATCGGCCACGGTGCTTTTCTGAAGCTCGGCAAAGCGTTTGACGTTGTCATGGGCAAAGCGGATGTCGGCCTTGAGCTTCTCCGGCACCAGTTCAATCGCCGCGTCAATCTCGTCCTGCGTCAGGATAACATTGCCCTCATAGCGATCAAACTTCGCCGCATACTCCAGCGCCGCCGCATCTCCCCCTGCCTCAATCTCAGACAGGATCGACACAACCGTGTCATGCACGTCAGACGCGCCACTCGACGACGTCAAATCCGCTTTTTTTAAGTATTCTACAGCCATAGCGAGAACTCCCTATTTGTAGATATCTGGAAGAAGTGTCGTCGACACTGACGGGACATAAGCAATGAATAGCACCACGATGAACATACACAGCACGAAAGGCACAGCGCGGGCCGCGATCTTGAGGATCGATTCACCCGTAATGCCGGACACTACGAAGAGGTTCAGCCCAAGCGGTGGGGTGATGAACCCAACACCCAGTGCGGTAATCATCATGATGCAGAACTGAATTTCGTTCATGCCGATGTTCTCAGCCAGAGGCATCAGGATTGGCGCCAAGATCACGATGTTTGGCGTGGTTTCCATCACACAACCCGATGCGATCAAGATACCGATCATTAGAAGGATCAAGATCCATGGTTCGTTTGTCAGGCTTGTCGCAGAAGTCACGAAGCCCTGCGGCACACCCATGATCGCCAGTGCTTCGGCCAACGGTGCGGAGAAAGCAATGATCGGGAGGATCACGCCGTTCACCTTAGCGGAACTGACGAGCATTGATGGGAAATCCGCAAATTTTAGCGTGCCTAGGATGAAGCCCATCAGGATTGTGGCGATAACCGCCGTTGCACCAGCTTCGGTTGGGGTCAGACGACCCGAGAAGATGCCGTAGAAGATGATGCCCGGCACGATGAACGCATACCAACCGG
>JABSSC010000003.1 GCA_013214635.1 Paracoccaceae bacterium | reverse complement strand
CCCACGGCGTTCTTAGCGGCCCGGCGGTTGAGCGTGTCACGAAGTCGGTCATGAAGAACCTTGTGATCACAGATACGATTGAGCCCACTCCAGCCGTGTCCGCCGCGCCGAATATCCGCATCATCTCGACCGCGCCCATCTTTGCGCAAGCAATCCTGAACACGTGGAACGGGACCTCGGTTTCGTCACTGTTCAACCACGAGACGCTTGAGCCGGTTTACGAGGGTCAGTTCCGGTACGCGCGCGCCTGACGGCGCGCGGGTGTCGGAGGTCAAATCAGGGAAGATGTCGGGACGCCCTTCGTGTCAGCACCACGAGTTCGCAAGCGAAGCGTGGCGGGTGTCGCCGGGAGCGTCCCGAGCGAAGCCAAACTAGAAGCAACCACGGACGATTCGCATCCCCCATTTGGGTGAGACATCGAAAAAATCGCCGTGTTGCGCGCCAGCGGCTCGTGACCCTTTCAAAAAGAAAAGGCCCCGCAAATGCAGGGCCCTTCAGATCAGATCGTATCGCGTCAGCGCGTCAGACCATATTCTCAAGAAGCTGTTCGATATCAGAAACAAGCTTTTCCGCGATATCCTTGCCATCACCATCGGCCGAGGCCGCAGCTGTTTTGGCCTCTTCGAGGTGGCCCGAGATCGCCTCGCGATGCTCGGACGCCTTGGGATAGGCGCGCTCGGCCAGGACCGTGGTGCCTTCAGCCGTGATCTCGGCAAAGCCACCGGTCACTGCAAACTCCTGCGTACCGTCGGTCAGTTCGACCGTCAGGACACCGGGGCGCAGCGTGGTGATGGTTGGCGCATGATCCGGCATTGCCGTCATGTCACCATCCGCACCGGGAATCTGGACCGATTTCGCCTGACCCGAGAGCAGAGCGCGCTCGGGTGAGACCAGATCGAATTTCATGACATCTGCCATGGTTTCTCCTTAGGCCGCTTCGGCAGCCATTTTCTCGGCTTTGGCAACCACTTCGTCGATACCGCCAACCATGTAGAAGGCGCCTTCGGGAAGGTGGTCATATTCGCCAGCCACAACAGCCTTGAACGATGCGATCGTGTCTTCGAGCGGCACCTGAACGCCGGGCGAACCGGTGAACACCTCGGCCACGTGGAACGGCTGCGAGAGGAAGCGCTGGATCTTCCGGGCGCGGGCCACGGTCAGCTTGTCCTCTTCCGACAGTTCGTCCATCCCGAGGATCGCGATGATGTCCTGCAGCGACTTGTAGCGCTGGAGGATCCCCTGAACGTCGCGGGCCACACCGTAGTGCTCTTCGCCCACAATCGCAGGGTCCATCAGACGCGAGTTGGAATCGAGCGGGTCCACAGCAGGGTAGATGCCCAGTTCCGAAATCGCACGGCTGAGAACGGTCTGCGCGTCGAGGTGCGCAAACGACGTTGCCGGAGCAGGGTCGGTCAAGTCATCCGCAGGCACGTAGATGGCCTGCACGGACGTAATCGAACCCGCCTTGGTCGAGGTGATGCGTTCCTGCAGCGCGCCCATGTCGGTCGCGAGTGTTGGCTGATAGCCCACAGCCGAAGGAATACGACCCAGAAGCGCCGACACCTCTGAACCCGCCTGCGTGAAGCGGAAGATGTTATCGACGAAGAACAGAACGTCCGTACCGGAGGCATCGCGGAACTGTTCGGCCAGTGTCAGACCGGACAGAGCCACACGTGCACGTGCTCCTGGAGGCTCGTTCATCTGGCCATAGACAAGGGCCACTTTCGACTTGGACAGATCATCGGCGTTGATAACGCCGGATTCGATGAATTCGTAGTAAAGGTCGTTCCCTTCACGGGTCCGCTCACCAACACCTGCGAACACCGAATACCCCGAGTGCACTTTCGCGATGTTGTTGATCAGTTCCTGAATAAGAACGGTCTTGCCAACGCCGGCACCGCCGAAGAGGCCGATCTTACCACCCTTCGCGTAGGGCGCGAGGAGGTCGATCACCTTGATACCGGTGACGAGGATTTCCTGCTCGGTCGACTGGTCGACGAATTCAGGGGCAGGCTGGTGGATCGCGCGACGTTCGGCCGATTCAACTTCGCCCTTTTCGTCGATGGCTTCACCAACAACGTTCATAATCCGGCCCAGCGTTGCGTCGCCCACCGGCATGGTGATCGGGCCACCTGTGTCGGTCACGGGCTGACCGCGAACCAGCCCTTCGGAGCTGTCCATCGCGATGGTGCGGACGGTGTTTTCGCCCAGGTGCTGAGCAACCTCAAGAACCAGACGCTTACCGTTGTTGTCGGTTTCCAATGCGTTCAGGATCTCGGGCAGATGGTCGTCGAACTGCACGTCGACAACGGCGCCGATCACCTGAGTGACTTTGCCTTTTGCGTTTGCCATTTATCGTCTCCGGTTCTTCTAGAGCGCCTCGGCGCCCGAAATGATCTCGATCAGTTCGTTGGTGATGACCGCCTGACGCGAGCGGTTGTACTGAATGGTCAGCTTGTCGATCATGTCACCAGCGTTGCGGGTTGCGTTGTCCATGGCGGCCATACGGGCGCCTTGCTCGGACGCGGCGTTTTCCAAAAGCGCCGACAGAACCTGCGTCGCGACACCGCGCGGCAACAGATCGGTCAGGATCGCTTCTTCGTCGGGCTCGTAATCATAGAGCGTCGACGCGCCATCATCTTCGCTGTCTTCGAACTTCGCGGGGATGACCTGCTGTGCGGTGGGCACCTGGCTGATCACGCTGCGGAATTCCGAATAGAACAGCGTTGCAACGTCAAACTCGCCTGCATCAAAGCGTGCCAGCACATCGGCGGCAATGCCTTGGGCATTATCGTATCCGACGCGCTTGACCTCGCTCAGGTCGACATGGCCGATCTGAGCCTCCGCAAAGTCACGCTTAAGCTGTTCGCGGCCTTTTTTGCCGACGGTCAGGATCTTGACCGTCTTGCCTTGGCCGACAAGCTCTTGCGCGTGGCTGCGTGCAAGTTTCACGATGGAGGAATTAAAGCCGCCACACAGGCCGCGTTCCGCCGTCATAACAACCAGAAGATGGGTCTGATCGTTACCAGTGCCGCGCATCAAAAGAGGCGCAGCGTCGGACCCGGCCATGCCTGCGGCAAGACCGGCCATCACGCCGTTAAAGCGTTCTGCATAGGGTCGTGCGGCCTGCGCAGCCTCTTCGGCCCGGCGCAGTTTTGCCGCAGCGACCATCTGCATCGCTTTGGTGATCTTCCGCGTCGACTTGACACTTTCGATCCTGAGTTTGAGGTCCTTAAGGCTGGGCATCTAAGCGCTCCCGACCCCCGATCAGGCGAACGTGCTGGCGTAGGAGTCCAGCGCGGCTTTGATCTTGTCCTCCAACTCGCCCGACACTTTGCGGTCGTTGTTGGTGATGTCGTCCAGCAGGTCCTGGTTCTTGGCGCGCAGTTGCGTCACGAGACCTTGCTCGAACCGGCCCACATCGCGGGTTTCGATCCCGTCGAGGTAGCCGTTCACGCCAGCATAGATGACGATCACGATCTCGGCGTTGGTCAGCGGCGAATACTGCGGCTGCTTCATCAGTTCGGTCAGACGTGCACCACGGTTCAGCAAGCGCTGCGTAGCGGCGTCGAGGTCCGAACCGAATTGCGCGAACGCGGCCATCTCACGGTACTGAGCCAGTTCCAGTTTGACCGGACCAGCGACCGATTTCATCGCCTTGGTCTGTGCGGACGAACCAACCCGGCTCACCGAAAGACCTGTGTTCACCGCAGGGCGGATGCCTTGGTAGAACAGTTCGGTTTCAAGAAAGATCTGACCGTCGGTGATCGAGATCACGTTGGTCGGAATAAAGGCCGACACGTCGCCGCCTTGGGTTTCCACGATTGGCAGCGCGGTCAGCGAGCCTGCACCGTGATCTTCGTTCATCTTCGCCGAACGCTCCAGAAGGCGCGAGTGAAGATAGAAAACGTCACCGGGGTAAGCTTCACGTCCGGGCGGACGGCGCAGAAGCAGCGACATCTGACGGTAGGACACAGCTTGCTTGGACAGATCGTCATAGATCATCAGCGCGTGACGGCCGTTGTCGCGGAAGTATTCGCCCATCGCAGTTGCCGCGTAAGGGGCAAGGTACTGCATCGGTGCAGGGTCGGAAGCGGTCGCCGCAACGACGATCGAATATTCAATCGCGCCGGTCTCTTCGAGCTTCTTCACCAGCTGCGCAACGGTCGACCGTTTTTGGCCAACAGCAACGTAGACGCAGTAGAGCTTCTTTGATTCATCGTCGCCAGCGGCGTCGTTATAGACTTTCTGGTTCAGGATCGTGTCCAGAGCCACAGCCGTTTTACCGGTCTGACGGTCGCCAATGATCAGTTCGCGCTGACCACGGCCGATCGGGATCATGGCGTCCACGGACTTAAGGCCCGTTGCCATCGGCTCGTGCACCGATTTACGCGGGATGATGCCGGGTGCTTTGACGTCAGCAACACGACGCTCGGTTGCCGCGATGGGGCCCTTGCCGTCCAGCGGGTTGCCCAGACCGTCGACAACGCGACCCAGAAGGCCTTCGCCAACGGGAACGTCCACGATCGAAGAGGTCCGCTTAACAACGTCACCTTCTTTAATATCGCGGTCGTCGCCGAAGATCACGATACCGACGTTGTCGGTTTCGAGGTTCAGCGCCATACCCCGGATGCCACCGGGGAATTCCACCATCTCACCCGCCTGGACGTTGTCGAGGCCATAGACACGGGCAATCCCGTCTCCGACCGAGAGCACACGGCCCACTTCGGCGACTTCGGCCTCTTGGCCAAAGTTTTTAATCTGGTCCTTGAGGATCGCAGAGATTTCGGCTGCTTGGATTGCCATTATCCAACCTCTTTCATCGTGTTTTGGAGTGCGGCAAGCTTGGACCGGACCGACGTATCGATCATGGTCGAGCCTACCTTAACAACAAGACCGCCGATGAGGCTTTCATCAACGGTTGTATTCAGTTTGACGGTTTTGCCAACGCGTTCGGACAGGGACGACACCAGCTTGTCCGATTGCGTTTTGGTCAATTCCTTGGCCGAGGCGACCTCGGCAGTAACTTCGCCCTTTTCTTCCGCGATCATCTCGCGCAGCTGCGCGGCGACCTGTGGCAGAGCGAAAAGGCGACGCTTGGACGCCATCAGGGCCAGCGCGTTCTTCAGCGTCGCGCTTACACCCATCTTGTCAGCGACGGCACCGATGCCGGTCGCCTGCTCTTCGCGGCTATAGACTGGGGACGCGATCATGTCGCGCAGGTCGGCGCTTTCGTCCAGGGCAGCTGCCATGGCGTCAACGTCACTTTCCAGCTTGTCGAGAGCGTTGTCTTCTTTGGCCAGATCGAAAATGGCCGTGGCATAGCGTGCGGCGATGCCGGTCGAAATCGAAGTAGGTTCGGACACGTCCACCCTTCCGGTTCTTGGCCGCCTCCCCTGCGCGTTTGCACGGGGTGGCGATGGTCTTGGCCGCCACCCATTTCGCGGGTGCGGCAAAATCAGCGTGGGCTTAACAGAGCTTGCTGAACCTCGCAACCGCCTTCGCCTCTCAGACGTGCTACCAAATTTTTAACGAATTCAGAGGGTTAAATTGACCTGCGACCGAATGCTCATCAAAGAGGCAAATTATATGCCGTTTTTGGTGCCATTTGCCCCCGATTCCGCGCCGCGTCCGGCGTCAGATGGGTTTCACTTCGGGCACCGCCAGACCGTCCAGAACCTGCAACGGCTTGGCCACCGCCTCGGGCAGGCCGGGGCGCGTCGGAGCGGTGACGTTTTTGGTCGCTTCCACCATCAAAACCCCACCCGCGTAGCGACTGGAAAGCTTTTGACCCGTGGCCTCCCAAAAGCGGCCCGTCTTAAGCCAGAAGTGCCGGTCTGACGGCGGTTGAAACAGCGCGGCCACGTGACGTTCGGGCAGGAACTGATGCTGGCGTAACTGATTTTCCAACTGCGTCAGGGAATAGGGGCGACCATATCCGAACGGGGTCTTATCCGCGCTCGACCACATGCCCGCGCGATTGGGCACAATGAAAAGCACATGTCCCCCCGGCCCCAACACGCGCCAGCATTCATCCAAAAGCCGTCCGGGGTATTCGCTGGTCTCTAACCCATGTAGCAGGATCAGCTTGTCGACGTGGCCGGTTTCAATCGGCCAGAGCGTCTCATCCACCAGGACGGAGACGTTTTCCTGCCCGGCGGGCCAGGGCATCACACCCTGCTGGCCCGGCATCAGCGCCATAACGCGGCGGGCATCCTTCAGAAACGGACGCAACAGCGGGGCCGCGAAGCCAAATCCCACAACCGACTGACCCTTGGCTTCGGGCCACAGGCGCACAACTTGGTCGCGGATCGACTTTTGCGCCGCACGCCCCAGTTGGGTGCGATAGTAGAATTTTCGCAAGTCCAGCACGTCAAGGTGCATTGCGGCCCGCCCAAGTTCGGTCAACAGTTGCACCCGACCATACCTAAGGCCCGAGGAAACACCATGCCATTTGAGATCGTGACCGTCCCCTGTCTGAGCGATAACTACGCGTTCATCCTGCACGAGACGGGCAGTGGGCTGACGGCGGTGATTGATGCGCCGGACGCTGCCCCGATCATTGCCGAACTTGGATTGCGCGATTGGGTGCTGGACGAGATCTGGCTGACGCATCACCACGACGACCACATTCAAGGGGTGGATGACCTGAAGGCCGCCTATCCGAACGCCACGATCACCGGAGGCGCAGCGGATGCGCATCGTTTGCCCGCGCTGGACCGGGCAGTGGATGACGGTGACGCGTTCGACTTCGCAGGGTCAGAGGTCACCGTCATGGACGTGTCGGGGCACACGGTAGGACATATCGCATTCTATGTCGCCGATGCCCGCGGTGCGTTCACGGGCGACAGTCTTATGGCGATGGGATGCGGGCGTGTGTTCGAAGGTACCTTTCCGCAGATGTGGGACAGCCTGTCAAAACTCGCGGCCCTTCCACCCAACACGATCATTTGCTCAGGCCACGAATACACGTCGGCCAATGCCCGTTTCGCGCAGACCATTGAACCTGAGAATTCCGATCTTATCTCTCGCATCCGTGTGATCGACACGGCCCGCGCGATTGGGGAACCAACGGTTCCTTCACGTCTTTCTGATGAACTTGCCACAAATCCGTTTTTGCGCGCCTCCGAGCCATCAGTGAAATCGGCTTTGAACATGGAAAACGCCTCTGATTCCGAGGTTTTTGGCGAAATTCGTCGGCGCAAGGACGCGTTTTGAGAAAGCGCCCGATTCTTTGTCATTCAGGGCATTTGGTCGCGGCGTACGGGGAAAACTGAGGGGTTTGGGAAAGAAAAGGCTTGAAGCTTTGGAAAGATAACCGAACTTTATGTGTAAGAGGCCAAGGCCAGGTGGGGCCGAAATCTCCCCTCCCCGGCCCAGACAGAGGAGCACACACACGTGCCGTCGTTTTCGAATTCACTCGAGCAAGCCATCCATTCGGCATTGGCCCAGGCCAATGCACGCCATCATGAGTTGGCGACACTAGAACATCTGCTCTTGTCCCTGATTGACGAGCCTGACGCCGCCAAGGTGATGAAGGCGTGCAGCGTCGATCTGGACGAGTTGCGCAAATCACTTGAGACCTTCATCGATCAAGAGCTTCAGTCGCTCGTCACCGATGTGGATGGGTCCGAGGCTGTGCCGACTGCCGCGTTCCAGCGCGTCATTCAGCGTGCCGCGATCCATGTGCAGTCGTCGGGCCGGACAGAAGTGACCGGGGCCAACGTGCTTGTCGCGATCTTTGCCGAACGTGAATCGAATGCAGCCTATTTCCTGCAAGAGCAGGACATGACCCGCTACGATGCGGTGAACTTCATCGCCCATGGCGTTGCCAAGGATCCGTCCTTTGGCGAAGCGCGCCCTGTTACCGGATCGAGCGATCTGGAAGAGGAAGCCGGGCAGGCCAGCGGTGAAGACGAAGGCAAAGAATCGGCGCTCGCCAAATACTGTGTCGACCTGAACGCGAAATCGCGTCAGGGCGATGTGGACCCGCTGATCGGCCGCAGCCATGAGGTCGAGCGCTGCGTTCAGGTTCTCTGCCGCCGCCGCAAGAACAACCCGCTTCTGGTGGGTGATCCGGGCGTGGGTAAAACCGCCATCGCCGAAGGTCTGGCCAAGAAGATCGTCGAAGGCGAAACGCCTGAGGTGCTTCAGGGCGCCACGATCTTTTCGCTGGATATGGGCGCGCTGCTGGCCGGTACCCGCTATCGCGGCGACTTTGAAGAGCGTCTGAAGGCGGTCGTGACCGAGTTGGAAGAGCATCCTGACGCGATCCTCTTCATCGACGAAATTCACACGGTGATCGGCGCCGGTGCGACGAGCGGCGGAGCGATGGATGCTTCGAACCTGCTCAAGCCTGCGTTGCAGGGCGGCAAGCTGCGTTGCATGGGGTCGACCACGTACAAGGAATATCGCCAGCACTTTGAAAAGGATCGGGCACTGAGCCGCCGGTTCCAGAAGATCGACGTCACCGAGCCGTCGGTTGATGACTCGGTCAAGATCCTTAAGGGTCTCAAGCCCTATTTCGAAGAGCATCACGACATCAAATACACTGCCGACGCGATCAAGACGGCTGTGGAATTGTCGGCGCGGTACATCAACGACCGCAAGCTGCCCGACAAGGCCATCGACGTGATTGATGAGGCGGGTGCCGCCCAGCATCTGGTCGCGGAATCCAAGCGCCGCAAGACCATCGGCGCGAAGGAGATCGAGGCCGTGGTCGCCAAGATCGCCCGGATCCCGCCCAAGAACGTGTCCAAGGACGATGCAGAGGTGCTCAAGGATCTCGAAAAGACGCTCAAGCGCGTGGTGTTTGGTCAGGACGACGCCATCGAGGCGCTGTCGGCCTCGATCAAGCTGGCGCGTGCGGGTCTGCGCGAACCGGAAAAGCCCATCGGCAACTATCTCTTCGCTGGTCCAACTGGTGTGGGTAAGACCGAAGTGGCCAAACAACTGGCCTCGACACTTGGTGTGGAACTCCTGCGCTTTGACATGTCGGAATATATGGAGAAGCACGCGGTCAGTCGTCTGATCGGTGCGCCTCCGGGCTATGTCGGCTTTGATCAGGGCGGTCTGTTGACTGACGGTGTGGACCAGCATCCGCATTGTGTGCTGCTGCTCGACGAGATCGAGAAGGCGCACCCGGATGTGTTCAACATCCTGCTGCAGGTCATGGACCACGGGACACTGACCGACCACAATGGCCGGTCCGTGGACTTCCGCAATGTGATCCTGATCATGACCTCGAACGCGGGTGCGACCGAGCAGGCGAAAGAGGCGATCGGCTTTGGCCGCGACCGTCGCGAGGGCGAAGATAAGGCCGCGATCGAACGCACGTTCACGCCGGAATTCCGCAACCGTCTGGATGCGGTGATCAGCTTTGGCGCCCTGCCGAAAGAGGTCATCCTGCAAGTGGTCGAGAAGTTCGTGCTTCAGCTTGAAGCGCAGTTGATGGACCGCAACGTCTCGATCGAACTGACCCGTCCGGCGGCCGAATGGCTGGCCGAGAAGGGCTATGACGACAAGATGGGCGCCCGCCCGCTTGGCCGCGTCATTCAGGAAGAGATCAAGAAGCCGCTGGCAGAAGAGCTGCTGTTCGGCAAGCTCTCCAAGGGCGGGCTGGTCAAGGTTGGCGTCAAGGACGGCAAGCTGGACCTGCGGATCGAACCCGAAACGCGCCGCCTGTCGACGAAGAAGCCCCCGCTTCTCACCGCAGACTGATCGGACGACGAAGAACATTGCAAAAGGCCCTGCCACTCGGCGGGGCCTTTTCATTTGGAGGGGAACGCCTCTGTTCAGCGGCCGCAGTTCTGCCTAGTGTTTCAAAGAAACCGATATCCCCAAGGGCCGGAGTATGGCCTTTTACATCAAGCCGCATGTGCGTGAGGTTACGGCACAGATGACCCAAACCTGAGGACCGAATGACGGCGGTGTATAACAGCTATATCCTCTGCACAGCACCGCGCAGCGGCAGCACGTTGTTGTGCGCTTTGCTGACCGCAACTGGTGTTGCTGGTGCGCCAAAGTCTTATTTCCACCGACCCGATCTTGGAGCGTGGGAGCGGAGCCTTAACCTGACCCCAGCCGACAGAGCCGACCAAACCACGCGGCTGACGGACGTACTGGCCGCCGCGCATCTGGCAGGCTCGGCGGGAACCGGGGTGGTTGGAACCCGCCTGCAGGCTGATAGCCGGTCATTTCTGCTGTCACAGCTTGCGGTGCTGTTCCCCATGACCGACGGCGACACCGCCAGGATCGCTGCGGCGTTTGGCAAAACCTTGTTTGTATATCTCGAACGTGACGACACGCTGATGCAGGCGATATCGCTCGTTAAGGCCGAACAAACCGGTCTTTGGCACCGCGCGCCTGATGGGACCGAGATCGAACGCCTCGCCCCCGACCGCCCGCCTGAGTTTGATGCTAACCGAATAGCGGCGAAGATCGACTACCTGACTGCCGCGAAGTCGTCTTGGGCAAACTGGTTCGATGCCGAAAGGATCAACCCACTCAGATTGAGTTATGCCGAACTCTCCGAAGACTCGCCCGCGACGGTGGCGCGCATGCTGAGTGCATTGGGGTTAGACCCCTCTGCGGCGGGCAATCTTGGCACGCCGGTCGCGAAACTGGCTGATGATATCAGCCTTGAGTGGGCCGAACGGTACCGCGCCGAACTCAGACAGCCTTAGCATTGGTTGCGGCACAATCCGTGGCCGACGACGGAACTGCGGGTGGCCCCTAACGATAGTCGTGCCGCAAGTCCTCTACAGGCCAACCGGCCTTCTTGGCCGCGCCTTCGTACAGGCTTTCGACAAAGGCCAGCACCGCGCGTGACGGATTTTCAGAGGCGCGCATGTCATCATAGGTCAGGATGGCCAGCGCCCCGCCGTTCTTTTCCGCCCAAAACGCCGGTGCGGGTTTGAGTGGCACTGTGTTCATG
Source organism: Paracoccaceae bacterium (assembly GCA_013214635.1). Classification (GTDB taxonomy): domain Bacteria; phylum Pseudomonadota; class Alphaproteobacteria; order Rhodobacterales; family Rhodobacteraceae; genus JABSSC01. The sequence goes on along the minus strand of JABSSC010000003.1, from coordinate 29,743 downwards.
CCCTCGGGCTCTGGATATGCATATCCATAGAACGCCGCCTGCGGGAAAGTATCATCCCCCGGCCAGAACCCGACCGAGATGACCGCGTGCGAATAGGCTTCGCGGTCGGACTGCCGCCCACCCTCCATCGGATGGGCGCGGCCCGAAAACCACGTCACGGCCAGATCGAAGGAATGCCAATAAAGCTGAACCGGGGTCTGTTTGCCGACGAAGTGCGACCGATAAAGCTCAAAGATACTGGCCACGCCGCAGGTTGCCCGCCAGAAGTTTGAGACCGCCTCCTGATCATAGGGACGGGCGGCGGTGTCCTCTGGAAAGGGTGTTGTGGACTTGTTGTCGTAGGGCACCGGTTTGATCGATACCCACCCACGTCGCTCAATTGGCCACGAACTGTTTCCTGTGCGTTAACCTTAACGCCCAACTGTTTCTGAAACGCGGACCAAACCAGCACAGTTTCGCCACGAATCGCGACTAGTTTGTTAACCATGAGTGTACAGGTAACGATTAAGGCCCTTTTACAGGGCATTGCGACGGATGACGTGCAACAGGCACAGGATGCCTGGCGTCATCTGGTGCAGAGCGGGCAAGCTGCCAGCGCAGCCATTGCCTTTATTCTTGAACAAGGGAACTGGACTGTGCCGGGCACAGAGGCGCACACGCGCCATCTCGCCGTGCTGCTGGCCGTTCTCCATGAGATTGATCCGCGCGAGGCACGCAGACAGGCCGCCCGGTTGGTCAATCTCAACATAGACCCCGTTCACCGCGCGACGCTTGAACATATGTCCGCGCGCTTTGCGGGGACGCCGGATCGGGTGACCGGCGATGGGGTAGAGCTTTACTTGTCGCCTCAGATCAACGATCGCGACACAGCGCTGGAGGTCGCGGACGCGTGGCTTGCGACCATGCCGAAGCCCCATCTCGACACCATTACGCGCGTAACCCTGGTCCCTGAGCGACCCGAGTTTGCCTATCTCGATGGTTTTGCCGCGATGTTCTCTGATGTCTGCCTGACATGGCCCATGGCCAAGCCGGGCACACTTGCGCAAACCATCGGCATGCTTTTGGCCGAACGGCGTTTCTACGGCGCGGCGGCGCACAAGATTTATGCGCATGATCGCGGCGGTCCTATCGCGCGCCAACGCAGCGAAGCGCGGCGGTTTGCCGGGCGGATGATGCGGCGGTCGCACCCGACGCTCGGTGTCATCGGAACGCCACTGACGGCAATGGGCGCGCTCATGCGGCCCGGGCCCACGGGTCTGCGCACCAACTGAGGCATATCGCGGGCTGGACGGCATCCGTCCTCCCGCGCCATGATGGGCGCAACGATGTGAACCAGAGGGGCGCCCATGCCGACCAAAGCAGAACTGGAAGCCGAGCTTGCCGCGCTCAAGGCCGAATTGGCCGACCGCGACGACGCCGCCCCTGAGGACGCCGATGGCGTCGACGTCTTTGCAGCGCTTAAGGCAGGAGACCTTGAAGCGCTGGGAAACGAACTGGCGGCTGAAATCGAAGACAGCCTGACCCACAAACCTCTTCTGACGGCAGCCGCGCTTTTGCTTTTGGGCTATGCCGTCGGCCGTGCGCGATAACAGGAGCCTAAGATGAGCCGTATTGTTCGAAATGTCTCCACCCTGATCCGCGCAGAACGCCTGATGGCGCGCGGCCACCTCGACCTGTTGCGCCGGCAAACCGGGTTGATGTTGATCGCGGGGATCGCTGCGGGATTTGCCGCTGCCGCGGTCAATGTCGGCATCTTTTTCCTGCTCGTGCCATCGTTGGGCTTCGTCGGCTCCGCCTTTGCGTTGGCGGGGGCGAACCTGTTAATCGCGGTCGGCGTTTACGCGATGGCGCAGACGGCAAAACCGGGTGATGAGTTGAAAGTGGCGGAAGAGCTGCGCGACGTTGCACTGGCTGATCTTGAGGCCGAGGTCGTTGCGTTGACCGATGGGCTGCGTTCAGCACGCAACGATCCCCTTGGGACTTTGGCACCGGGTCTGGCTTCGACCGTGGTCGCGGCCCTGCTAAAGGCGCGCAAGAAGGGCTGACTTCATTGGTCGGCAAATACCTCCGCCGGAGGCAAAAAATCTCTAGCGCTCGGTCAGCTTGAATTCGATCCGGCGGTTCTGGGCACGGGCCGCGTCGGTGTCGGCCGGATTGACAGGGCGGTATTCCCCAAAGCCCGTCGCGGCCAGGCGTTCCGGCGGGAAGCCCAGCGCGCCGGTCATGAACCGCACCACCGATAGCGCGCGTGCCTGACTAAGCTCCCAGTTATCGGCATAGGTCCCGCCCGAGATCGGGACGTTGTCCGTGTGCCCATCCACCCGCAGGATCCAATCAATACCGGACGGAATATCGTCCGAGACGTCGCGCAGGATCGACACGATCCCGGCAATTTGCTGTTGCCCCGCGACCGACAGGTCCGCCGACCCCTGCTCGAACAGAACCTCGGAAGAGAAGACAAAACGATCGCCGACGATGCGCACGCCCTCGCGGCCCTCGATCACCTCGCGCACGGCTCCGAAGAAGTCAGAGCGATAGCGTTCGAGTTCGACCGCCTCATCACCCAGCCGCTCAGCTTCGATGCGGAGGCGTTCGGCTTCTGCTTCGGCGCGGAGGCGTTCGGCCTCTTCCAGTTCAGCGCGGCGGCGTTGTTCCGCGGCGGCACGGGCCAACGCGGTGTTCAGGTCCGCGCCCAAGGATTCGATGCGCACTTGCGCAGCCGCATCGCGGTCGGCGGCCTCATCCAAAAGGGCCTGAAGTGATCCCAATTGCGCGCGAAGTGCGGCCACCTGTTCGTTCAGGGCTGCGACCTGCCGCTGGCTTGCTGCCGAGATCGCCTCTTCATCTGCCAGCGCCTGATTGGCGGTCGCCAGCAGGATGGCTTGCCGATCTGCTTCGGAAAGCTGATCGGCAACGCGATCCTCCGCCGCCAGCCGCGCCGCCAGTGCCTCTTCCAATTGCTGGCGCAACCGGGCGTCAGACGTCGAGGCCCGACGTTCGGCAATTTTCATCTGGTCCAGCAAGGCGTCACGCTCTGACCCAAGCTCGGCAGCCTGTTCGGCCAGACCTTCGGCGCGCAGCTGGGCCTGTTCTTCGGCCAAAAGCGCAAAGGCAAGCCGCGCTTCGAGATCGCCCTCAATGGCCTGCGCAGCGGCGAGCAGCGTCAATGTCTCTTCCGCCCGCTTGCGTTGTTCTTCCAAGGCCAGCGTCATCGCTGTCAGTTCTGCATCTGCGTTTTCCAATCGCTCCCGAAGGGCTTCGGCCGCGGCGGCTTCGGCAAGGCGCGCAGTCTCTTCCTCGGTGAGGGCGGTTTGCGTATCAGCAAGGCGCGCGCGCAGGGCTTCGGCAGCGGCGAGTTCGGCCAATCGAGCGGCTTCTTCATCGGAAAGGCGCGTTTCGAGATCATCAACCTGAGCGGCCAGCGTTTCGGTATTGGCCTGACTGGCGTCAAGCCGCGCAAGCGCATCCGTCAGCGACGCATTCCCCGCGTCAATCTGAGACTGCAAATCCGCTGTCAGCGCCTCCAGTGCCTCTCGTCGAGCCGCAGCAAGCCGCGCCGCTTCGACCTGCACGTCAATCTCATCACGGGCCTGCGCCAGTGCGAGTTGCAGCGCCTCTTGTTCGGAGATCAGCCGCGCCTGCGCCGCCTCAAGATCTTCGATGTTTGCGGCAAGCTCGGTGCCTTGGGCGATTGCGGCATCCCGTTCTGCCAAAAGCCCCGCGACCTGTTCTTCGAACGAGGCAATGCGGCTCGCCTGATCGGCGAGCTGGCCGGTTTGCAGGGCGACCTGTGCATTGAGACTGTCGATCAACGCGTTTTGTTCCGCATTTTCATCGCGGACAGTGGTCAGGTCCTCTTCCAGCGCTGAGTTGGTCTGCTGCGACAGGCCCAGCGCACGGGCCAGAACGTTAATCTCGGCATTGAGTTGTTCGAGCGCGTCTTCCTGACCTGTGATCGTTTCACGCAGGACGAACTGAACGATCATGAAAATCGTCAGCACGAAGAACAACACGAGCAAGAGCGCGGTCATCGCATCCACGAAGCCGGGCCAGATCGACCCCGACATGCGTTGCACGGATCGCCGGGTCAGCGCCATGCCCTAGCCCGCCCGGTCGCGGTTGGACGCTTCCATGGCCTGGCTCAGGCGGCTGAGTTCGGCGCGCAGATCGGCCAACGTCTCCTGCCGCCCCGCCGACATCTCTTCCAAGATACGGAGAAGTTGTACGTCCATGGACCGCAGGCGCATCCGGCTTTCGGCATCAATCGCGCTGCCGCCATCGCGTGTCTGGGTCTCAATCGCACCTGACAGGCGATCCTGCGCATCCGCCAAACGCCGCATCGCAGGGGCGGTTTCGGCCCCGGATTCGAGCCGCTGGGACAGACCTTCAACCGCATCGGCGAGTTTGGCGAGCTTGGCATCCGTCTCAGACTGACCGGCGACTGCATTGGCAACCGTGCCGGTGAGCGTTTCGAGCTGTTCGGCCATGAGGTCGGCCAGTTGCGCAATCGCACCCGTTTCACCCCCCGCTTCAGCGTCTCCCGAAGAGTAGCTGAGGCGCGTGATCGACGACAGCCACTCTTCCAATTCGCGGTAGAACCGGTTCTGTCCGTGACCTGCAAAGAGTTCGAGAAGCCCCACGACCAGCGACCCGGCAAGACCCAGAAGTGAGGACGAAAACGCCACGCCCATACCGCCAAGCTGTGCCTCAAGCCCGTTCATGAGGTTGCCGAAGACCTCAACCCCGCTGTCGCCTTCCTGCGGGTTCAGCGACCGGATGGTCTCAACCACCGCCGGAACGGTCGTGGCGAGGCCGAAGAAGGTGCCGAGCAGGCCAAGGAAGATCAGGAGGTTCGTGATGTAGCGCGTGATGTCGCGCGCTTCGTCAATGCGGGTCGCGACCGATTCAAGAATCGACCGGGAAGATGCCGCGCCGATCTGCATACGCGCGGCACGCGTGCGCAAGAGCGTGGCCAGCGGAGCAAGGAGACGCGGCGCGCGGGTCAGGTGATGGCCGGGACGTTCCTCGACATAACCTTCAATCCAGCGGACCGAACTGACCAGCTGAAACGCCTGCCAAAAACAGGCGAAGACCCCGATGATGAATACGAAAGCTATGAAGCCATTCAGATAGGGGTTGGCGAGAAATACCGGGGCGACGCGCGGAAACGCGATATAGGCGCCAACGGCCACAAGTCCGAGCACCAGCACCATCGAGGCGATCTGTCGGACCGGTTGAGAAAACTGCGCGGCCTCGCGATCCAGTTGGTCCATCCGGGGATGTCCTGTCGCTGTTGTTTCGGGGCACAATAAGCGCATGCCTGCGCGCTGCCAACCACTGTATTTAGCGGTTCAGGCCCGGATTTTGGGCGTTTTGGTAAGCCTCAGCGGTGCGCAGAGGTATTTTTGGACCAATGAAGCGGGTCAGGCGCCGGTGATTTCCCGGACGCGGCCCGCCAGCCATGTCAGACGCGTGTCGCTGACCCCGATAGCGTCGAGGCCAGACACGGTGTTCCAAAGGTATTCCGTATTGGGCCCGCGCCCGCCCACGGCGGTCGAGATGATCTGGGCCTGTGTTTCCAACTCAAGCCCGCCGCAATACTGGACGTGGTCGCGATCCACGACATAGGTCAGCGACAGAACGCGGTCGCCTGTCGTCAGTGCGATCTCGTGTTGCTCTTCGAGATAGGCGGACGAGATCAGTTCGCGTTCGCGCAGATAGTCGACGGTTGCGTCTGCGTCTTTGTCGGCCACCCGAAAGGCGATACCCCGGCAGGCCTCGCCCGGGTTATGGTCCAGCGCCAGCACAAGCCCCGGGTGATCGTCCGTGCCGCGATGGTGAATTGAGCGCATGCAGAACGAGCGTTCGTAATCGGGCAGGATCGCGACCTGTTTTTCGACGAAGGGAAAGCCCGGGTCCCAGATCAGCGAACCATATCCAAACACCCAAAGCGGGCGCGGCGTATCAGTTGTGGTGTGTTCCATGGGGCGTCTATAAACACAGGCAACGAGGTCAGGGAAAGAGCAGATGCGCGTCATCATATGGGTTTTGCTCGCGGCAGTTGCGCTGTGGTCGGGCTATTGGTTTCTGGGGGCCCGCGGGATCGAAGCGGGGCTGACCCGCTGGACGGAAGCGCGCGTGGCCGAGGGATGGGTGGGCGAGATCGGCACGATCTCGGTCGATGGCTACCCCACGCGCTTTGATACGACGATTGCGGGGGTGGAGTTCGCCGATCCCGGTACCGGCGTGCTCGTCAGTGCGCCGGAGTTGCGGATTGAGGCGGCAAGCCGGTCGCCCACGCGGGCCACAGTGATCTTTCCGCCCGAGATGACGGTCGCCTCACCGGATGCGCGGGTCAGCGTCGCCTCTGATGTGATGACCGCGCATTTCGGCTTCATTCCGGGACCTGCCCTGACCGTGGATGATCTTGAGGTAGATATTGCGGGACTGACGCTCACGGCTGAAAGCGGGTGGAATGCGGCGTTGGAGACAGGCGCGCTCGATCTGGCGCGGCAGGAGGGGTCGGAGGCGACATACGACCTCGTCTTTGCCGCGGATGCACTTCAACCATCGGACCCGGTGCGCAGGCGGGTGGACCCAGCGGGCTTTCTTCCCGACACGATTGAGGCGCTGCGGCTGACCACCACCGTGACGTTTGATCGTGCGTGGGACCTGCGCGCCTTGGAAGAACGGCGCCCTCAACCGCGTGAGATTGAACTGGATTTGTTACAGGCGACATGGGGCGATCTGGAGTTACGCGCGGCGGGGTCGCTGAGCGTGGACGCGAACGGCGTGCCCGCAGGTCAGATCACGGTCAAAGCCACGAACTGGCGCGAGATGATTGCGCTGGCGCAGGCAGCGGGGGTTCTTCCCGAAAGCGTCGCGCGCACGGTGGAACAGGCGCTTGGCTTTGTCGCAGGGCTGTCGGGCAACCCAAACACGCTCGACGCGCCGCTCGATTTCGCTGATGGGCAGATCAAGTTCGGCCCGGTGCCGCTGGGACCCGCGCCCTATATCTATCTGCGTTAGCGGCAGATATTCCGACCGCCGCGCCGGGCGGTGTCAAAGTGGAAATGGTCGAGATGGAAGCGGTCGGAGTCTGGACCCAGCACCGTTTTGAACTCCCGACAGGCCGACAAGTGCATTTTGCGCAGGACCTGGCCTTGGACGTCGTCGTTCCAACCGTTCTGCACCGTGATTGTGAATCCGTTGGCGAGTGAAATCGATGAAATGTCAATCGCACGGCCTTTGCCATGTTCCGAGATTTTTCCGCCGGGCTGATGGTTGCGCGTGCGACAGGCGTAATGCGCGGCGACCCCAAGCTCTTCAAGACCGCCACCCAAACGGCCCACCGCAGGTTTCGCGCCATCTTCGACCCAACTGCGTAGTGTCTTGGCTGTGGTACAGTCCATCGTTGAAGGCCGCGACAGGCGCACGCCCGCAACTGCGAGAACGCGAACCGGGTTTTCAACGCCGCATCCACTCAGCTTGCCCGGAATGGGGCTGAGTTGCACGCCTATGATATCATCCGCTCCACAAATCGCCCCCGCCGAAGAGCTCACGACGCCGGACGGTTGGCTGCGCACGGCGGCGGCCTTGACCGCTGGAACCGCGCCGATCTCTGGTCGCGGGACCGGGCGAAGGTAGGACACGGTTGCAGCTCGGGTCGTGACCACCGCCACCACCGTTGGCCGAGCGACGGGGCGGGTGGTGTCCCCTGCGGGCAGAACCTCAAACGCGATGAGGTCAGCTTTGATTTCCGTGATCTCGAGGGTTGGGCGCGCGGTGGGGCGCGGCGAGGCTTCAGGCCCGGAGATAGCCGGGGCGGCGGTCATCAAAGCCAACGCGGCGAGGAGATGCGCCCACAGTTTCATCCGCCTTTCGCGCGTCCAAAGTTGGGGGCGTCGGTATCCTGACCCGCTTCGATGATGCCCCGGCGGATTTCGCGGGTACGCGTGAAGTAGTCGAACAGTTGATCCCCGTCGCCCGTGCGAATGGCGCGCTGGAGGGCAAAGAGTTCTTCGGTAAAGCGGCCCAAGATTTCGAGCGTGGCTTCTTTGTTGGTCAGGAACACATCGCGCCACATGGTTGGGTCGGAGGCGGCGATCCGGGTAAAGTCGCGAAACCCGGCAGCGGAATACTTGACGACTTCGCTGTCGGTCACGCGGCGCAGGTCATCGGCGACGCCCACCATCGTATAGGCGATCAGGTGGGGCGCGTGGCTTGTGACCGCGAGGACGAGGTCGTGACGGTCCATATCCATCTCGTCCACGAAGGCCCCCATGCCTTCCCACAGGGCGCGCAACCGGGCGACTGCGTCTGTGTCGGCCCCTTCGAGCGGAACAAGGATTGTCCAGCGGTGATCGAATAGCTCGGCAAAGCCTGATTGGGGACCTGAATGCTCGGTCCCGGCCAGCGGGTGCCCCGGCACAAAGTGCACGCCATCTGGAACGTGTGGGGCAACGGCATCGACCACGGCGGCTTTAACCGAACCCACATCTGTGATTGTCGCACCCGGTTTGAGGTGCGGCGCGATGTCTTCCGCCACAGCCGCCATCGCGCCCACGGGAACGGCCAGTACGATCAGGTCGGCGCCCTCGACTGCCTCGGCAGCGGTTTCGGTGACGCGGTCGACTAGCCCGATTTCTTCGGCGATGGCGCGTGTCTCAGCCGAGCGCGCGGTGCCGACAATCTCACCGGCAAGACCCGCACGGCGCATCGCATGGGCCATGGACCCCGCGATCAGGCCCAGCCCGATCAGTGCAACGCGATCGTAGAGGACGCTCATGCCGCGACCTTGAGAAATCCGGCCACCGCGTCGAGCACACGGGTGCAACCCGCTTCGTCGCCGACGGTGATCCGCAGGGCGTCGGGCAGACCGTAACCGCCGACCTTGCGCACAAGGATGCCTTGGCCGCGCAATGCTGCTTCGCAGGCGTCTGCTTGGGCGGGGCTGGAGAAGCGCGGAAGGACAAAATTGGTCTCGCTGTCATCGCAGGCCAGTCCCAGCGCCCTGAGGCCTGCCACCATACGGGCGCGTTGTTCGGCATTCAGCGCCACGCAATGCGCGGCATAGGCGCGGTCGCGCACCGCCGCTTCGGCTGTGGCGAGCTGTGTCAGGCTAAGGTTGAACGGCGGGCGAAGGCGGTTGAGCACTCCGATGATTTCATCACTGGCATAGCCCCAGCCGATCCGCAGGCCGCCAAGTCCGTAGAGCTTGGAGAACGTGCGCGTCATCACTGCGTTGGGGTGTTTGTCGACCAGAGAGACGCCGCCATCATACCCGTCGGCAAATTCGGCATAGGCCCCGTCGAGGACCAGCACGACATCTTCGGGAAGCTCAGACGCGAGACGCGCAAGTTCTTCGTCCGGCATCCGGGTGGAACTGGGATTTCCGGGATTGGCGACAAAGACCAGCCGGGTGCGCTCGGTGACAGCGCCCAAGATGGCATCCACATCGACAACACGGTCGCGTTCAGCCACCACAACAGGCGTTGCGCCCGCCGCCCGCGTCAGAACGGGGTACATTGAAAAGCCATGCGCGGTATGGATGATTTCATCCCCCGGCCCGGCATATGCATAGCAGAGAAGACCGAGGATCTCGTCCGACCCGACGCCGCAAATGATGCGCGCAGGATCGAGGCCGTGGACCTCGCCAATCGCCGTGCGAAGCTCTGCGTGATCTGTGGTTGGGTAGCGATGCAAGGTGTTAGCCGTGCTGCGAAACGCAGCCAATGCCGCTTGGGATGGCCCAAGCGGGTTTTCGTTGGATGACAGTTTGAGCACCTGATCAAAGCCCGCCGCCTTGCTGGCGCCGCCCTGATACAGCTCAATCTCCATGATCCCCGGCTGGGGTGTGATCAACGGTTGCATGTTTCCCTCTTCGTCGCGCCGTTCTAACGGGATGCAGGCAAAAGGAAAACCATCAATGGGGGCTCTGCCCCCGCGACCCTTTGGGTCGCTCCCCCGGAGGTATTTTCAGACCAATGAAGTGGCACGGATCATTGGGGCGCGAAATCCAGCGACCGGATCAGAATCTGCGTTGAAGCTGCAGACATGCCGCCAAGGATACAAATGGTTTTCATATTTGATGCGTACTCTTCCGTCATTCGAAAACCAGACAGCCTGATCCTGATATCCGAGTTATCCTACGGTTAACCTTCGATGCCTTTTTGCAGAGGGGTACACGTCGAGCCAGAGACGGCAAAGTGCTCAGCGGTGGAGTTACCCGCCCAGACACCAAACGCTTCGAGGCCTTCAAACGCCTGAATCACAATGCTACTGACAGCGTTTTCGCCACTAAATTGCAGCGCATCTGGCGGGTCGGTCACGAGTATCTCGCAGGCAAGCGCGTGGTCAAACTCTGAGAGCTCCGTCGCGTCTGGGGTCATCTTGAGATAGCGCACCATGACTGAGCCCGGTGGCGCTGGATCATCGAGTGGAACAACTCTGTGGGGATACCAATCGCCAAGCACCGAGGGCGTGGCGTGCACATGAGAAGATCCACGCAAGAGGCAAGCTCCGTCACGAACTGCCACTGAGACCATTGGACCGGTCTCTTGACCGTTTTCAACAAGCGCACGGAGTCCCAAGCGATAGACCGTGTCGCGTCGCATCTCTGGATCGCTTGTGGTGAGCTTGGAAAGTACTGCACCGCACAGCGCCTTGTTGAGCGATGATGTTTGCCGCCGCTGCGCCTGTGGGTCAGACGGCGACCAAATGACCGCGACATCCATTTCGATTGCATACTCGCCCGAAACCAACTTTCTGGAGTTTTCGAATACCACAAAAGTCGTCCCATCAGCGATGAGTCTCAGACCATCGTCAATGTCACGTGCATTGCGTCTGTCCAGAACACCCGGGAGGACGAAGAGTGTTAATAAGCCCGCAATCATAAGGGCCAACACCGCGAGGAAAAGGCCAAGCGGCCTTTTGTCTTTGGGTGGGGGGCGGGCATCAATCATCGGTTGCGCGTCACAAAGTGTTTTCAGTCGAACTGTAAAGCCCGCGCGCGCACCGAACAAGCACTCGTCGGAGAACTGAAACCTTTGACTGTATCACCTCGCGCAAATTGCACGGGTCATCACACCCGCGCGAGGGGCGGTGCCCGAAGGGCGAGCGCCGTGATATGCGGCTCGGGAACAACCGAACAAGGACCAAGATCATGAAACTCTTCCTCGCCTCTGCCGTTTTCGCGCTGTCCACCTCTGCCGCGCTTGCGGGGGAGCAGTATGTCGATGAGACGGGCTTTGCCGTCTCTGGCTACGATGTCGTGGCTTATTTCAGCCTCGACCAATCCGCTGTTGGCACCGCACAGCCCGAAGGGGTTCCCGGAAGCAAGTCCATCACCGCCGATTATAACGGCGCGACCTTTGCTTTTTCGACGGAAGCCAACCGAGACACGTTCCTTTCCGATCCCGAGAAATACGTGCCGCAATATGACGGGCACTGCGCCTATGGCGTGTCGCGCGGCGGCAAGGTACCGGGCAATCCGAACCTGTGGCGGATCGTGGACGATAAACTCTATCTTAACATTACCCCGGTTGTGGTAGGGTTCTGGGAAGAAGACATTCCGGGAAATATTGACCTTGCCGAAGGCAACTGGCCCGGAATTGAACCGGCCGCGGCCTCGACCAACACAATCCCGCAGTTCATGTCGTCTGCGCCAAACGAATAAGGACTGAAACCAAATGCTCTCGCGCCGAACGTTCTTGATTACCGGCGGCGTCGCCGCGGTTGGCGCGGGAGCCTTTTTTGCAGCCCCCCAAGTTCTTGTAAGGCCCGCTGAAGCAGCGGGCGCGATGACTGCACAAGAAGCGGCGGAAGCTGCAGCGGCAGGGGAAATTTTGATCGTCGATGTCCGCCGCCCGGATGAGTGGGCGGCGACCGGCATCCCCAAGCATAGCGTCGGGATTGATATGCGCGACGCGGATTTCCTGGCGCAACTTGCTGCCCTCCGCCCGACCGCAACCACACCGGTTGCACTGATCTGTGCGCGCGGGGTCCGTTCGGCACGCATGACCCGGCGGCTTGAAGAGGCCGGGATTGCACCGATCATCGACATTCCAGAAGGCATGCTGGGATCCTCTGCCGGGCCCGGATGGGTTGCGCGTGGTTTGCCCGTGACGGTGATCGAGTGATCACCATGATGCGCGGCGTGAGGATTGCCCTATTGGCGGGCCTTGCCGCCGTGACTGCCGGGTCTGGGGTTGCGTGTTCCCGCGATACGGCCTGCACGGTGGATGGCCGCGATTACTATGTCGCGATGCCGGAAGGCGCCGACGGGCCTGTCCCGGCCGTCATGTACATCCACGGCTGGGGTGGCAACGGCAAAGGGGCGTTGCGCAACACTGGCATGGTCGATGCCTTTACCGCGCGAGGCTATGCCGTAATTTCACCCGACGGCGTTCCGCGGGAAGGGCGAAACGGGCGATCGTGGCGGTTTCACCCGCTGAACGGCGAACACCCGCAGGAGGTGGCTCATCTCGCGGCGGTAAAAGACGACGCGGTGACGCGCCTGAACCTCGACTCCGACAGGATGTTGCTGGCAGGCTTTTCCATTGGTGGGTCGATGACTGCCTATGCCGCCTGTCTGACGCCTGAGACATTCGCGGCCTATGCACCCGTGGGCGGGAATTTCTGGCGTCCGCATCCAGAGAGTTGTGCCGGACCGGTTCGGATGCTGCATACGCATGGATGGGCAGACAGGACCGTTCCGCTTGAAGGGCGCGTGGTCAACAACCTGCCCGTGGACGACCCAGAAGCCTTTGCGCAGGGCGATATCTTTCACGCGTTGAACATCTGGCGCGAGACCAACGGCTGCACAAGCTATCGGGCCGACCGGACCAGTACCGACGGTCCCTTTTGGCGTCGGGCCTGGGACAGCTGTGCGGAAGGGGCAGCGTTGGAGTTTGCGCTGTTTCCCGGGGGGCACGCGATCCCGCAGGGGTGGTCCGATCTGGTGATCGACTGGTTTGAAGGGCCGTAACGGGGTGGGACCGTGTTGATCGCAATTCTCGCACTGGCCGGGTTTGCCATTGGCTGCATTCTTCCCACACGCTGGGGCGTTTTCGGGTTTGTTGGTGCCGCGTTTCTGGTATTCGCCGTGCAAGTCGCAGTGAACTTTTTCACTGGGTTTTCGGGGGCGAGCCTTGAGGAAAGCCTCGCTCTGTTCAACGGCTCCTGGGCGTCGTATTTCGGATTTAATCTGCAAATCACCTATCGCGCATTCGCACCGGTTCTTCTGGCGCTCGCCGTGCCCTTCATCTTCCGCCTGTCTCGATAGACGCTATTCGGCTGCAAATGCCTGCGCGGGTGGTTGTTCGGCCAGTGCTGATTTGATCCAGGCACGCTCGAGCCGCGCGGATTGCACGATTGTGGGTTCCACCAGTGTATGCGGGGTGTCCATGCGCAAGATGCGCAGGCCGATATGGCTGATGCGCACGGCACTCAACCGGGATAGCAGGGGGGCCGCGGCGAGACTGATTGCAACCGGGAGTATAAGCGCGGAGACATCCGCAAACGCGATCCCCGACAGCAGGGTCAAACCCAACACCGTCTCGATCCAGTGAAAACGGACTGTCGTGGCCCAGTCAAAACCACGTTGAGTGCGGTTCTGTGGCGTCCATGTATCGCCAGAGCGCCCAAACAGCGCGAGTAGCGTGGCCAGCGTGTGCTGTACCATCATGATTGGAGCGTAGAGGACCAACAGGATCAGTTCGACCAGCATCGAGCCCGCAAAGACGAGCCGGGACCCATAGGCCGCGCGCGTGTCCCGGCGCAGGCCAAAAACGATCGCCCCGGCGAGTTTTGGGAAAAGCAGCATCCCGTAGACGATCAGCAGATAGAAAAGAGCCACGTTACTTTGCTGTTCCGGCCAGATCGGTTGCAGCGGATTGGTGGCGGAAAAGTACCCCGTTGGCGTATCGGTCGCGCCACCGACAAAGGACCACAGGATCACAACGGCCAGCCAAGCAGGTGACATCAGGAATGCCATTGCCCCCTGAAGCAAGTGCACACGCGAAATCGGGTGGAATCCGCGCGCCGCGAGCAGGCGCAGATGCTGCATATTGCCCTGACACCAGCGGCGATCGCGCAGGATATAATCGATCAGCGTTTGTGGCGTTTCCTCATAGCTGCCGCCCACGCGCGGTAGGAACCGCACCGCCCAGCCAGCGCGACGCAACATACCCGCTTCGACGAAATCATGGCTGAGGATCAGACGCTTCGATCCTTTGCGTCCCTTAAGGTAGGGAAGGCGCGCACTGGTTGCGAAGGCGCGCGTGCGGATAATCGCGTTGTGCCCCCAGTAATTGCCCTCTTGCTGGGACCAACTGTCGAGCCCTTCGGCCAGAAGCCAGCCGTAGACCGAGTTTGAGAATTGCTGCACCCGGCCAAAGAGTGTCTGCGCACCGATCACGGTCGGGCGGCTTTGGATCAACCCGGCCTCAGGATCAGCAGCAAGCGCATCGACGAGCTGGCCAATGGCCACGCCGCTCATCAGACTGTCTGCATCGAGAATGACCATTGCGTCATGCGGAGCGCCCCAGTTTTCGATCCAGTCCGAGACGTTGCCGACCTTTTTATCGGTGTTTTCGATCCGGCGGCGGTAGAAGACCTCAGCCCACGCGAAACGCTGGGACTTTAGCATCGCGAAAGCGGCCTCTTCCTGCGCGGCGATCGCGGGATCGCGTATATCGCTGAGTATAAACAAGCTGAACGCGGTGCCGTCCTGCGTCTGTGTCACCTCCTTCAACATCGCTGCTGCGTTGCCGAAAACGTCGGACGGCGCTTCATTATAGACGGGGACCAGCAAAGCCACGCTGTTGAGGCGTTCGATGGGCAACCTGGCCGCGTCGCGTGAGCGCACGAATGCGGTGCGCGCAAGGCCGAGACAGGCGGTATTTACCGAAAAGACCAACCAGACGAACGTCACCGCAACCAGCGCCAAGGCCACCGCTTCGAAGAGCGCGACACCTCCCACATCGAGGTACATCTTGATCGAAAAGCAAAGGTAAGCGGTCAAGCCAATGGTTGGAATGAACGCGGCCAGTCGCCAGAGCCAATTGACTGGGCGCACGGCGCGACGCATGGGCCCAGAGACCTGAACCGACGAAAAGGTCTGCGGCGCCATCTCCAACGGGGCGCGTTGGGGCATATATGATGCGGCGTAGCGCGTCATGCGGTCCATCGGTAAAGCCAGACCTCACTCAGCGGTGCGCCGTTCAGCCTGAGTTGCGCGCGAAATTCGATCAGCGATGCGTCGCCTTCGTGGAACTTGAAGGCCAAACGCGGCCCTCCGGTTTCGGGGTTGCGCTGAAGCACACCTGCCGACACTTCGCCGGCGCTGGCTTCGATGATGCGTTCGATCTGATCGAGGTCTTCGGGTAAGTCGGGACCGGGCGCAAAGTCGATGGCGACAATGGTGCCATTGTTCTCAAACGCTGCGCCAATCATGGTGTTATGAACTGGTAGGCCCTGACCATAAGCGGTGTCCGCGCCCCAAGTCAGTCGGTAGGAAAACGTCGTGTCTGACCCGGTCGCAAGCCCACCCTCAGGCCGCCAGTAGCAGACGATGTTGTCAAAGATTTCCGACGGCGTGGGGATTTCGACAAGCGTCACCGTGCCAGACCCCCAATCGCCCAAGGGTTCGATCCAGACGCCGGGACGGCGGTGGTAGTGCGCCTGAAGATCGGCAAAATCCCCAAAGGTTCGCGCGCGTTGCATCAGACCGAAGCCTTTGGGATTGCTGTCCACAAACGCGCTGACCTGAAGCGTTGTCGGATTGGCCAGCGGTCGCCAGATCGTCTCACCCGCGCCGTTGACCATCAGCAAACCATCGGCGTCGTGCACGGCGGGGCGAAAATCAGGGAAGCGATGGCGATTTGTCTGATCGTATTGGAACATCGAGGTCAGCGGCGCGATCCCGATGTTGTCGCAGTCACGACGGGGAAAAACGCGCGCCGTGACGTCCATTGTCAGTGGCGTGCCCGGTGTGATCTCAAACCGGTAGGCGCCAGCGCAACTTGGGCTGTCGAGCAGGGCGTGCAGCACAAAGGTCTCAACGCCCGGCGCGGGTTTCTCAAGCCAAAACGCACTAAACTCGGGGAATTCCTCACCCTGCGGCTCGGCCGTGTCGATGGCCAGCCCTCGGGCAGATGTGCCGTAGATGTTTCCAGTGCCGATGGCGCGGAAGTAACTCGCGCCCTGAAACACCGCAAATTCGGTATAGATCCCGCGCTTTTCCAATTCGGCCCGCAGGCGAAGGCCGGAATACCCAAGCGACGGCTCAATCGGCAGGTCGGGAAACTTATCGGTCTTGTCAAAGACGGCCAAATCAAAGGCAAGCGGCTCTGCCACACCATTTTCGACCACAGCAATGTCGACGGGATTAGGGAAGTAGAGGCCGGGGGCAAACACATCGAGGCGTAGCGGCGTGTCTTCTTGCTCCTCCCACAATGCGTTGCGCACGTCGAACCAGATCGACACGTAGTCCTCATAGGAAATGTCCGTCCACGCCTCTGGCACGCGCGGCGGTTCGCGATAGGGGCTAAGGCTGCGTTCACGGGCCAATTCAACGACATCCTCGGGCCGGAACGGCACGCCCTGCCCTGTGGTCTGTAGACCCGGTTCCTCGCCCTCAGCCGCAAAGGACGGAGCCGCAGCAAGGGCGGCGAGGCTGGCAACAAATTCACGACGCAGCATTGGCAGTCTTTCTTGGTTTCCAGGGCTGGGTTTTGATCCACGCAACGCTGTAGGCCACGCCGACAAGGATCGTAGCGCCGAGCAGATTGACCCAGAACATCGAGAAGTGGTTGCGCCCCACCTGATCAAGCAGCGCCCCCATAAGCCGGGCGAGAAACATCGAGGTGATAAAGATCGCAAGCGATTGCTGGCCAACCTTCATGATCACAGCAAGCAGCCGCCGCCAGACCTCGCTCAAGGTGCCGCCGCCGTCACTGGGTTGAATGCGGCTCCCCTTGGGGCCGACGAGCACCCACGCGACTTAAGCCAACGCAAGGAAGTGGACGTAGCGCAGGATACCGAAATCGGTCTTGTTGAACAGAACACGCCATTCCTTCCGCCACTCAAGAAACATCGTGTATTCATTGTAGATGCGGAAATACGCAAAGGGCACGATCACGAGTACAATCGCCACCGCCGCCCAGAACAAGCGTCGGTCAATAGGCGGCGCAGGAATCCAGCCCGATATAAACGCGAAGCCTGTGAAAAAGATCAGCTGCCATCCGAAGGGGTTAAAGAACCACTGACGTTCGGACCACGGCTCGGCCGGGAAGTTCAGATCGAAGAGCGAGGCGGACGCCCAGAGCACAATCACCAACGCCGCGGCAAGCGCCACGTGGACCCGCGCCAGTACAAAGACCACAGGCAGCAGTGCAAGGATCACGAGATACATTGGCAGGATGTCAAAGTAGTTGGGCACATATGTCAGCGTGAGAAGCCCGACGAGGTTGTCTGGGGTGTTCTTGAAGAAGGGGTACAGGTTGAGCTGGCCGACATAATCCCGCCCATCGGGAAAGATGCGGTTGAGCACGACCATCGCCGCCGCAGTTGCAACGAACAGACCGATATGCGCCCAGTAGACTTGCCAGATGCGGTAGCCCACGCGCACCGTGCCCATGACCGCGCCCCGATTACGAAATACGCTGCCGAACGCAATGGCGCTGGCCATGCCTGAGCAGAACACGAAAATCTCGGTCGCATCTGAAAAGCCAAATCGCGCCGGAATCCACAGGGTCAGCCAGTTGCCCGGCACGTGCGCGATAAGGATGATGAACATCGCGATGCCGCGAAAGAAATCAAGCCGCGGGTCACGCACCCGCGTTGCAGGAGCGGCTGGCACCGCTACCCTAGGCGCCGATGCTGCGAACTTGGGATCGGATGCCGCCATCGTCAGCGCGCACACCCGCCGCACGGGGTGCGGGCGACACAACAAGTTTGGACGAAGCGGGGCATGATCTTTCCTTTAGGCGCACCGGTATTGGGCGGATTTAGACGACAGGTATCTTATTGGTTCGTCTGGGCACATCGCTGGCACATTGAAACTCTGCAATGTGATTAGTTCTGAACTTTTTGTGAGCCGTTACCACGGGCGGAAAATCGCGTCATGGGTCAGCGGCTTTCCACTTTTGCGCTGCAGTTTCGGTCACAAGTGCGGCGCTCGCCTTTGATTATCGACCAAAAGCTCAGGCAAACGCGCCCGAAACCACTGCCCGGAACAGCCATCGTTTGGGCACGGACTTGCCGCCCATGTCAAGCGGACCCAAACGCACCGACAAGACTCTGCGAATATAAGCGCAACTTGATTTCCGGCTTGCTGGGCCTGAGGCGCTCGATTGTTACAGCGTACCCACCGATCGCCCACGAATCACGCGCGAAAATAGTGGTTTGTCGTCGCTACGGTCAGTTTTGGATTGTCACTGGCGATAAGTGGGCCCTTTCATGCGCACGTGTCGAGACGGGGAGTGCACATGTTCCATATCATTTTGGCGGCCTTATTGCTGATCGGTGGCATCGCATCTGCGCAATCGGAATGCGCCGGGCAGACCGCCTGCAGCCTAGGCGACCGCGAATACCATCTGCGTGCGCCTGATGACTGGGATGGGACGACGCCTTTGCCAGTTCTGTTGCATTTCCATGGATGGGGTCGGAATGGCGGCATTGTGGTGGACCACAGCCGCATCGCCATTCTGGACGTGGCCGACCGGGTGCTGATGATTGCGCCAAGCGGCTTGGGGGGCAGCTGGTCGTTTCGGCGGCCCGGCTCGCCCGATACAGCCTTTGCCGAGGCGGTGATCGAAGACGTGGCGCAGCGTTTTCCTATCGACCGTGATCGCATCTTTGTCTCGGGCTATTCCTGGGGGGCGAATATGGCGTGGCGGTTTACCTGTGAAAGTGAAACGCCTGTTGCAGGATTGTTGGCTGTCGCCGGGACGCTTCCGCAGTCAGAGGCATGCACGCAAGCGCCCGGAGAGTTGCGTCAGGTCTATGGGCTGACGGATACCGTCCTGCCCTATCCCATGGGACCGGATGGAGACGAAACGTATCCCGTCGCGTTATGGCGCGAGGCGCTGGAATGTGGAGACGGGATGGACGCCGGTGAATGGAACGCGCGGCCCTTCCTGACCTTTACCAGGACGATCTAGGACTGCGACCGGGGGCGCGTGGTGCTCGACAAGCATCCCGGTGGGCATTTCATTCCCCATGATTGGATCCCCTTGCAAATCAGCGAGATCATGGGCTGGCGCTAGGCCCTGAAAAGGAAACAGGCCGCGCGGTTTCCCGCACGGCCCATCCTGTCCCACGCAGTAATTCTTAGTTCTGTGCGTAGTATTCGATGACGAGNTTCGGCTCCATCTGGACCGGATACGGCACATCGCCNAGGCCCGGCGTGCGCACGAAGTTCGCGGTCATCTTGGAGTGGTCCACGTCGAGGTAATCCGGAACGTCACGCTCGGGCAGGCCTGCAGCCTCGAGAACGAGCGCCATCTGCTTGGAGCGATCGCGCACTTCAACCACGTCACCTTCTTTGACGCGGTAGGAAGGGATGTTGACCTTTTTGCCGTTCACCAGCACGTGGCCGTGGTTCACGAACTGACGGGCCGCAAAGATCGTCGGCACGAACTTGGCGCGGTAGACGACCGAGTCGAGGCGGCGTTCGAGCAGACCGATAAGGTTTTCACCGGTGTCGCCCTTCACACGCTCTGCTTCGGCAAAGATGCGGCGGAATTGCTTTTCAGTCAGGTCGCCGTAGTAGCCTTTGAGCTTTTGCTTGGCGCGAAGCTGAAGACCGAAATCGGACATTTTGCCCTTGCGGCGCTGACCGTGCTGGCCGGGGCCATATTCACGACGGTTGACCGGGGATTTCGGACGACCCCAGATATTTTCGCCCATCCGGCGATCGATTTTGTACTTGGCAGACGTGCGTTTGGTCACGGCTGATCTCCTTCGTTTTAGTCGCCGCTGGATCGCGGCCATGAAGGGCGTTGTCCTTTCCCTGAGGGGAGACAGGCATCCTCTTGCGAGGGCCACCAACACCAATGAATAAACCCGGCACGTGGCCGGGATGGCGGGCTTATACAGCCGGCTTTCGGGGAGTCAATGGCGCGCGAAGGCCTCAAACGACAAAAGCTCAGCCTCTTGTGCCGTCAGTTGCCGCCGCGCTGCATCCCCATACGTGCTGGGATCGGCTTCGATCTCGGGCATAATCTCCGCCAAACGGGCGCGCTGGTCGGGTTGGATCGTTTCAAGCGCTGTCGAGGCCGGGTGAAAGCTTTCTGTTTCAACACCATTGGCCCAGACAACCTGATGCCGGGGCAGCATCAAATGCACATACGTGAGCGACTTGACCGAGTGATCTACCATGATCGTGCGATCGTTGATCAGGTCTTGGGCGGCGACGAAAACCTCGGGCGTTCCGAAGAGCGCAGTGGCAAGCTGCCCTTTCAACAAGACCTTGTGACGTGGAGACACCAAAAGGTCGTCCTCTGGGCGATCCTGATCCAGCGCCCCGGCCTTGAACCGGATCGGGCGGAGTTCCGGCATCGCATAGAGCCGCGCACCGCTCATCCGGCGCGACCCCATCCACAGGATTTCCTGAGGACCGTCATCCTTGGTCAGTACCTTGTCACCCTCGCGCAGGGTCTCGACAGGTTTGGGTCCCGCGCTGGTCCGAAGCACCGTTCCCGGCGTGAAGCAGATGACGCCCGTCGGCGTTTCGGTGCGCCGGTTCAGTGTCTCATTGTCGATTTGCGCGTCGATCACCCAAAGTTCCGAATCTTTGGGCGGCAGGTACCCGACGAAGAGCACGAGTGGCTTGGCGAGTTCGGGGACCTCCAGAAGGGTCGCGGTATAGCGTTGGCGCCCGTCGGTCAGCGCAAAGGTTCGGTCATGCACCGGGGTCTCGATCAGTGCGGCATCACAAAAAACTGAGGCTGGAAGCGCCCCACCTTTGAGTTGCCGCATCGCGGTCGCGGCCTGCCTGCGGATGAATTCCGGATCCACAAGATCCGACCCAAGCTGCATTTTGGCGCCATCAAGCCGCACGGCTTCGCCACGCCAAGACCATTTGCACCCAACCGAAATACACCCAACTGGACCCGCTGCCCGGCCGTCAAGCCGGGTTTGCGCCCAAGAGACGACGAAGGTGCCCAACGCGCCTGCCATCTAAACCGCCCTACACTCACCGTTTTCTTAACCGAGGACCCTAGCAGGTGGGCCACGTCTCGGGAATCCCTTTTGTTAACGATTTGCTAACGAATGCACGCGTTTCCGCTACGTCATGCGCGTTTTGGCAGCTTCCCGCGCAGACTTCGCAATCATCTGAAAAGACAAACTATTTACCTGATAGGGAAATGCGGCTTTGTGAAGAATGCACCGTGCTCCACTGTGGGATAGGACGCCGGTCATGGCCCCGCGGGCGGAAACCATTTGCCTCCCTCCACAACAATTGGAAAGCTGGACCGGCAGGATGGATGCTCTTTGCACCCAAATCAAACGGACCGCCAAGCTTATGTCGCAGATGTTGAGAAGCTGGGTCACCAGCGCCAATGACCCTGAGAGTGGTTTTCCGCTCAACAACCTTCCCTATGGAGTGTTCTCGATCGAGGGCGGGGTTCGTAGGTGTGGTGTTGCAATCGGGGACCAAATTCTGGACGTTGCGGCGCTTGACCGAATGGGACTGTTGAAAGCGCATGGCACGCTGTCGCGCGCCAGTTGGAACGACTTCATGGCTTTGGGACCGGTCGCATGGGCGACGTTTCGCGCTGAACTTACCGATATGTTGGCCGAAGGTGCCGACCCGACCGCGCTTGCGCCGTATCTTGTCCCGATGGCAGCAGCGCATTTGCACATGCCGTTTAAAGTGTCTGAATTCACCGACTTTTACGCCTCGAAACATCACGCCACCAATGTCGGCACCATGTTTCGCGGTGCTGACAACGCGCTTCCGCCAAACTGGCTGCATATGCCCATCGGGTACAATGGGCGCGCGTCATCCGTCGTTGTGTCCGGCACCCCTGTTAAGCGACCGAACGGCCAACTGAAGTCGCCCGATCAGACAGAGCCACGATTTGGCCCTTCCGAGCGATTTGATATCGAGCTTGAACTTGGGGCAATCGTAGGCGTCGCTTCTGATGGGCCGCTGTCGGTTCAAGAGGCTTTCGACAACATCTTTGGCTATGTCCTGTTGAACGATTGGTCCGCACGGGACATTCAGGCGTGGGAATATCAGCCGCTGGGTCCGTTTCAATCCAAGGCGACCGCCACCTCGATAAGCCCGTGGATCGTGACCGCCGCGGCGCTGGAGCCGTTTCGCACCGAGACGCCGGAACGGGAGGTGCCGCTGCTTGATTACCTGCAAGAACCCGGCCCGATGCTTTACGACATCGACCTCGGCGTAACGCTCGCCCCACAAGGTCAGGCGGCGGTGGAGATCACCCAAACGAACTATAACGAGATGTATTACTCCGCTGCACAGCAATTGGCCCACCATACGTCCAGCGGATGCCCGATGCGGGTGGGCGACCTGTTGGGGTCGGGCACAATTTCTGGTCCTGCGCGCGAAAACCGCGGGGCGTTGCTTGAGATCACTTGGGGCGGAACCGAACCGCTCGTTCTGCCCGGCGGCGAGACGCGGAGTTTTATCGAGGACGGTGACACGCTGACCCTGCACGGCCTTGCACAAGGGGATGGGTATCGCATTGGGTTCGGGGAGTGTGTGGGCACCGTTGTCCCACGAGATGAAGGTACCTAGTCAGGCAATGGTCGCGGAGCGCCAGAGTCATCGAGTGCGACGAAGACAAAGGTTGCGTCGGTGACTTTCTTGCCTGATCTCGCAAAACGCGAACGCGCCCAGGCGTCGACATGTATCTTCATCGACGTGCGGCCAACATCCGTTAGCGTGGCATAAAGCGTCACTTCGTCTCCGACCTTCACCGGGTGCAGGAACTGCATGGCCTCGACCGCGACGGTTGCGCCTCGGCCCTGGCTGACCCGGCCAGCCAGATTCCCCGCGGCAAGATCCATCTGCGACATGAGCCAGCCACCAAAGATATCGCCTGCTGGGTTGGTATCTGCCGGCATGGCGATCGTGCGAATGACCAACACACCTTCATCCTGCTGCCGCCCATGCGCGGCACGTTCACGCCCGCGGGTCAGTGCGTCTTTCAGTGTTGTCTCATTGCTCATGATGGTCACGCAATTTGGATCCATCACGGACTGCTGTGACATATCGGGGCCGGCTGTGAAACCGTCGTGACGACTTTGGGCTTGATCTATCTTTCAAACAAAATCACTTTTGTGTCGCATTGCCGCCCTGTTTGGCATTAACCTTGGTGTTGGGGGCGCGTAGGTAACAAGTATGATCGCTCATTTTGTATTGGCGGGCCAATCCAATATTGACCAATGGTTTTACGTCGGTGATGGCGCGCCGCTTGGGGCGTTTCGCCAGACTTTTCTTGAACTAAACCCCGAATATACGGATGTGGAGTTCTTCGACGCCGCGCGTGGGGGATCCGCAATGCTGAGCGCGTCGGCGACCCAATATGCTGAGAAACGCGCGGCGGATGATCCCGCGCTCTATGACCGGATTGCCGAAAATTTCTGGTATGACGAAACCTCCCAGAGCGCAGGGAATAACCTTGACCTCTTCTCTGACCGGCTGGCCGCTGAAGTGGCGTCCGGGACCGAGTTTCTGGGCGTCATCTGGGCACAGGGGGAGGCGGACACGACCTATGTTGGTCCAGAAACCATCGGTGTCTATGCCGAAGGGCTGGAATTCGTGCTTGAGGCGTTGATGGACGCGTCCGGAGCGCCAAAGGTTTATATTCAGGCGCTAGGAGACCGCTCGGTCTATTCCGAGACCCTGCATGCGGGAACAGGTCTGATCCGCGAGGCGCAACAGGCGCTGGCAGAGGCTTCGGAAGCGATCACCGTCGCAACCACAATTTTCGACCGCGAGTTGCGAGATACGACGCACCTGACACTTGAAGGGTATTCGTCAGCGGCCTCGCAAATGGCGGTGGCGATCAGCACTGAGTTTGTGTCGCCCGGCGTGGCCAATGCCATGTTGTTAAGCCCGACAGTGGTGTTGGTGCAGCTTGACCTTGGTGTCGGTCAGAGCGCGAGCACGCTGGTCGGGCTTGGTGGTTTCCGCCTGACGGACCAAGGCGAGGACGTCACAATCCTGTCTGTAGACCTGACACCTGCGGGCTTGCTGCGGGTTGAGACAGATAACGCACTGGTCCAACCCACGCTGAGTTATGCGAGCGCGCAAGACAGTATCGGGATGAAGGCGGATGATTACATCGTTGTAGCAAGTCCCTTTGGAGAGACGGCGGCGCTTCCGTTTACGGTAACCCTTGCAGAACCGCGCGATGCCGTTTTTCAGATCGAAGCCGGGGTGATGATCGAAAACGGGGATCTAAGCCAGGTTGTGACCGGCCTGTCGGGCGACGATCTGATCTATGGAAATGGCGGCCACGACACGATTGACGGTGGCTGGGGTACGGACACGATGTTTGGCGGTGCCGGGTCAGACACCTTCGTTCTGGGGGCGGACGCCGCATTGGACGTCGTCATGGATTTCGAGATTGATCGTGACGCCATTGGCCTGCGAGGTTTTTCCCAAGAGGCGGTTTCCTTTGCGGTCGGCCCGGAGGGCGATCTGGTCGTTCTCGGACCCTCCGGTCAGACTATCCTTTTGGCCGGCGTGAGCTTTGATGCCGCAAACGATCTGATCGTGAAGATGCTGGGCACGGACGGTGACAACACACTGAACGGCCAAGCTGGCGATGACCGCATTTATGGCATGGCCGGGGATGATACGATTGACGCTGGCGCAGGGACCGACCGGATCTGGCTAGGCGATGGGTTTGACACGCTGGCCTTCGGAACCGGGTACGGCACGAACATCGTGTATGATTTCGACCTTGGCGAAGACACAATCACGCTGACGGATCAGACCGCGGCGGACCTGACGTTTTTGCGTTACAAACATGACGATCTGGAAATCCGCACGGCAGAGGGCGACAGGTTGATCCTGCGGGATGTCGATCTTTGCTTGGTCGACGCGCTGGAGATCATCGATGCCGCACCGCAAGTCTCGTTTGTCACAGGCAGCGACGCGGCGGATATCCTGCGCGGCTCGGGGATGGATGAGGTTTTCGAAGGGCGCGCCGGGACCGACCGCATCTATACCGGTGGCGGAAATGATGTGCTCGTGCTCCGCGAGGGGTCAAACCTGAACATCGCGTATGATTTTGACATCGCGCGCGACCGCATCGTGATTGAAGCCGCGGCGGAAGAAGCCCTGAAACTTCTGACTTACAAAGAAACGGATGCTGAACTGCGGCTTGCCTCAGGCGACCGGCTGGTTCTGCGCAATGTCGATGTGGACGATCTGATCGAGAACGATCTGATCGGCTTTGATTTTAGCGATTTCGCCTAACGGCTTAGCCACATTTTGAGAAACCGCAGGCCCCGCACGTCATGCAACCTTCGACCATACGCAACTCGAACTGACCACAGTTCGGGCAGGCCGCACCGCGCGGTTGGCCGAGGTTCACGACCTCTGCCTGCGGGTCGGATTTCAGGCCCATCCCCTCGCCTTCGATAAAGCCGATGGCGATCATGTGGCGCTCGATCACGCCTCCGATCGCCGCAAGGATCGACGGGATGTACTTGCCGTTCATCCAAGCGCCCCCGCGCGGATCGAAGACGGCCTTGAGCTCTTCCACGACGAAAGACACATCGCCACCCCGCCGGAACACGGCCGAGATCATGCGTGTGAGTGCGACCGTCCAGGCAAAGTGCTCCATGTTCTTGGAGTTGATAAAAACCTCAAACGGGCGGCGATTGCCGGCGACCACGACGTCATTGATCGTGATGTAGATCGCGTGTTCGCTTTCCGGCCATTTGAGCTTATAGGTCGCGCCTTCGAGCGCCTGAGGCCGGTCAAGCGGTTCGGAGATGTAAACGACATCGCCATGCGGCTGTACGGGCTCGGCGAGGTCGGTCGTAATGACCTCGGGGACGGTCGGGCCGCTGCCCTCCCCAAAAAGCAACCAACGTGACGTGACGCCCAGAACCTCGGCCACCGCGCGGGCGTCGCGGTTGGTCGGTTTGTGGTCGCCATCCCACGAGGCGATGGTGTCAGGCTCCACCCCCGATTTTTCGGCAAGTGTCGGAATGTCGTCGATGCCGACAGCGGCGGCGGCCTGTTCAATGCGGCCTGCGATGCTGTGGGGTGCCGGGGCCTCCTTGGCGGATTCTTCAACGCTCAGGACCGATCCGGTGACGGCGTTGGGGCGATAGGTTGTGCACCCTTTGCAGCCGGTATCCCATGCCTCCATGTACACATCTTTGAACGCTTCAAAGCTGATGTCTTCGGGGCAGTTGATCGTCTTGGAGATCGAGGAATCGACCCATTTCTGCGCCGCCGCCTGCATCTTGACGTGGTCGAGCGGGGCGAGGGTTTGCGCGTTGACGAAATGGTCGGGTAAGGCCGTGTCGCCAAATTTGTCGCGCCACATGGAGACAGCGTAATCGACAACCTCCTCCTCGGAGCGCGACCCATCCTTTTGCAGGACTTTTCGCTTATAGGCATAGGCAAAGACGGGCTCGATCCCTGACGAGACATTGCCTGCATAGAGGCTGATCGTGCCCGTCGGTGCGATTGAGGTGAGCAGAGCGTTGCGGATGCCGTGCTCTGCGATGGCGTCGCGCACGTCATCATCCATCGCCTGCATTGAGCCGCTGGCGAGGAACTTCTCGGCGTCAAAAAGCGGGAATGCGCCCTTTTCTTTAGCGAGATCGACAGAGGCGAGATAGGCAGCGCGCGCGATGGCTTTCATCCACGCCTCGGTTTGCTCCGCCGCCTCGTCCGAACCATAGCGGAGGCCCAGCATCAAAAGCGCGTCGGCAAGCCCGGTCACACCCAGACCGATGCGGCGTTTGGCCATCGCCTCCTGCGCTTGAGCATCAAGTGGAAAGCGCGACGCATCGACGACGTTGTCCATCATCCGCACGGCGGTCGCGACAAGATCGTCAAGCGCGTCCGTGTCGAGTGCCGCAGCCTCCTCAAACGGGTCGGTCACAAGACGGGCAAGATTGATCGACCCCAAAAGGCACGCACCATAGGGTGGCAAGGGTTGTTCACCACACGGGTTGGTAGCGGCAATCGTCTCGGCATAGTTGAGGTTGTTCATCGTGTTGATGCGGTCGATGAAGATCACGCCGGGTTCGGCGTATTCATAGGTCGAACGCATGATCGCGTCCCACAACTCGCGCGCCTGAATGGTGCGATAAACCTCGCCGTCGAAGATCAGGTCCCACGGACCATCGGATTTGACGGCTTCCATGAACGGATCTGTCACAAGAACCGAGACGTTGAAATTCCGGAGCCGCGCGGGGTCGGATTTGGCGGTGATGAAATCCTCGATATCCGGGTGATCGCATCGCATGGTGGCCATCATCGCACCACGCCGAGAGCCCGCGGAGATGATCGTGCGACACATGGCGTCCCACACATCCATGAAGGACAGCGGACCGGAGGCATCTGCGGCTACACCACGCACCAGCGCACCCTTGGGCCGGATCGTCGAGAAGTCATAGCCGATACCGCCGCCTTGCTGCATCGTAAGCGCGGCTTCCTTCAACATGTCGAAGATGCCCGCGATGCTGTCAGGGACGGTGCCCATGACGAAGCAGTTGAAAAGCGTCACTGTTCGCGCTGTCCCAGCACCGGCCACGATCCGGCCAGCGGGCAGATATTTGAAGTCCTCAAGCGCGGCATAGAACTTGGGCTCCCACGTCTTGGGATCCTTTTCTTCCTGCGCCAAAGCACCTGCGATCCGCCGCCATGTATCCTCGACGCTTTCGTCGATGGGCGTGCCATCCGCCTCTTTCAGGCGGTATTTCATGTCCCAGATTTGCTCGGCAATAGGCGCTGCGAAACGTGACATTGGGGCGAATCTCCTGTGAAGAGGTGACAGCTTACCTCAGACACAACAGCTTGCATACGCCTTTCACACCGCTACGATATAGAGTGTGACCTGGGGACGACTCTGTGGATAAAACCGTTCATCTTATCAAGCTCTGTGTCGGCGCGTCCGGCGTGAACAGCCTTATTGACTGGCAATCTTCGCCGCGAGCCAAAGGGCCGGACGGATTGCCGCGGCACATCACGCGTATGTGGCCGAAGCGGCAGGACGAGATTTTGAACGGCGGATCGCTTTATTGGGTGTTCAAAGGCGTGGTTTTGGCACGCCAGCGCATTCTGCGTTTGGACGAGGTTCGCGGCGAAGATGGAATTCTGCGCTGCGCCCTTGTGTTTGACCCGGAAATCTTCCGAACCGAAGCAATGCCCAAGCGCCCCTTCCAAGGCTGGCGGTATCTGGATCCCGATGTCGCCCCCCGCGATTTGTCAGCAGAGCGCGCGATGGAAGAAAATGTGCCCCCCAAACTCCTCGCCGCACTCGCCGAGATCGGGGTTCGGTGACGCGCCCCCTTCTTGAAGTCTGCATCGACAGCCGCGCCAGCGCGATGGCCGCCATTCGCGGCGGGGCGGATCGGATTGAGTTGTGCGCCGCGCTTTCTGAAGGCGGGGTGACACCCTCTGCGGGCTTCATGCGGGAAGCGGCGAGTTGGCCGGTACCCGTCTATGCCATGATCCGCCCGCGCGGAGGCGATTTCACCTATTCCGACGCCGAAGTGGCGATCATGGAAGAAGACATCGCGTTTGCACGATCCTGTGGGCTGGCGGGCGTCGTTTTCGGCGCGGCGCTGGGCGGGGCGCTGGATACCGCGGGTTTGCGTCGTTTGGGTCAGGCCGCGGGGACGATGGGGATGACGTTACACAGAGTGGTCGACACCCTGCCGGATCCGACCGCAGCTATAAGCGCAGCGATTGATTTCGGGTTTGAACGCATTTTGACCTCGGGCGGTGCCGCAACCGCGCAGACCGGCGCCGCAACGATTGCCGAGATGGTGGCGCGTGCCAATGGCAGAATCAGCATAATGCCTGGCGCCGGTGTGACGCCGGAGAACGCGGCCGGTATTCTGCGAAAGACAAATGCGTCAGAGATCCACGCGTCCTGCACCCACAAAGACGCGCCCATGCCGCGGGAAACCGATCCCGCGCTTGTGCGGGCCCTGGTGGCGGCAATAGACGCCTGATCAGAGGTTCAGTTTCGCCTCAAGCGCCTTGAAAGCAGTTTGCGCTGCGCTGTCCCAATCCGCGGTCCGCGACTTGAACAAGGTCGCCTGACTGCGCAGAACCGGCCCGTCCTTGAGCGGTTTGAGGTGGTTGGCGCGCAGAGTGTCCCCTGTTGAGGTGATGTCGGCAATCGCCTCGGCTGTGAGGTTCTTGACCGTGCCCTCGGTGGCGCCCTGACTGTCAACCAGTTGGTAATCTGCCACGCCCACACCGCGCAGGTATTCACGTACCAACCGGTGATACTTGGTCGCGATCCGGAGCCGGTGACCGTGTTCGGCCCGAAAGGCTGCCGCGACGCTGTCGAGATCGCCAAGCGTGTCCACATCGACCCAGAACTTCGGGACGGCGATCACCAGATCGGCATTGCCGAAACCGAGCGCCGCCAAAGCCTCGATCCGCGTATCCCAAAGCGCAACCTTCTCCTGCACCATATCGGTGCCGGTCACGCCAAGGTGGATGCGCCCAGCGGCGAGTTCGCGCGGGATTTCCCCCGCCGACAGGAGGACA
>JABSSC010000298.1 GCA_013214635.1 Paracoccaceae bacterium | reverse complement strand
GGGAAGGCGATCATGTGCCAAACTGTGATCGGCTCACCGAATATGACCGCCGCACAGAGGAACTGGAGTGTCGGGTTCAAGTATTGAATGACCCCCACCGTCGCCAGCCCGATGCGCTTGGAGGCGTAGGAAAACAAGACTAGAGGCCCCGCCGTCAGAACGCCCGAGAACAGTAGCAACGCAAGCGTGAAGGCGTCATAGCCAATCCCTTGGGAGACCGCCAAATAGATCAGATACCCCACCGCCGCAGGCGCAAGAAGCAGGGTTTCGGCGGTCACGGACACCACCGGACCTGCCGCGCTGATCTTCTTCAACGCGCCATAGATGCCGAAGGTTACAGCAAGGATCAGGCTGACCCACGGCGGGTTACCCAACCCAACCCCCAGCGCGACGACCGCGACACCGGCCAAAAGCACCGCCGCCCAATGCAACCGCGACAGCCGTTCCCCGAAAAGTGCAACGCCCAGCAGCACGGCAACCAGCGGAAAGATGTAATAGCCAAAGCTCGCCTCGGTCACCCGCCCCACACCGACAGACCAGATAAAGACGAACCAGTTCACCGAAATCATCGCCCCCGCGACCAGCACGATCGCCACAGATCGCGGCCCGGCGGTCATTGTCGCGCCAACCTCACGCAGGCGGCCTTGCACCACAAGGATCGCGGCAAAGGCCACCAGCGACCAGATCGCCCGATGGCTCAAAAGCTCCAGTGGCGGCACATGCACCAACAGCTTGTAATAGAGCGGCGACAGGCCCCAAACGGTACACGCCAAAGCCATGGCCAGCACGCCAATCAGCGCAACGCGGCGGGCGTCTCGTTCAGGAGTGGCGGCGTTGTCGGTCATACTGTGCTCGTACCGTGAGCAGAGCGCACCGAAAACCCGGCAAATCCCATAGGTTACCGATTTGGCAGCAAATAACTGACGTGCAGGCAAAGAATCACCCTATGGTCCGCGCTATCAGGCGCTCGGCTCGTGGCGCTTCAAACATAGAGGGAACAAATGGGCTTTTTTGATATTATCTGGTACATTCTGATGGTCTTCCTGATGGTCGCGTGGTTCTGGGTGGTGATCTCGGTCGTGACCGACATCTTCCGCTCTTCCGACATGAACGGCTTTTCCAAGGCGCTCTGGGTGCTGTTCGTCATCGTGATCCCGTGGCTCGGCGTTCTCGCTTATCTGCTGGTCAGAGGCGACAAGATGCAGGCGCATCAGGCCGAGGCATTGGCCAAGATGGAAGCCGCGCAAAAGCAATACATCCGCGATGCCGCAGGCGCGGTGTCGGTCGCGGATGAGTTGGAGAAACTCTCAGGTCTCAAGGACAAGGGCGTCCTGACCGAAGAAGAATTCGCCGCTCAAAAAGCCAAGCTGATGGCAGGCTGATCCACCAACAAAAAGCCCCGCGCCAAGCCTGGCGCGGGGCAATAACGTTCCGCTCAGCCGCGATTACATCCGGCTTGCAACGTTTTCCCAGTTCACCAGGTTGTCGAGGAAGTTCGTCAGGTAGGCAGGGCGCTTGTTGCGGAAGTCGATGTAATAGGAATGCTCCCACACATCGCAGCCCAAAAGCGCGGTTTGACCAAAGCAGACGGGGTTCACACCGTTTTCGGTTTTGGTGACAGCCAGCGACCCGTCGGCGTTCTTGACCAGCCACGCCCAGCCCGAGCCGAACTGACCGGCACCTGCCGCCGAAAACTGCGACTTGAACTCGTCGACTGATCCAAAGGCGTCGACCAGAGCGGCTTCAAGCTCACCCGGCATCTTGCTTTCGCCCGGCCCCATCATTTCCCAGAACTGGTTGTGGTTCCAAAGCTGGCTGATGTTGTTGAAGATACCGTTCTGCGCCACGGCGTTGGCGTCATAAGTGCCTTTGATAATCTCTTCCATCGACTTGCCGTCCCACTCGGTCCCGGCAATGAGCTTATTGCCGTTGTCGACATAGGCCTTGTGGTGCAGGTCGTGGTGAT
>JABSSC010000297.1 GCA_013214635.1 Paracoccaceae bacterium | reverse complement strand
ATTAGAATTTTTCCTGTTTCAGGGCACCCATGATGAAATCGCAGCGAGCGGATATGACCTAAAACCGATCAGCCGCTACAACGAAGATTACCACATCTTTCAGACCACTAAGGAAGAGCCGGTGATGCGTCCCATTCGCAACCATTTGCGCTCCATGGGCATCCCAGTCGAAGGCTCGAAAGGAGAGGCCGAGGCCGGTCAGGAAGAGTTAAACATAAAATACGCAGATGCGTTGGCTGCGGCCGACCATCATACGATTGCAAAACATGGGATCAAGGAAATTGCGCACCAGCAAGGGTACGCGGCAACGTTCATTCCGAAATGGCACCACGACCGGGTTGGGTCCGCCGCGCATGTCCATCAGTCGCTTTGGAGCAATGGCGCCAATGCGTTTTATGATGCGGATGCCCCGCTCGCCAAATCTGCACTGATGGATCACTATATGGCTGGGATGTTGACCTACGCCTCTGACATTACGGTCTTTTTGGCCCCCTACATCAACAGCTACAAACGTTTCGCCAAGGGCAGCTTTGCCCCCACACAAGCAGTTTGGTCTGTCGACAACCGCACTGCGGCTTTCCGCCTGTGTGGAGACGGAACGAAGGGGGTGCGCGTTGAGTGCCGCACGCCGGGTTCTGACATGAACCCCTATCTTGCCATGGCCGCAATGTTGGCCGCTGGACTGAAGGGGGTCGAAGAGAAACTGGAATTGCCTGCGCCCTTCACCGGCGACGCCTATGCAGATGATGATGCCAACCATATTCCGCGCACATTACGCGACGCGCGAGAGGCGTTGCTTGCCTCTGACATGCTGAAAGAGGCCTTTGGTGAAGAAACCGTTACTCACTATGCCCGCGCAGCGGAATGGGAAATCGAAGAATTCAACCGTGTCGTCACCGATTATGAAATCGCTAGAGGTTTTGAAAAAGCATGAGCACTCTGACTTGCATTTCTCCAATTGACGGCACGGTGTTTGCGACACGCGAATGCCTGAGTGAAGCCGCAGCGAAAGAGGTGGCGGACCGGGCGCGTACTGCACAATGCAGTTGGGCAGCGCGGCCGCTGCAAGAACGCATCGATCTTGTCATGGCAGGCGTTGCTGCAGTTGGCGCGATGAATGACGAAATCGTCCCTGAACTTGCCCAGATGATGGGCCGCCCGATCCGATATGGTGGCGAGTTTGGCGGGTTCGAAGAACGCGCCAGCCACATGGCCAGCATTGCCCAAGACAGCCTTGCCAATATCGAGGTGGGCGAGGATGAGGCCTTCAAGCGTTACATCAAGCGGGTCCCGCATGGCGTGGTCTTTGTCGTAGCGCCTTGGAACTACCCCTACATGACCGCAATCAACACGGTTGCGCCTGCTCTCATCGCTGGCAACGCGGTGATGCTCAAGCACGCGACGCAAACCCTGCTAGTTGGCGAACGGATGGCGCAGGCGTTCCAGTCTGCGGGCTTGCCGGAGGATGTCTTTCAGAACGTGTTTCTGGACCATGACACCACATCAAGCCTGATCGCCGACAACGCATTCGATTTCATCAATTTCACAGGCTCCGTCGGTGGCGGCGCTGCAATGGAACGCGCTGCGGCAGGCACATTCACGGGTGTAGGCACTGAACTTGGCGGAAAAGACCCCGGCTATGTGTTGGAGGATGCGGACCTCGATGCTGCTGTCGATACGTTGATCGACGGTGCGATGTTTAATTCCGGCCAATGCTGCTGCGGAATCGAACGCATCTATGTGCACGAAAGCCTGTTTGACGCCTTTGTCGAAAAGGCTGTTTCGATTGTGAGCGACTATAAGCTCGGCAATCCATTGGACGCGAACACCACGCTCGGTCCGATGGCACACAAACGCTTTGCCGATGAGGTGCGGTCACAAATCGCTGAAGCGGTCGCTGCTGGCGCTACCGCCCATATCGATACGTTTGCCGAAGACGATGGCGGCGCCTATCTGAGCCCGCAAATCCT
>JABSSC010000296.1 GCA_013214635.1 Paracoccaceae bacterium | reverse complement strand
CGACCCGGACCCGATTGCGCAGCGTCCCGGGGCGCAAAACGGCAGAGGCCTCGGTGTATTTTGCACGGGCGCGGTCAACGACACTGCGCAGCGCGCCCGGCAAAGCATACTCGGCCCGATCCAGTCGTTGGCGCGGATCCGAAAGAAGTGTCTGCGGCCGCGGAAGCGCGCGGCTGAGGTCATTCAAACGCTGCCGGCGCGACGTCACGCTTTGCGTCAGCCCGCGCAGCAGGCGCGCGCCCTGTTCATCGCACCACGACATCAGATCAAGCCGCACGGGCACCGCCATTTCGGCTGCCGCTGTCGGTGTCGGCGCCCGTCGGTCCGAGGCATAGTCGATCAAAGTGGTATCGGTTTCGTGTCCCACCGCCGAGATCAGGGGGATCTGACTGTCCGCGGCGGCGCGGACCACAGATTCTTCGTTAAACCCCCACAGGTCTTCTATCGACCCGCCACCCCGCGCGACGATGATCAAATCCGGGCGCGGAATGGAACCATTCGGCGCAAGCGCGTTAAAGCCGCGAATGGCATTTGTAACTTCAGGCGCACAGCGATCACCCTGCACAGCGACCGGCCAGATAAGAACGCGGCGCGGAAAGCGGTCGCGCAGGCGGTGGAGAATGTCACGAATGACAGCTCCAGTAGGCGATGTCACAACGCCAATAACCTCGGGCAGGAACGGAATGGGTTGCTTGCGCGCGGGATCGAACAAGCCTTCCGCTTCCAGTGCTTTCTTGCGCTTCTCCAGCATCGCCATGAGCGCGCCAACCCCGGCGGGACGAATGTCATCGATCACCAATTGGTAGCGGGATTGCCCCGGGAAGGTCGTAAGCCGCCCTGTGGCAACCACCTCCATCCCTTCTTCCGGTCGAATAGCAAGCCGCGCCGCCTGCCCTTTCCAGATCACCGAAGACAGTACGGCCCGATCATCTTTGACGTCGGTATAGATGTGGCCGGACCGCGCAATCGTCACGCGCCCCAACTCGCCTTTTACCCGAACGCGCCCGAACTCGCCCTCAATGACCCGCTTCACGGCCCCTGAAAGCTCGGCCACCGTAAATTCAGGGGCATTCTCGCCGGGTTTTGGGTCGTCGATGAGGTCCATCTGTTGGCCTTGTGCTGCTCTCTGACCGACACTAGAACGCCCCAAGGCACAAGGGAAGACAGGCGATGAACATCCTTATCCTCGGAGGCGGCGGACGCGAACACGCGTTGGCCTGGGCGACGCTTCAGAACCCCAAATGTGACCGGCTCATCGTGGCTCCAGGGAACGCCGGAATTTCCCGGATCGCAGAATGCGCCGCGCTTGATATCGAAGACGGCGCAGCCGTAGCGGCCTTTGCGGATGAAGAAAGTATTGGACTGGTCATTGTCGGGCCCGAGGCACCTCTGGCCGCGGGGGTCGCTGATCGTTTGCGCGAGGCCGGCATCGCTGTGTTTGGCCCTTCTGCGGCCGCGGCGCATTTGGAGGCATCCAAAGCCTTCACCAAAGAAATCTGCGATGCCTGCGGCGCGCCAACCGCCGGTTGGGCGCGTTTCACCGACGCGGGGTCCGCGAAAGACTATGTCACTGCGCAGGGCGCGCCCATTGTGGTCAAGGCCGATGGGTTGGCTGCCGGCAAGGGCGTTGTGGTGGCCGAAGATGTCGCATCCGCCCATGCCGCAATTGACGACATGTTTTCGGGTGCCTTTGGCGAGGCCGGCGCCGAAGTGGTGATTGAAGAGTTTCTGGACGGCGAAGAGGCGTCATTCTTTGTTCTGTGTGATGGGGAAGATGTCCTGCCCATTGGAACCGCGCAGGACCACAAGCGCGTGGGCGAAGGCGATACCGGGCCCAATACGGGTGGCATGGGCGCATATTCCCCTGCCCCGGTCATGACGGATGCCGTGACGGCGCGCGCGCTAGATGAGATCGTGCGCCCGACCGTGGCCGAGATGGCCCGACGCGGCACACCGTTCCAGGGCGTCCTATATGC
>JABSSC010000295.1 GCA_013214635.1 Paracoccaceae bacterium | reverse complement strand
TCTTTCAGCAATCGAGGACAGATCGTCGTTATATCCGGGCAGGATGTGCAGAGAGAAAACGCGCGCGCGGATGTTAAAGCCGGTGGCGAGGAAATCACCCTCCAGGCCGCTTTTGGTTTTGTAGTGATATTCCCCGTATCCGATGATCTGTCCTTTTTGCCACAGTTTTGGCGCCCAACCGGTCTCTTCCGAAAAGATTGCATGAAGGCGTTTGGCATCAGCGCGCCGGGCAGGATCGGTGACGTCCAGGATTGGGGCGGGTAGGGGTGACATGGTTCTCGACCTCGCGTTTGCGACAGTTTAGCAAGTGTCCGATTGGACGCCTAGGAGCTTGATCAGAATGAA
This sequence comes from Paracoccaceae bacterium, assembly GCA_013214635.1. GTDB lineage: Bacteria > Pseudomonadota > Alphaproteobacteria > Rhodobacterales > Rhodobacteraceae > JABSSC01. Next base: position 1,648 of record JABSSC010000295.1, on the reverse strand, counting down.
GATGACCGCTGAAGAACTGACCGCTCTGCTGGCCGAGATATTCCCACAAGTTGCTGACGAATTTGTCGTTGAACATGTGGCCCCCATGAAGGCACGGATCCGGCAAAAGGTCGAAACTCGGCACTTGCGACCCGGTGGGACTGTGTCGGGGCCAACACTGTTTGGGTTGGCGGATGTCGGAATTTATGTGGCCGTCATGGCCATGATCGGGCCCGAGGCGTTGGCCGTCACCACCAATGCGAATATCGACTTCATGCGCAAACCTGAGGCGGATCGCGATCTGATCGCCGAAGCAGAATTGTTGAAGCTCGGTCGTGTTCTCGCAGTGGGTGAGGTCAAAATCCGCTCGGAAGGCAAAGATGACGTCGTCGCGCGTGCATCGCTGACCTATTCCATTCCACCAAAATCAACTGTGCGCGGATGACGAAAACAGGTTGATGACGACGACGCCCGCAACAATCAGTGTGATGCCTGCGATTGCGGCGAGATCGAGCGTTTGGCCAAATAGCACCCAGCCGACCAATGCGATCAGCGCAATTCCAAGGCCCGCCCAGATTGCATAGACGATCCCCACGGGCATGAACTTGAGTGTCAGGCCGAGGAAGTAGAAGGCCAGGCCATAAGCGATCACGACAATGACTGACGGGATCAGCTTTGAGAATTGGTCAGACGCCGCAAGCGCGGAGGTTCCGATTACTTCGGAGATGATCGCGGCGGCGAGAAAGACGTACTGAATAGGCATCGTTGATCTCTCTTTCAAACTGGTAAGGCGGTCGTGTCTTTGAGTTCTTCCATGACGAAGCTGGCCGACACATCGTGCATCTCCACCCGTCGTATCAGCGCTTGGTACAGGGCGTCATAGGCCTGCATGTCTTTAACACGCGCCTTGATGAGGTAATCCAGATCGCCCGTCATTCGGTACGCACTGAGAATTTCGGGCAAGTCTCGGGTCGCGCGGGAAAAACGTTCAAGCCAGTCAGGGCTGTGGCTTTGCGTGCGGACAGCCATAAACACCGTTAGGCCAAACCCAAGCTTGTCCGGGTCAAGGAGCGCCACCCGTGATCGGATCACGCCATCGGCTTCAAGTGCGCGAATGCGCCGCCAGACGGCGTTGCGCGACAGGTGCACATGCTCTGCAATTTCATCGAGCGAACGCCCCGAATCTTGCTGAAGACTTCTCAGAATCTCACTGTCGTATGTATCAATTTCTCGCATATTGGCAAAATACTGGAAAAATATCCCGCGCTCAACATGATTTCATTGAAACTTTGGGACACCTTTCGCCGGTGGTTTTGACATTCTTCAAAAAAACCACTCGCGGAAGGCAGGACCAATGATCGAGAAGTATTTCCTAGAGCACCCCCGCAGCGTCGACGAGAGCTACCTTGAGCACGCCGCGTTTGCGGGGCGTTTTTCTTTTCAACTGTTCTGCGCGGCCTTTGCGGCGCTCGTTCACGCGATCCTGCCGTTCATGTTTGAAAAAACGGCAAGCCGCATGGTGGCGGATCTCTACGCGCGGACGCACAATCGCGGAGAAGAGCCGAGCTCGGCTCAAATCGCGGCTGAGTAAACGCGCGGTCTCATCGGCACGTCATAAGTGTCGGTGAGGGAACCCTTTTTGTGCGTAGCTCAGGCGGCTTGCGACGTT
>JABSSC010000294.1 GCA_013214635.1 Paracoccaceae bacterium | reverse complement strand
CACCGATTTCGACACCACCCGCCCGACGCCTGCAAAAGGCCAAAGGGCAATCCTCACCTGCCGCTCTGGCCTGCGCGCCTGGCAAGCGGCCCGTAAATTGCAGTCCTATTGGGACGGCGAGATTCACCTGATCGCCATGGGCGACACGAACACCAACCAAGGAACCAAATCATGAAACTCACCACCTTCACCGCCGCAGCGGCGCTTTTTGCCGCCCCAGCCATGGCGCAAGACAAGATGACCCTGCTGCTCGATTGGTTCGTCAACCCCGACCACGGCCCAATCATCATCGCCGAAGAACTCGGCTATTTCGCTGATCAGGGCCTTGAGGTCGAAGTCATCGCACCCGCTGACCCCTCCGACCCGCCCAAACTGGTCGCCGCCGGTCAAGCCGAACTCGCGATCTCCTACCAGCCGCAGTTGCATCTCCAAATCCACGAAGGCCTACCACTTCAGCGCGTCGGCACGTTGGTTGCGACGCCACTCAACTGCCTCCTTGCCCTCGAAGACGGCCCGATCGAAACACCGGCTGACCTAAAAGGCAAAAAGGTCGGCTTCTCCGTCGGTGGCGTGGAAGAAGCAGTGCTCGGCGCCGTCCTGAACACCTACGACCTGACCCTCGACGACATCGAACTGGTGAACGTGAACTTCTCGCTTTCCCCGTCCTTGATGACCGGCCAAGTCGATGCCGTCATCGGCGCCTTCCGGAACTTCGAACTGAACCAGATGGACATCGAAGGCGTCGCTGGCCGCTGTTTCTACGTCGAGGAAGAAGGCCTGCCGCCTTATGACGAGCTGATCTACGTCGCCAACACTGAAACGATGGACAAAGAGATGATCGCCCGCTTCCTCGCCGCGACAGAGCTTGCAACGCAATACATCGTCAATCACCCGCAAGAGAGCTGGGAAATCTTCGCTGGCTCCTCTGCAGAACTGCAAGACGAACTCAACGCCCGCGCTTGGGTCGACACCCTGCCCCGCTTTGCCCTGCGCCCCACAGCGATGGACGAAGGCCGCTATGAAGCGTTTGAGGCATTCCTCAATGAGGCTGGCCTGATCCCCGGCATCAACCCAGTGTCCACCATCACCATCGATGTGACCGCGAAATGAGCGTGAGCTTTGGTGCAACCTTCGCCAGCCTTCGGGCTGGCGCGGGCCAAGCGTGGGACGACTACACCCGCCACGCCTTTGTGGAAGGTCTGCGCGACGGCACCCTGCCCCGCACGGCGTTCCTGCACTACCTCGTGCAGGACTACGTCTTCCTGATCCACTTCTCCCGCGCATGGTCACTGGGCGTGGTGAAGTCGGAAACTCTGGACGAAATGAAGGTTTGCGCCGGCACAGTGGACGCGCTGGTAAACCACGAAATGGCGCTGCACGTGCAAACCTGCGCCGCCGAAGGCATCGACGAAGAAACCCTTTTCACCGCCTCCGAAGAAGCCGAAAACCTCGCCTACACCCGCTATGTCATGGACGCAGGGCTGCAAGGCGATTTCCTTGATCTCATGGCCGCCCTCGCGCCCTGTGTCTTTGGCTATGGCGAGATTGGCGCACGCCTGGGCACAGACCACGCAGAGCCCTACAAAGACTGGATCAACACCTACGCAGGTGCGGAATACCAAGAGGTCTGCGAGACCGTCGGCACCATGCTCGACGCCGCCGTCACCCGCCGCCTCGGCGATGACCCGCAAAGCTCGCCCCGCTGGGCACACCTGCAAAACCGTTTTACTAAAGCAACTGAGCTTGAGGTAAGTTTCTGGGGCATGGGACTGCGCGGCGCGTGAACGATGCGCCGTCCATAACGCTGCAGGGCAGCCATGCCATCGACGGGCGCAAGCTCTTTGATGGCATCACGCTGACCCTACCCGCAGCCGAATGGACCTGCCTCCTCGGCCCTTCGGGCGTCGGCAAATCCACGATCCTGCGTCTGATCCTTGGCCTCGACACCGCTGGCACCTTCACCGGCTCCATCGAAGCGTCTGACGCACAGCCCT
>JABSSC010000293.1 GCA_013214635.1 Paracoccaceae bacterium | reverse complement strand
GGATGACACCGACGCGCTCGACAACGACATCGTCGTCACGGCGGGCAAGTACAACACGTTCTTTGCCGGGGCGGGCGACGACCTGGCCTTTATCGGCGGGGTTGTGAACACCGTATTCCTCGGGGAAGGCCGAGATATCGTCATCGCCTTTGCCTCGAACCTGAACCTCGTGTTTGGGCAGGGCGGCGCGGACGTGATCCTCGGCGCAGGGGTTGGCAACATCTATTCCGGCGGGCTAGAGAATGACCTGATCTTTGGGTTTGGCAAAGATGAAACGGGAGAAAACGGGCAGGACGATCCCACCTCGAAAGACATCAAAACCGATGGCACGGTTGAGCTGTCGGGGGATTACGGCAACGACCTGATCATCGGGGTTGGTGAGAACGTCAACATCAAGGGCGGCTCGGGCCATGACAAGGTCATCGCCGGGGGCGGCCTGAACTTCATCGAAGGAAACGAGGGCTACGACTTCCTCTTTTCCAAGCTTGGTCTGTCCGCCCTCGATGGTGGCGACGGCAACGACATCATCTATTCCAAAGGGACCGTCGCGGGGATTGGTCTTCCCTCTATTTCGCAGATCGCCTTTGACGGCGGCGATATTCAGGGTGGCAAGGGGTCCGACCTGATCTGGTCTAACGGGTTGGATATCGAAATTTTTGGGGATGTCGGCGTCTCGGTTTTTAGCCCGGAAACCGACCCCGATGGCGAAACGCCGGATGAAATGGCACAAGGCGACTTTATCGTCGTCTCCGGCTCACAGACCGAGGCTTACGGCCAAGGCGGTGATGACGCGATGTTCCTGTTCGGGGACAATCACCGCGCCTTGGGGGGCGTCGGAAATGACTTGCTGATTGCGTTCGGTGACGACACGACGCTTGAAGGCGACGAAGGCGAAGACGAAGTCATCAATATCGGCAGCGGTATCTCCCGCACGCGCGGCGGTGAAGACGCCGACCTTGTTCTGGGCAAGGGATTTGCGCTTCTCGATTGGCTCACCGATCGGGGCTCAGACGTCTGGGACGAGTTTAACGATGCTGTCTTGTTGGGCATCAGCGTCATCGGTGAAACCATCGCCAACACGATTGGATCGGTTACCAATATCGGAACATTCGACGGAACACAGATCACCACGCTTGTTACCTATGAAGGGCGCGATGGTCAGGGTGTACCAACCGAAGACCTTCCGACCGCGGCGGAAATGGGTCTGACGAGGGGCAACAAATCACCTCGCACGTCCTCAGCCTCATCGATGAGTATGGCAAAGACGGTCTGGGCACCGCGCTGAACGAACTGGATGAGCCGGACTCACTGGCCTTTGCGCCAAGCTATGACACGCTCGCAGGCGATGTCTCGCAAGCGGCAACCGCAGTGGCCAGCCCGCTTGCGGTTGGCCCGTCGCTTGGCAACGTCTTCGGCATCGTCGACGTCTCCGTCTTTGTCATTGCAGCCCCGCTCGGGCCGATCTTCTCAGGGGATGAGGGCAACGACATCGTCTCGGGCCGCCTCGGTCAGTCGCTCTTGCAGGGTGGCTCGGATGACGACCTCTATCGCAAGGCCGTTGGTGAGCGGATCACGATCATTGATGAAGAATTTCAGGGTGGAAATGACACGCTGGAAATTCGGGCCTTCGGGGTCGATGTCGAGGATCTTGGAATGTCCAGCGGCCTGACGCTGGACGACATGACCTTTGAAAAGATCGACGGGCGGACCGATGGCACGGCGGACGATCTTCTGATCACGATCTGGAAAGACGCGCAGGATGTGGCGAACCGCGAAGTGCGGTCGCTGACGGTGATCCTCGACTACTACAATCTCGACACGGATAGCGTGGTTGAGAATCTTGTCCTGATTGATGGTCTTGGCGGCACGACCAACCACGATCTGACAACCATCGCGGCGGGGGCTGCGATCAATGCCAACGCCCAAACCGATGCCGATGTGCTGGGCACGCTGATCGCGGGCGATGTCACCCTGCTTGAAACTCAACTGAACGCGGATGCCGAGAAACACTATCAAGACCTGTTCTTTTTCAACGGTTTCG
>JABSSC010000292.1 GCA_013214635.1 Paracoccaceae bacterium | reverse complement strand
TGACAATGCAGAGGCACATGAAGAAGCTGGTCTTTAATATCCGAGCGCGGGTCGAACGTTCCGCAACGGCAATAGTGTGCGGCACCTTGGGTTTCGCTTTGCCATGAAGGGGATTTCCGGTCCACCAAACGGTCTTATGGGAAGAAGAGGACTTTTGTCTTCTGAGCAGAGAAACGAGTACAAAAAGGCCTTTATTGAGGCATTTGACAAAGAAATTGCCGAGAAAAATCCGAAAAAAGTGCTGATATCCAGTGAGGATATGTTCCTTTTTTCAGAGGAGCCATTCATCGAAACGGCCGCCGCCTTTTTGCAGGCGAGGTTCGATGACATTGAAGTGCTTTGCAGCATCCGGAACCCGGTGGACTACATAAGAGGCCGCTTTTCGACTATGGCCAAATCTGGTGGCCTGTCCGTCGTCAGAGTTTTCCGGCAAGCGGATGCGTTTTGGTAACGGAGGCTCTGGTTTGATTTCTGTTTCAGTTTAGGCGGCAGCGGATTGGTGCTGCAACCGGCGTTTTCTGATTGTCTGTTTCTTGATCTCCTCTCTCATCTTCAGGATTTTCGGGCCTCGTCCGTAGTAGACGTCGGTGGGCGTCAGATTGCTCAGGCTCTCGTGGTAGCGGTGGTTGTTGTAGTGATCGACGAAGGCGCTGATCTGGCGCTCCAGGTGGCCGGGCAGGAAGTAGTTTTCCAAGAGAACCCGGTTCTTCATCGTCTGGTGCCAGCGCTCAATCTTACCCTGGGTCTGCGGATGGTGCGGCGCACCACGAACATGATCCATGCCTTTATCCTCAAGATAATCAGCCAGATCGGCGGCAACATAGGATGAGCCATTATCACTGAGAAGTCTTGGCTTGTGCACGACGGTCGCACTGTTGCAGCCCGAAGCGTCCAACGCCAGCTCCAGCGTGTCAGTGACATCCTTGGCCTTCATCGTCGTGCAAAGCTTCCAGGCGATGATGTATCGGCTGTAATCGTCAAGGATTGTGCTGAGATAGAACCAGCCCCAGCCGATGACCTTGAGATAGGTAAAGTCGGTCTGCCAGAGCTCGTTCGGTCTGGTTGTCTTGTCTCGGAACTCATCGGCTGCGCGGATCACCACATGGGCTGGCGCGGTGATCAGATCCTCGGCCTTGAGGATGCGATAAGCCGATGACACGGAGACAAAATATCGCTTCTCGTCAGTATATTTGACCGCCAGTTCCCTAGGCGTCAGGTCTTCGTGGTCGAGCGCGAACGCGACAAAGTCCTCGCGGGTGTCGTGCGGTATGCGGTTCCAAACTGACCGCGGGCGCGGCGCACGGTCAGCCAGCGCATCAAGGCCACCGTCGCTCCAGCGCGCATACCAATCGTAGTAGGTACTGCTGGGGATGCCGAGCATCGCCAGCGTTTGCTTCACCGACAAATGCGAGGCTTCCACAGTGCGGATGATCTCAAGCTTCTCGGAGGCGGGTTATCTCATGCGTCGTCCTCCCCATCCCCGATCATGCTTTTTTTGAGCAATCTGTTCTCAAGAGTCAGCTCCGCGACGACCTCTTTCAAGGCTGCGGATTCCGACCGTAGTTCCTTAACCTGAAGTGATGTCGCCTGTCGTGCTGTATCACCCGCCAGACGGTTCTTCCCAGCTTCAAGGAATTCTTTCGACCAGGAATAATACAGGCTCTCGGCAATCCCCTCACGGCGGCAAAGCGCAGCGATACTCTCTTCACCACGCAGCCCTGCCAACACGACCCTGATCTTCTCTTCAGCAGAGTAATGCTTGCGGGTCTTGCGTTTGATACCTCGGACCAGCTTGTCAGCCGCATCCTTTGACGTTCCGGATTTCTTATTCATCTTCGCTCCATAATGGCTTCGATGAACCAGAAATCCTCCGTTGCTCAAACCCCTAAATCTGTCCGGTAGGCGCTGACGTCAGACACTCACAGATCCGCATTTCTGGCGTTATCGTGTGTCCGCATTTGGAGTGGCAGCGAGGTTGGATCCGAGTGATCGAAGACTTCTGAGCCTTGTCAAAACTCTCAACTCCACTCAACTCACGCCCCGAGTTCAAC
>JABSSC010000291.1 GCA_013214635.1 Paracoccaceae bacterium | reverse complement strand
CTTCCGCAACCGGTGCCAATGCAGAACAAAGCGCCGCGCCGATGGAGCGATGGCTGCCGTCCCACACGGCAAGCGGGCTTGCGCCCTTGTCTGCCGGGGACAGCGGGATACCAAGAACGAAGGCGTGCGGTTCACGCAACATGCGACGCCGGTTCGGTCCGATGGGCAAAAGCCCGTCCACATGCGCCGCATCCCGATTGCGGCGGAACCCGGCGGAGGCGTCGGTTTCTTCTGCATCACGGCCCGGATAGCCCGGGAAAACGGCTGACATTTGCCCAGCATGCCAGTCGGTCACCGGATACCCCAACGCCCCCAGCACCGTAAGCGCCGGTCCGGCCAAGGCCACTGGCCCCAAGGCGCCGTCCGGGTCGTTCGGCAACACGTCGACACCCGCAAACCACGTGCGGTCATGCCGATACCACGTGTCATGCGCCGGGTCCTCAAGACGTTCCTCGGCAATCCCTCGGGCAACCTCCGCCCAAGCGTGCGTTGCAGGCGACGCGGGCAAAACCGCCCAGCCACGCTCCAGAAATTCAGCCGTCAAAGGGTCACGCATGCGCAGCTTCGCAGGCCCCGCCTTCGGGCACGCGAGCCAATGCCGCCTCGACGATCTCGGGCCCCGCGCCGAGCTTATGCGCCTCTTGCGACAGCACCCGCCGCCACGCCCGCGCGCCGGGACGCCCGGTGAACAGCCCCAGCATGTGGCGCGTCACATCGTGCAGCTTGCCACCCTTGGCCAGATGCGCCTCGATATAGGGCAGCATCGCCCGCGCCGCGTCATGGGCCGACAGCGCCGGCCCCGGCGCGCCATAGATCACCTGATCCGCCTCGGCGAGGATATCGTGCGGGGAATGATAGGCCGCCCGCCCAATCATCACCCCGTCAAACCCGGCATCCAGATGCGCCCGCGCCTCGGCCAGCGTCGTGATCCCACCGTTGAGCGAGATGTGCATGTCTGCAAAGGCGTCTTTCATCGCCCGTACCAGCGGATAATCGAGCGGCGGGATGTCGCGGTTTTCCTTGGGGCTCAGCCCCTGAAGCCACGCCTTGCGCGCATGAACCGTCATGCGGCGCACGCCCGCATCATGCATTTTCTCAATGAAATCAGGCAGAACCACCGCCGGATCCTGATCGTCCACGCCGATCCGGCACTTGACCGTCACGTCGACATCCACCGCATCTTGCATCGCACGCACGCAGTCGGCGACCAGCGCGGGCCGCTCCATCAGGATCGCGCCGAACAACCCCGACTGAACCCGATCAGATGGGCATCCGACGTTGAGGTTGATCTCATCATACCCCTCTGCGGCGCCAAGTCGCGCGGCCTGGGCCAGTTCCGCCGGATCAGATCCCCCGATCTGCAGCGCTACGGGGTGCTCGGCCGGGTCAAACTGCAAGAGCCAGGTCGCATCTCCCCGTACCAGCGCGGGCGCTGTCACCATTTCAGTGTAAAGCAACACCTGCCCCGACAAGAGCCGGTGGAAATACCGGCAATGCCGATCCGTCCAGTCCATCATGGGGGCAACGCTAAGGCGTGCGTGGGGTCCGAGGTCCAAGGGCATGCCCCGCCCTAGCAGGCCCCGCGCCGCACGTCGATGCCAACCACACAGCTTGAGTGATGGTTTTGAGCGTTAAACCTACGGGCGTACAGAGTGCGGCGAAGGTCTGCTTCGAGCCCAAATTACCTGATGCTGCGCAGCGAACGAATGTCAACTTTGTGGAAACGGCACGCTCACTGTGCGGCGACAGCAGCCTTAACCTGATTCAAAAGCATATGCGTTATCCGACACCAATATACGCGGCGGAACACGCAAACTTTCAAAAATATCATACCCGGCTTTCAAATTTTGCCAGTATTCGTACCATTCGTTTGCCTGCTCAGCAGTCAGCCTCTCATTGGTCATTCGAAAGGGAAATGCATGTACGGCGACGCTTTCTTGTCCTCTGGACAGCGCGGCTTCGATGATAAGGTAGATTTCCTCAATCCCTGCGTCGGTCATAGCGTAACAACCGATCGAAACGCAGTCGCCGTGTACCATTAAAAAACTACCGGTCCTTTGGTTGGCCTGATCGTAGGCATTCGGAAATCCAAGATTGAA
>JABSSC010000290.1 GCA_013214635.1 Paracoccaceae bacterium | reverse complement strand
CGCCGCATGCGAAGAGGCATTGGCGGTGGTCTCGCAGATTTCAGGATCGACCAAGGTCAATGTTTCGGCCGGGTGCTCCGGCGGACAAACGGCCAGCGTGCTGGCTTCCAAACTGGCCGCGATCGGCAATGACATTCTGGGCACGCTGACTTTGATGGTGTGCGTGCTGCACCCCAAACAGACCGATATCGAAGCCGGCTCTCTGGTCAGCGAAAACGGCATGCAGCTGGCGCGCCAGCGCGCGGCCAAAAAAGGGGTGATCAAGGCCGATGATCTGGCCCGGGGTTTTGCGTGGCTGCGGCCTAATGACCTGATCTGGAATTATGTCATCAACAATTACCTTTTGGGGATGGATCCGCCCGCATTTGACGTATTGTTCTGGAATGCGGATGCGACCAACCTGTCTGCCAGCTTAATGGGCGATTTCCTGACGCTTTACGAAACCCTCGCCTTTACCCGGCAGGGCGAGATCGAAATGGCCGATCACACGGTCGATCTGTCCAAAGTGACCGCCGATCTGTTTATTCTGGGCGGGGTTACCGATCACATCACGCCATGGAAGGCGACCTATCGCTCGACCCAGCTGTTTGGTTCAAAAAACATCACCTATGTGCTGAGCCAGTCAGGCCATATGCAAGCGATCCTCAACCCGCCGGGTAACCCTAAGGCCAAATATTACGTCCAGAAGAAGGCCGGCAAGCTGCCCGGGACCGCTGATGACTGGTTGCAAGGCACGCAAGAGGTCAAAGGCAGTTGGTGGCCCTATTGGATGGAATGGATCCAGGCGCGCTCGGGCGCCAAGAAGCCTGCGCCCAAATCGGTCGGCAGCAAGGCTTATCCCGCATTGGAAAGCGCACCGGGACTCTACGTACTCGAAGAAGTCTGATACAGATCCGCGCAAAGGCTTTGTTAAGAGCTTATGGGGGGCACGTGTCGCAAGGGATCTGCGATATGTGCCTCCCACCCATAGCGTACGGGATCGCGCGGTCTAAGAGGGCAGAAGACAGTGACCAAAACAACCGACAACCCCATGGATGGGGCGACCGTAACCATGGAACATGTGGGGGGACGGACGCTACGGGTTGCGCGCTGGCGCATGGATCAGACCTGCGATCACCTGCCGGTGCTTTTCTTCAACGGGATCGGGGCCAATATCGAAGCGGTGGCCCCCTTGGCGCAGGCCCTGCCCGACCGGCCGTTCATCATGTTCGACATGCCCGGAATTGGCGAATCACCCGATCCCGTGATGCCGTACAACCCGTTCACGATGAGCTGGACTACGGCGCAATTGCTTGACCAATTGGGCATTGGCGATGTCGATGTGATGGGGATCAGCTGGGGCGGCGGAATGGCGCAACATTTCGCCATGCAACATGCCAGCCGGGTGCGCCGGGTCATCCTGATCGCGACCAGCGCGGGTATGTTGATGATGCCGGGCAGCCCCAAGGCGCTGACCAAGATGGCCAATCCGCGCCGTTATATCGACCCCGATTTTATGATGCAGAATTTCGAGACGCTTTATGGCGAAGGCCTGGGTGCAGGGCCCGGCAAAAAGGGCCATATGTCGCGCCTCAAACCGCCCTCGCCGCGCGGATATATGTATCAATTGCTGTGCATGCTGGGCTGGACCAGCGCGCCGGCCTTGCCGTTTTTGTTGAAGCAGGAAACGCTGATCATGATGGGCGATGATGATGCAATTGTGCCTTTGGCCAATGGCAAATTCCTCGACATGTTGATCCCCAATAGCGAATTGGCCGTGTTTGAAGGCGGGGGGCATTTGTTCCTGCTGAGCCACCGCGAGGAATGTGTTGAGACGATACGCGAATTCCTCGATCGCCCCGCCACCCGGGCCGAGCAATTGGCGGCCGCATAACCGGTTTTGCAAGGCGGGCTGAGTGGGGTTTAGTTGATAAAACACATCCACAGGCGCGCTTGTAAGGTGGGGTATCAACAAGCGGGCATGGCGCCGGTGTTTGCGGGTTGAAGCGGGCTGATGCGGGCGGCGGGTGCACGGGATCCTGCGACCAGCACAGCGATTGGTTTAGACAGGCCCCAACGCGACAATAGCAGGCGGCCAGCATGTAGGAAAATCGGGCGCTGCAGCGC
>JABSSC010000289.1 GCA_013214635.1 Paracoccaceae bacterium | reverse complement strand
CGAACTTGATGGTGCCGCTAGGGGGGGCGGACGGTTTGGCCGATTTATGGGTCTGCGGTGCCTCTATTCATGTTGCGGGGCGCATCATTTAATTTCAGCGTCGCGCCGCTGCTCGTCGGTTTGTGCCGTTCACCCATTCAAAGCAGAGCCCGCCCCCATGACAGATACAACCATGACGAACGCAGCCATGAGGAGTGCCGGGTCGACAAACGCAGCAGCGATATATGCAAAAAGCCGGAGCAAAGACGCACAACGCCTCACCCCGACTTCTAAGCACATCCGCCACGTGCCAAATGGTCTCAGCAAGGGCGGTTGGAAGGACCTTTCAAGTGGTCTTCACTACGCCATTGCAAGGCGGTCGGCCCTGCAACGACGCCAAAAGGTCTACGCGAATTGATCCTAACAAACCGCGGTTGAACGCGGGTAATTTAAGCTTAACAACGCCCTATGCACTAGGCCCTATAGAATGCCGCGCAGGCGCGCAATCGCCCCCCTGATCGCGCCCAATCAGCTCCGCTGGTCGGTGTGGTTGGATGGTCTTGTCGTCTTGCCAAGTGGTGCGCCGGTCTTGCCAAGTGGCGGGCGCCGTGCCAGCCAAGAGCAACGCCGGCAATCAGGCGCACATAAAGGGAGAATGCACGTGGCCAATAGGGTTGAATTGATCTTCGATTTTGTCAGTCCCAACGCCTATCTGATCTGGTGGCCGCTGCGCGATATTGTCCGACGCACGGGCGCGCAATTGGATGTGACGCCGGTGTTTCTGGGCGGGATGCACAAGCTCACCGGCAATGCCCCTCCGATGATCCGCGATGCTGAAGTGAAGGGTAAAAACGAATATGCGATGCTCGAAATGCAGCGTTTCATTGCCCGCCACAATCTGACCAAATACAAAATGCACCCGCAATTTCCGTTCAACTCGATCACCTTGCAACGCATGGCGCTGGCGGCGGAGCAGGATGGGCGGGTGATCCAGTTTGTTGAGGGCATGTTGCCCGCAATTTGGGAAGAGGGGCTCGATATCACCGATCCGGCGGCTTTGGGCGCGGCGGTGGCAGCGGCCGGTTTTGACGCCAAGGATCTGTTCGAGCGCAGCCAAAGCGATGCTGTCAAGCAGGGCTTGATGGCGAGCACCCAAAACGCGGTCGATCGCGGCGCCTTTGGCATACCGACCATGTATGTCGGCCCCAAAGATGGCGAGAACGAAATGTTCTTTGGCAAGGAACGCCTTGCCCAGATCGAGGAATTGCTGGAAGTCGCCTAAACGCGCCTAACCCGGGGGGCTAAACGCCGGGCGCCTAAACGCGGGGGCGTTTGGTGGCCAATTGCGTCAACGAGCTCCGGGGGGGAGAGGGCCGCACACCGGCCAGAATAACAAGCCGCGCAACCGGCGAGGGAGCAATATCGCTCTCTCGTTTGCGCTCTTGATTGCACGCCATGCGATAGTGCGTGCGCGCTCTGCATCGTTTGATAGGTGATTATCCCTAAACTGGCCCTTGCCGATGGCGGCCAAATCGTTACCTTGGTTGTCAATGAAAGAGCTATTCCAACACGCAGCCATCACCGAAGGGGTCACCGTCAGAGTGGCGGTCAACTTTCTGCCCGAACAATCGCACCCTGATGCGGGCAAGTGGTTCTGGGTCTATCATATCCGGATCGAAAATGGCTCGCACGAGGCTATCCAATTGCGCTCGCGCCATTGGCGCATCACGGATGCGCGCGGCATGGTCAATCATGTCGATGGCGAAGGGGTGGTGGGCGAGCAGCCCAAGCTCGCGCCGGGTGACAGCCATGATTATGTCTCGGGCTGTCCGTTGACGACGCCGCATGGGTCGATGGAAGGGTTCTACACCTTCTCCCGCCCCGATGGCTCCTCGATGGAAGTGCGCATCCCGTTCTTCCCGCTTGCTGCGCCCGAAACCGCTGACGGGCGTCAGGCGTAAGAGCCGCGCCTTCCGCCCGCCCGTCCGCCCTGCTTGCGCGCCCGCCGGCCAGCCCGACCATAAGCCTTTGAGCCCAAACGCCCTTGCACCCATCGGCGCGCGCGGTTAGGCGCTCATCCTTGTGAAACGCACCCATCTCCCCTTGAACGCTTTGCGCGTCTATGACGCGGCCGCGCGGCA
>JABSSC010000029.1 GCA_013214635.1 Paracoccaceae bacterium | reverse complement strand
AATGACCGGGGCCTCCACGCCTAGCGTGTCCGCCACGCGCTTGGTGATGGTGCGGAACTCCATATCCGTCAGGAATGACATCAAGGCATCAGGTTCCGGATCACGCACCTCAAGACTGTCGAGGTCATAGTCCAGCACCATATCGCAATCGAGCTGGACGAGTTTCTTGGACAACTCGATCTGCGCACGGTTGTCGATCAGGGTCTGACGGCGCTTGGGCTGCGGCACCTCTTCGGCACGGTCCAAAAGCTCTTCCAGCGTCCCGAATTCGTTGATCAGCAAGGCCGCTGTCTTGACCCCGATCCCGGGCGCCCCGGGCACGTTGTCGACGCTGTCCCCGGCCAATGCCTGCACATCAACGACCCGTTCAGGCCCAACCCCAAATTTCTCATGCACACCGTCGCTGTCGATGCGACGGTTCTTCATCGCATCGAACATCTCAACACCGCCGCCCACAAGCTGCATCAGGTCCTTATCTGACGACACGATGGTCACGCGCCCACCCGCCTCACGCGCGCGGCAGGCAAGGGTGGCGATGATATCATCCGCCTCGAACCCCTCTTGCTCGAGGCACGCCATATTGAAGGCACGCGTCGCGTCGCGGGTCAGTGGGATCTGGGGGCGCAAGTCCTCGGGCATCTCATCGCGATTGGCCTTGTAGAGATCGTACATGTCATTGCGGAACGTGTGAGAACCCTTGTCGAACACAACGGCAATATGCGTCGGCGCATCGGGGCCCTTGTTATCCTCAACCATCTTCCACAGCATGTTCACGAAGCCCGACACCGCGCCAACAGGCAGCCCGTCAGATTTACGCGTCAAAGGCGGCAGCGCGTGAAAGGCGCGAAAGATGAACGCCGATCCATCGATCAGGCTGAGGTGATGACCTTTTCCGAATGCCATGACGCGCCCTCCTTGCGGCAACTACAGGGATGGGGCAGCGCGCGCGGGAAGTCCAGCGTGACATCGGTGAAAAAGGAACGATGCGAGGACTTGCCGCGCTCATTTTCGTGCAGCTTGTCCAACCCGTTCTGCAAACTTGATCGCGCTACCGAAGCACGTTCAGAAGGCGCTCAAGGACGCTTGGATCATTTACGACGACGAGGCCTTCTTCTTCAATGCGGCGCGCAACCCGGACGCCGCTCATCCCAAACGCCTCTTGGCCGACGCGTTCGCCTGCAGCGGCGCCCGCCATCATTAATTCCGGCGTCGCACCAACAAAGGCTTTGCCGGACTCCGTCCGAAAGAATGCGGCAATATCCGAGATTTCCTGATCGCTAAACTGTTCCAGATAAATCGCGGCCGTTTCAGACTGCATCACTTCGACAAACCCATCGATGAACTCTTCCATCAAAATATCGAAAAAGCGATCCGGGTCCGTTAGTTCGATCTCTAGTGCATTCAGTTCATTCTGAATTGCGCCAACAATTAACGGACGCTGCACCTGCAGCACACCCTCAAAAATGTCACGGGTGGATACCAAGCTTGCGATATACGCGGCATCTGCCTCGGGGTCCGCGCTCACGGAGGTGCTCAGCGAACCGAGCGCGAGTAACAAAACGATCAAGCGCTTTCGCAATTCTTGTCTCCAGACATGCATTCACATAGCGCAAGGGCAGTATGTTGGATCAGGAATGTTCAGCAGCCTGTGCAAAGTCCCGATGCACGAACTTCTTGTCGCAATACCCGCATTCAACCATGCCTGTTTCGCGATCAACCGACAGCCAGACGCGCGGATGGCCCAACGCACCTTCGCCGCCGTCGCAGCAAACGCGCCAGCTTGTCACAACTTCGGTTTCCGGAGCTTCACGAGACATTAGCGAGGACCCTTTTGTCTTGGCTGCTGAGATCATACCGACGCCGTGCGCCGACACAAGATACGTTCAATCGTGTTTGAGCATCGGCCCAAGGTTTCGACCGGCCAGAATGTGCAGGTGGTAATGCGGCACCTCCTGAATAGCGTCGTCACCGGCGTTTGATAGCGTCCGGTACCCCGCGCCACCTTCACCGGGCTGCACCCCCAACAACGCACAAATCTTGCCCGCCACACGCGTGAAATCGACAATCTCGGCATCCGACGCGTTCAAGGCAAAATCATCATGCGTGACATAGGCCCCCTTGGGAATAACCAGCACATGTTCGGGCGCCTGCGGGCGAATGTCGCGAAACGCCAGCGTGTGCTCGGTCTCCATCACCGTGTCGTTGGGAATGTCACCGCGCAGGATCATCGCAAAGATGTTCTGATCGTCATAGTCATAGGCCATCCGCGTGCTCCTCACTCAGCAAAGACTTTTTCGCCGTCCATGATCCCGGCAGCACTGTCCTGCGATATGGACAAAAAGGATGCAAGAGCTGCTGCGTTGTCTTCCGGTGTGGCTTTCTCGCGCAGCCGGTGAAATTCCGGAAACTGGGCATCACGCAAGGCATCTCCCTCGGCCAGAACATCGTTTCGGATCGCCGGCAGAAGCGTCGCCAACGTCTCAGCCGGTGTGCTGTCACCCGCCAGCCCCACACGTTTTGCATGGCCCACGAGATACGCATCGCTCATGGTACAATCGATGTCGAGGATGCGCGTCTCGCACCTGTCGGCCACGAAATCGCGACACAATTCCAACTGCGCTGGATCAAGGCAGATCAAAAGACGATCCGTCTCGAAATACTCAAACAGCATCCGCATGAGCGCGCGCCGATGGCGCGTACGCTTTGTGATCGACGTCTGAATACCACCCAGATCCGGCAGCGCCGTGTCCTCTTCGTCGAACAGATATTCCAGCATCGGCAGGTTGGTCGCGAACGAGGCGCGGTCCAAAAGCCGTTTGGCCACGTGCCATTTCTTGCACGTCACGATCAAAAGCTCGCGGTCGCGCCCTATGGTGGCGTCCTTTTCCCAGAACCGGGGTGCAAAGCGCTGGCCTGTGCGTCCGCGACCGGTCAGGAACGCGAACAGGCGCGCACCCTCGTTAGAGATCGTGAACTCGGTCTGCCCGGACGCGTATAGCGCGTCCAGCCGCGCCTTTAATGCGCCCGCCTCTGCCGACACCTTCCGCGCAAACAGAAAATCCTGGCTCAGCAACATGTCGTAGTGATCATTGTAAAACGTCACCGGCAGCCCGTAATCGGTGAACATAAGAAAGGTGGGCGTTTGACCGCGAATTTCATTGTCCGCCACCAGATGGCGCACAAGCGTCTGGAAAAAGATCTCGTCCGGGATCCAAGTGGTCCGGAAAAAGCGCACAACATCCTTGCGGCGACGCGTGAACGCCATCACCGCTTCCACAGTTGTCCGCCGCAGGCACCACCACTGGCTTCCGATCATGATCTCAAGATCACTTGGCACCGACCGCTTCAGACCCAACCGTTTCTGCGTCTCGAAGAATGCATAGAACAGCTTCCGCTGCGTGCGCTCGTTAAACGGATGGCGATAAATCAGACGTTCCTCGCGGAACCCCGTCTTGATCCAGTTGGAGTTAAAGAAATCCACGCTCTCAATGAAATCGACGTCGTGGTCGTCAAGGTAGTTCCGGATGTAGGCTGCGGACTTGATGGGGCGGCAATCGCCGGAGACGAGATAAAAATGCGACGCCTTCGGAAACGCCTCAAGCGCCACGTCCAGCGCGTTTAGCGTCCCCTGAACAAGGGACCATTCACCCCAACCCCCTTTGACCCGTTTCGACACGACCCGAACACCGGGCAAATCCACGACGGCGGCCTCAAGCCGCCGAAAATCGACGTGTCCCGCCCGCGCATCAAAATGGATCGCAACAAAATCACCCGCATCCGACAGGCTTCTCGCCTGATCGATGATGGCATCCACATCTTTGTGGCACAGCAAGATATAGGCGATTCTGGCCATTCTGACCTTGGTTGTCCGTCGTTCCCGCGTCGATATGTGATAGCGGTGAACGAGCATTGAAGAAACTGCCGAATTTTGCTTTTCTCAACCAAAAGCCTCCACAAGTATTTCGATCGGAGGCCGTTTTTGAGGTGTAGCGCGTATGGGGTTTCCCGGAACTTGGATGACCGAAAGCGAAAGCGTGGTCTATCGCGTGGTGCCCAAGTGCGCCTGCTCGACCATAGGTCAGATCATGTATTTCTCCGACCACGGTGAATTCTTTGATGGCGATATTCACGATGCGACCAGCGGTCTGCACAAATGGGCGCAAGAAGGATCGCGCCCGCTGATCGAACGCAATGTGCAGTCGCATGAGACGTTTTCATTCACTTGCGTCCGTAACCCCTACACGCGGATCCTGTCGTCATTCTTTGACAAAATTTGCGGCATTCAGCGCAACGGGAACCGCTATCGCGGCAACCTCGTCCCGCAACTGATCCAGCAATATGGGATCGAGGTTGAGGGGGATTTCGATCAGATCGCCTCGTTTCGCCGCTTCCTGCTATTTGCGCGCGATACGGTCCGCTTCCGCAAACCTATGGACCCCGACATTCACTGGTCACCCGTCTCCAGCCATGTGTCGACCTTCATTGCCAATGGCGGTCGGTATGACGCGATCTTTTTCACCGAAGACTTCAACGCGGGTATGCAAACCGTGCTCGATCGGATCGACGCGAAAAATTCCGTCGATCTTGGGACGATCCCTCGCTTCAACGAAAGTGCGGATCATGGCCCCAAACGTGCGCATCCGGTCGAAGACTACTTCGACGATCTGGCCCGTCACCTGGTCTATGAGATGTACCACCGCGATTTCGCGCTGTTTGGCTACGACCCGGATGACCCGTCGAACAAAAAGCCGACGCGAGAGATAGACCTTGATGAAGTGCACATCAAACTGAGGGACTGACCATGGCCGCCACGCCTCCTGTCTGCGACTTCGGGTGGAAAGCGCCCGCATTCAGCCTGCCGGCAACCGATGGCAAGACCTACACGCTAAGTGACATAGCCGGGCCAAACGGCACCCTTATCGCGTTCATCTGCAACCACTGCCCTTACGTTCTCACTGCACTCGACCGGATCGTACGTGACGCCGCCGAACTTCAAGGGTTGGGTATCGGCGTTGCCGCCATCTGCTCGAATGATGCGGTGGCATATCCCGACGACAGCTTCGACAAAATGGGGGAACTGGCAAAGCGCGCGGGTTTCACCTTCCCCTATCTCCATGACGAGGATCAGTCCGTCGCCCGCGCCTATGATGCCGTTTGCACACCTGACTTCTTTGGTTTCGACGCCGATCTTGGCCTGCAATACCGTGGCCGCCTCGACGCCGCACGGATGGGCGGACCGACGGACGGAATGCGTCGTGACCTGTTCGAAGCCATGAAACAGGTGGCCGAAACCGGCGCCGGACCCCGCGATCAGATCCCGTCGATGGGTTGCTCGATCAAGTGGAAGGCCGCCTGAACGCGCAATGCCTCGTGCAAATTGCCGCACCCCGTTCACCCGGGCAGGCGGTGCTGTATATTAATTTCAGAAATTTCTGAAACTTCTGCGCGAACAGGGTTTTCATGGCACTTACACCACTCCAGCAGGAGTTTGTCCTGCATTTCGGAGAGATGGGCAGCCGGTGGGGGATCAACCGCACCGTCGGGCAAATCTATGCCCTGCTCTTTCTCTCGCCCAAGCCGCTTAATGCCGAAACCATCACGGATGCATTGGCCATCTCCCGCTCGAACACCTCGATGGGCCTGAAGGAACTCCAGTCGTGGAACCTCGTCCGCCTGCGCCACTTCCCCGGCGACCGGCGCGACTATTTCACGACCCCCGACGACCTGTGGGAGATCGTGCGCACCCTCGTCGCAGAACGCAAAAAGCGTGAAATCGACCCAACCCTGATCAAGCTGCGCGAGTTGGAGATGCAGGGCTCCGCCGGTGACGACTATGCCGAAGCGCGCATCTCGGAACTCCGCGAACTCATCGAAATGATGACCGGGTTCTATGACGAGATGGAAAAGTTAGAGACCGAACGCCTCGTCAAACTCATGACCCTCGGCGGCAAGATCGCCGGACTTATCGACAAAGCCAGCGGGGCATTTCCCGCTTTGACCAAACGGTCTTAAGGACGCCACGACAATGGAAGCACTCGACACCCTTATTCTCAGCCGCATTCAATTTGCGGCCAATATCTCATTCCACATCCTCTTTCCCACCATCACCATCGCGCTGGGCTGGGTCCTCCTGTTCTTTCGGGTCCGGTTCTCGCAAACGGGTGACGACAAATGGATGAACGCCTATCGCTTCTGGGTGAAGATCTTCGCCCTCAGTTTTGCGATGGGCGTCGTATCGGGCATCACCATGTCGTTCCAGTTCGGCACAAACTGGCCGGGCTTCATGGAAACTGTCGGCAACATTGCAGGGCCACTTTTGGCCTACGAGGTCCTGACCGCCTTCTTCCTTGAAGCTGTCTTCATCGGCATCATGCTATTTGGCTTCTCACGCGTTCCGGGTTGGGTCCACATGCTGGCAACGGGCCTTGTGGCCTTTGGCACGACCATGTCCGCCTTCTGGATCATCGTGCTCAACAGCTGGATGCACACCCCCCAAGGGTTTGAAATGCGTGATGGCGTCGCTTTTGCGACCGATTGGTGGGCGATCATCTTCAACCCCTCCATGCCCTACCGCTTCGCGCATATGATGATCGCGAGCTTCCTGACCGTGGCGTTCCTCGTCGCGGGTGTCTCGGCCTTCCGCTGGCTCATCGGGGACCGATCGAGGGAAGTGCGCGCGATGCTGAAAACCGGCATCACGCTGGGCGCTGTGCTGATCCCCGTCCAAATCTTCGTAGGAGACTCGCACGGGCTCAACACGCTTGAATACCAGCCCGCCAAGGTCGCCGCGATGGAAGCAAATTGGGAAACGCAGCCCAGCGTCCCGCTTGTCCTTTTTGCAATCCCCGATGAAGAGGCGCGCGAAAACCACTACGAAGTCGCCATTCCCAACGTCGCCTCGCTGATCCTGACCCACAAACTCGATGGCGTGGTGCCGGGCCTCAACGACTTCATGGCCGAAGACGGCACCCCATTGCACCCGCCTGTCGCTCCGGTCTTCTTCTCGTTCCGGGTGATGGTTGGCACGGGCATGGCGATGCTGGCGCTTAGCTGGGTGTCGCTGTGGTTCATGTACCGACGTCATCACCGGCATGAGGGGCAAACCACCGGCCACTGGCTTGCGGTCGAAGGACTGCCGAAACCGTTCTTATGGGCGATGGTGCCGATGGCGTTTTCCGGCTGGGTCGCCACGCTCGCGGGCTGGTACACAACCGAAATCGGACGTCAGCCCTGGTTGGTGCAAGGTGTGATGACCACTGAAATGGCCGTGGCCGATGTGCCCGCGCCGCTCGTCCTTGGCACCCTGATCACCTACCTCGCGATCTATGCGGGCCTCTTGGTCGCCTATATCGGTGTGATCGTTTATCTCGCCACCAAAGCCGCGCGCGGTGACGGCCCGGGCACGACCGCGCCCGACCCTGCCCTCGCACCAGCGGAGTAGCGCCCATGCTTCCCGATTTCTCGAACCCCGCCGACTGGCTCCCATGGGCGTTTGCGTCGCTCATGGGCCTGTCGATCCTGATCTACGTGATCCTCGACGGCTTCGATCTTGGCGTCGGCATCCTCTTTCCGCTGGCAACACCGGGCGAAAAGGACCTCATGATCGGCTCGATCGGACCGTTCTGGGACGCCAATGAAACATGGCTGGTGCTTGCTGTGGGGCTGCTTCTCGTGGCTTTCCCGACGGCGCACGGTGTGATCCTGACAGCGCTGTACCTGCCAGTGTTCGTGATGCTGGTGGGTCTGATTCTGCGCGGCGTCGCGTTCGAATTCCGCGCCAAGGCCCGCGACCAGTACCGCAACCTGTGGAACGGAGCTTTCTTTGCAGGCTCACTGATCACCGCTTTGGCGCAAGGGTTCATGCTGGGCCTCTACATCATGGGCCTCGAACAAACGGCCGCGACTTATGCGTTTGCGACGCTCGCAGCCGTCTTCCTTGCCGTCGGCTACAGTTTCATCGGCGCGGTCTGGCTGATCCACAAAGCCGAAGGCCAGCTTCAGACCAAGGCCATCGGATGGTCGCGCGGCGGGCTGTGGGGCGTGATCCTCGGCATTGGGGCGATCTCACTTTCCACACCGTTCGTCTCAAACCGCATCTTTGACAAATGGTTTGGCTTTCCTGAAATGCTCTACCTGCTACCGCTGCCGGTGATCTCAGCCGCGCTGATCGCCTGGCTCTTCGTGATGCTGCGCCGCATGCCCTTTCCGCAAGATCGGTTTAGCTGGCTGCCCTTCGCGGTCTCGACCGGGCTTTTCGCGCTCGCCTATCTTGGCATGGCCTACAGCTTTTATCCGTATGTGGTCCCGGACCAGCTCACGATTTATGACGCTGCGTCTGCGCCAGAGAGCCTCTTCATCATTCTCGTTGGGGCCTGCGTCGTGGTGCCGGTCATCATCAGCTATACCATTCTGGCCTATTTCATCTTCCGCGGGAAAGCGACCGAGCTTCGGTATGAATGACGCACGACCCGTAACTCAGAAGATGAACACGTCATCCGTGTCATAGGGGCCGAGGATTCCGCGCTCGTCGCCGAGATCGGCAAACTCATTGGCCGACATACCCTCACCGGCAAGGACGTCATCGCCCTGACCACCTTCCAACAGGTCGCCTTCGGCGCCACCCATCAAAATGTCATCCTGCGCGCCACCAACGATGTGGTCGCTGCCCGCCTCGCCGTTGGCTTCCAGCGCGCCGGACCAGGCCGCGACGTTGATCAGGTCGTTGCCGTCGGTTCCCAACACGCGCTCGATCCCTTGCAACCCGAGCGACGCCAGAGATCCCGTATCTTCGGTCATTTGCACAACGTCAAAACCGGTCGCGCCCGTGTCATCCACAAAGTCGAGCGCATCGGCCAGATAGTAATCCGACCCGTCGCCGCCGTTGAGCGTGTCAGCACCCTCACCACCGACCAGCGTATCATCACCGCCACCACCCGACAGAACGTTGTCGCCCTTGTTTCCGACAAGCGTGTTCGCCGCGCCGTTGCCTGTAAGATCGAGATCTTCGACACCCAGCAACCGCAGCTCGTCCACACCGCTAAGGATCGTGGCGCTGACGGTCGTAACCAACGCCTCACCGACCAGGTAATCGAGCTTGGCGTTCCCGGCGCTCATATCAAGTCGCAAAGACGCGTTTAGACCGTCACTATGGGTGACGGTCACCAAGCGGATAAAGGATGTCGACAAACCGATTGCGTAACC
>JABSSC010000288.1 GCA_013214635.1 Paracoccaceae bacterium | reverse complement strand
GCCGAGGTGGAAACGCCAAGCTTTTCTCGATGTCGACTGGACTGATGCATTTCGCCTTTCTTCAGATCCTACTGGGCGCTTTGGTGGCGGGAATTGATGCAGGTCGCTCGTATCCAGAATGGCCGTTGATGGCCGGCGGCGTGTTCCCACCGGACATGTTCGGGATCACACCGTGGTGGCGCAACTTCTTCGAAAATGACGGTTTGGTCCAGTTCATGCACCGCACGGCTGGGTATCTCCTGTTCATTTTTGGCATCATCGTCTGGCGACGATCGCGGTCGTCCGGGAATGTGCAAACGCGTTTCGCCTTTAACCTCATACTCGCGGTAATGGTGCTTCAGATGGTGATTGGTATCGTTACGGTACTTTACAGCGCGCCATGGCAAATCGCGATCGTCCACCAATTTGGGGCAGTGGTTCTTTGGACGGCCATTTTCCGCGGCCGTTACCTGGCCCGGTACCCACTTGAGCAGAGCATTCGAGGAGCGGCGGCATGAGCGCGTATGATGACCTGATGGCGTTTCAGCGTGAGACCGAGGCGTTGGGTCAGGTGGCCGGGCGTCTTGGTTGGGATCAGGAGACCGTCATGCCACGCGGCGCGGCGCCGCAGCGGGCGGAAGAGATGGCCGCGCTGACCGGTGTCATTCACAACCGCCGCACTGATCCACGGATCGGGACCTGGCTTGAGACTGCGGAGGCCTCAGACGAAGTCGAAGCGGCGCAGTTGCGTGAGATCCGGCGTGGATTTGAGCGTACGTCGCGCGTTCCGGCAGAGCTGGCAGCCGAAATCGCCAAGGTGACATCCACCGCACAGGGTATCTGGGCAGAGGCGCGTGCGGCAGATGATTTCGGTGCCTTCTCGCCGACGTTGGATCGCGTGCTTGAACTGCGGCGCGAAGAGGCCGCCGCCTTGGCAGATGGTGGCGATCTCTACGACGCGCTGCTTGAGGATTACGAACCCGGCACATCAGCGACCGAGATCGAAGCACTGTTTAACGCGCTGCGTCCCCGACTGGTCGACCTGCGCGCGCGGGTTTTGGCATCCGGGACGCAAGTTGAAAAACTGACGGGCGACTTTCCCGAAGATGGGCAGCTGAAGATCAGTGAGCAATTGGCGCGTGCTTTTGGCTATGATATGTCGTGCGGGCGCATTGATCGGGCCGTTCATCCGTTCTCGTCCGGGTCGGGTCTGGATGTTCGGATCACCACACGTACATCGCTCGGTGACCCGTTCAATTGCTTCTACTCAACGATCCACGAAGTTGGTCATGCGGCTTATGAGCAGGGGATCTCGACAGACTTCCTGCTGACGCCGCTGGGGCGTGGCGTATCTATGGGAGTTCATGAAAGCCAAAGCCGGATCTATGAAAACCAGCTTGGCCGTGGACGCGCGTTTACTGGTTATCTCTTTGGCCGAATGAAGGACGTGTTCGGAGACTTTGGTGTTGCGGACGAAGATGCGTTCTACCAAGTTGTCAATCGCGTCGCACCGGGCATGATCCGGACCGAGGCGGATGAGATCCACTACAACCTCCACGTTATGCTGCGATTTGATTTGGAGCGTGCTCTGATCTCAGGCGACTTGTTGGTGAAGGATCTACCGGGGGCATGGAACGACCGGTTTGAGGCTGATTTTGGCGTCAAGGTCGACAAGATGTCTGATGGGTGTCTTCAGGACGTGCATTGGTCGGTGGGCCTTTTCGGATACTTCCCGACGTATACTCTGGGCAATGTTTATGCGGGGTGCCTTAACCAAGCTTTGCGAGCTGCTGTTCCGGACCTCGATGCGCATCTGGCCCGGGGGGATACCGCGCCCGCGACAGGTTGGTTGAGGGAAAACTTGCAGCAGTATGGTGGCACTTACCTTCCCAGCGACATCATCGAGCGCGCGAGCGGACGGGCTCTGTCGGTCGAGCCGTTGTTGACCTATCTTGAAGCAAAATTCGCCGAGATCTATTCTCTCTGATCAGGTCGGTTCAATCGTTGCGTGGTTGGCGAGATCGGCTAATCCTGCCTGAATGAGATCGCGCAGTGCGGCTTCGTCAATGTCGGCAAGGCGTTTGATGTACCAGCAACTGCGTCCGCGTTTGTGCGGTCCCAATCTTTCAGCAATTGAGGACAGATCGTC
>JABSSC010000287.1 GCA_013214635.1 Paracoccaceae bacterium | reverse complement strand
CCCCGATCCGCAATGTATCATCGAGCAAAGCCTCGCGGATGACATGTGCATTGGTGATGATTGCGGTAGGCGATACGGCAAAGCCGCTGCCATGGGTGATGGGGACGATTTCATTGCCGGTGCTGTCGATTAACACCACTCGCACCACGCCGCGCGCGGCGGCATCAATATCGCCCGGATCGGCCCAAGCGGGGGAGACAGCAGATAGCGGCACCAGCAGCGCCGCGCACAAAATCGCAAACAGACGGGGAAGAGATCGCATATTCCACCCTTATGCCGCTGCCCACATTGACCGCAAGCTTTGCGATGCGTTTATACAAGGGTTAGGGGGCACTGGCGCACCATTGGACCGACCCACTTGCCCTCGCAAAATTTGACCGATTTCACAGGTGAATGTGTCCGGTTTGCGCGCGCTGTTCGATATAAAGGGCCCGATATGACATCCAGCAATGACCGTGTTGCCGCGTCCAAACCGGTGATCTCATGGCAGGTGATGCCATCCACGCTCGGCCCGGTTTTGATCGCGGTCAGCGATCGCGGCGTGTGCTGTGTTGCCTTTGGCGAGGGCGGTGATGATGTGCGCGCGCGGTTTCCCGATCACGAACGCCGCGCCGCAGGGGAAGAATATGCGACCTTGTTTGCGTATATTATCGCCGCGATAGAGGCGCCGGGCGGCGACCATTCGCACATTGCGCTCGATCCAAAAGGTACCGCGTTTCAGCGCCGCTGCTGGCAGGCATTGCGCGATATTCCGGCGGGCGAAACCCGCAGCTATGGTGAGCAGGCCGCCGTGCTTGGCAATCCCAAGGCAAGCCGCGCGGTCGGCAGCGCCAATGCGGCCAATCCGGTCGCGGTTCTGATCCCGTGCCACCGCGTTGTGCCGGCTGGTGGCGGTCTTGGCGGCTATGCCTACGGGTCTGGGATCAAGGCCGAATTACTCCGTCGCGAGGGGGTTTTGCTGTAACCAAAGCCGCAAACATGCCCGGCCGGGCAGGGCGTGCACACTTATGCGAAAACACGATTCTCAAACCGTTGCAATTTGGGTGAAGGCGGTTGGCTTTCTTCGCTCAATGCCGACTTTGTCGCTGCAACCGGCGACAACAAACCGGCAGCGAAAAAACGACAACAACAAACATTGCGGCAACACAAATGTGCAGCTGCGGACCACTGGGGGAAGATGAAAAATTCACTTGTTGTGGGCGCCTCGTTGCTGGCGTTGTCGATTGCGGCACCGATTGGCTCTGCGGCTTTAGCGCAGGGCAGTTGAAACATTGTGACCCAAGCGGGTTCTGGCAATCAGCTTACCGTCGATCAATCGGGCAGCGGCAATTCCTCCACCGTCGATCAGGACGGCACGCCGACCGGCATGGACGGGGTCGCGAATGAAGCGACCATCACGCAAAGCGTGCCCTGACACCGCGACCTTAAAGACCGCGATATGTCAAAACCGCCGCAAGGGCCGGTCAAGTTGGCGGGGCATGGGTGCGAAACGCTGGAAAACTCCGGCCGCTGTCTTTGCGCCGGGCGCGCGCGGCCCTATCCGTGAGGATGTGAGTGCGCAAATCAACATTGGCCGGGACACAAACGGGCTCGAGATCGCTATCGATCTGGAGGAATTGCTGGCCACGCGATTGCTGGTGCAGGGCAATTCGGGCTCGGGCAAATCGCACCTCTTGCGCCGCATTCTCGAAGAATGTGCGGGCCTGGTGCAGCAGGTGGTGATCGATCCGGAGGGCGATTTTGCCTCGCTCGCCGATCATTTCGGCCATGTGGTGATCGACGGCGCGGCCTATTCCCCGCGCGAGATTGAAGCTTTGGCGGGCCGTGTGCGGCAACATCGCGCCTCGGTCGTGCTGGCGCTCGATGAATTGGAAGTGGAACAGCAGATCCGCTGCGCTGCGCTGTTTCTGGGGGCGTTGTTCGATGCCCCGCGCGATCAATGGTTCCCCGCTTTGGTGGTGGTGGACGAGGCGCAAATGTTCGCCCCGTCGGCGGCCGGCGAAATGAGCGATGAAACCCGCCGCATGACCTTGGCTGCGATGACCAATTTGATGTGCCGCGGGCGTAAGCGTGGATTGGCCGGAATTGTCGCGACCCAGCGGCTGGCCAAATTGGCGAAAAACGTCGCG
>JABSSC010000286.1 GCA_013214635.1 Paracoccaceae bacterium | reverse complement strand
CAGGGCATTTTCCAAAACTATCAGCTTATGCTCGTCCAGCTTGGCGGCATGGCCCGTGGCAACATCGAATATGATGCGGAAACCGCGCAGGCCGCTGCAAACAACCTTGTTGCGCTCACAACGCTTGAGGCCCGTTTCAGCTGGCCTCCCGGAAGCGACAACGCCTCGGTCGACGGCACCCGCGCTTTGCCAGCAATCTGGGAAAACTTCGATGATGTCGTCGCAAAGGCGATGGCGTTGAACGCTGCAGCAACAGAACTGGCCGCTGTCGCGGGCGACGGTCAGGCCGCGCTTGGCCCTGCACTGGGCGCCGTTGGCGGGGCTTGCACGGCCTGTCACGACAGCTACCGCGCGTCGAACTGACCCTATGCGGCGGTTTCTGACCGTCGCGTTTATTGTGGTCGTCGCCCTTGGGGCGGCGGCCTGGTTTTGGAGTGGTGGTCGCTCCATTGCTGAAAGTGAAATTGCCGGCCTGACCGGTGATGCGATCCGAGGTGAGGCCGTCTATTGGGCGGCGGGCTGCGCCAGTTGCCACACCGCACCTGATAGCGATGATCGGTTGACCCTGCCCGGGGGACATCGCTTCCCCTCGGACTTTGGCACGTTCATCGCCCCCAACATCTCAACAGACACCACGCACGGGATCGGCGGTTGGACCACACAGGAGTTCGCCACCGCACTAGTCAATGGGGTGTCGCCGGACGGGCGCCACTATTATCCGGCATTTCCCTACGGCGCCTACGCGAACATGGAGATGCAGGATATCGTGGACCTCAAGGCGTTCATGGACACCCTGCCCGCCTCCGACGTGCCCAACCAACCGCACGAAGTCTCGTTCCCCTTTACGATCCGGCGTGGTCTTGCCCTGTGGAAGGCCGTTGCGCAGCCCAAAGGGTTTGTGGTTACGGCCGTGCAATCGCCCGAGGTTGAACGCGGACGGTATTTGGTTGAGGCCCTGGCACATTGCGGCGACTGCCACACACCGCGCAATGCCATCGGTGGATTGGAAACCGAACGTTGGATGGCCGGTGCGCCCGACCCTTCTGGGCGAGGCACAATACCTGGTCTGTCGCCTGCCCAACTGGATTGGACCGTCGAAGACGTGGCCTATTACCTTGAAACCGGGTTCACCCCTGATTTCGATAGCGTTGGTGGCCTGATGACGTCCGTCGTCAAGAACATGGCCGAGCTGACCGAAGCTGACAGGTTGGCTATCGGGGCCTATCTAGCCGCGCTTCCACCTGCGGAATAGTTCACGCGCCGCTAAGCTTTGCCAGACGCGCCGCACGAAGCTGCGCAAAGTCATCGCCCGCGTGATAGCTCGACCGCGTCAATGGGGTTGAAGACACCATCAGAAAGCCCTTGCCATAAGCCGCCTGTTCATAGGCCCGAAACTCATCGGGATCGACAAAACGGTCCACGGCATGGTGTTTCGGCGATGGCTGCAAATACTGACCGATCGTCAGAAAATCCACATCCGCTGCGCGCATGTCATCCATGACTTGATGGACGCCCTGCCGATCTTCGCCCAAGCCAACCATGATGCCCGACTTGGTGAACATTGCGGGATCAAGCTCTTTGACGCGCTGCAACAACCGCAGCGAATGGAAATATCGGGCCCCGGGGCGCACCTCGGGATACAACCCCGGCACCGTTTCAAGGTTGTGGTTGAACACGTCGGGTCGCGCTTCGACCACAGTTTCCAGCACTTCGGGCGGATTTTTTAGGAAATCCGGGGTCAGAATTTCAATCGTCGTGTCGGGCGAGCGGTGACGAATGGCCCGAATGGTCTGGGCAAAGTGTTCCGCCCCGCCATCGGCCAGATCGTCTCGGTCCACGGATGTGATCACGACATGGTTCAGACCAAGGGTCGCGACCGCATGCGCAACACGGCCGGGTTCAAACACGTCGAGTGTGTCCGGCTTACCGGTCGCCACATTGCAGAAGGTGCATCCGCGCGTGCAGATATCGCCCATGATCATCATGGTGGCGTGCCCTTGGCTCCAGCATTCGCCAACATTTGGACAGCCTGCCTCCTGACACACGGTCACAAGGTTGTTGGTCTCAATTACCTCGCGCGTTGCCTTGTACCCGGCACTGGTCGGCGCCTTCACGCGAATCCAATCGGGT
>JABSSC010000285.1 GCA_013214635.1 Paracoccaceae bacterium | reverse complement strand
AGCGCCTGTGCCGCATCGCCGGTGAACACCACGAGGTGATAGGTCCCCCTATCCCCCTGCCATCGGCGTAAGGGGAGGGTGGCTGTGATCGTCTCGCTCACTCGCCTGCATCAGGGGTGGGCCTGATCGAGACGGGCCTGATCGGGACGGGAATGTTGCAGATATCCGCCCCGCCGGCGGGCTGGATGAAAAACGGATCGCGGCGATTGGCGCGTGCGTCGGCATATTTGGCGAAGGTTGCGCCTTCGGTGGAGAGATATTCGAAACGCGGCCGCTCGTCCTCGGGCAGGTCGCTGGCCACGCGGATCGAGAGGATCGGCGTGCGCAGCTTGGCTTCTTGCGCGGTGTAAAAGCCCAAGGCACCCGACCCGCGCGGCAGCGAGGAGAGGTGTTCCATCCCCGCAATGATCCGCCCCGCCAGCGCGATATTGCGATCAAGATGGCGCGGCGCGTGCCCGATCACAGTGTAGAGCTCTGCGCCCGAGCCGGTGTCGGGCGAATAGTTTCGGCCAACGCCGACCATGCCGTAGCAATGGACGGGCCAGGCTTCGAGCAAATCCCCCCATGCAATAGGCCATCCCAGATAGGGCATATTGAACTGAGAATAGGGGTCTTGGCCTGCTAGGTTTTCCATCTCACGCATGCGCTGCGCCCCATCTGCGAATTGAGGCGCGTTGCTCGACCAACCGATGGGGCCATCCGCATCCGAACCGGCGATCGCCCAACGCGATTGCATGCTTTGTCCAAACGTGTTTCGCATCCTCTCATCGATGGAAACGGCATAATCCTCCTCCCCCATCACATTGAGCCCCTCGGGCAGAGGTTTCGCCTGTCCGTCCGCTTCGGGATTGTCGTAATTGGGATCGCCCCATTGGACGACGTAATTGTCCTGCACGCGGTTGACGGAAATCCCGTCATACCACTGCGCGCGCGCAAGCGTTCGGATATTCTCGACCCAACCCTGACTAAAGGGCGCGGGCATGAGCTGGATTACGACCTCGCGGCGCGCTCCATCGCGGTCTGGCGCAAGCGTCATCACCAAAAGGTCCTCCGGCGCAATCGCGACCCATTCCTCATCCGAGGCCTTAGCGACGATTTGGTTGGGGGATGGCGCGCCCACGGGCTCCTCTTGAGCGGCGAGGGGAAGGGCAAGCGCAAGCGCCGCGATGGCGCCAAGAGTGATGTGTTTCATAAAGTGCTGTGTGGCACCGGGCGCGCGGCGCCGCAAGCGCGACCATGCACGACCATGCACGGCTATGCGCGCGCCGCGATGCGGTCACCCGATTGCGCGGGGCGGGCCAGCGGATACAGGTGGCGGAAAAAGGGGGGGCTGCGACGAACGCGCACAAGATAATCCCGCAAAAATGGGCGCGTTCAGGGAAAAAGTGCAAGGGCTCACACAAAAGCCCCTTTCCGCGCGTTTTTGAGGGCGGAAAGGGGCTCTTGAGGCAGCGTTCGCAGGGAATGCCTTTTCCGCGCAGCGCTGTCCAATGCGACTCCAATAGCACATTTTTGCCCCCCACCCAATCGATGATGCACAAACCACTGTTGCGATGGCGCGATTTCGTGGCTAGAGGCACGCCTTCGCCCAAACAGGCATGCGGAGCGGTGGCCGAGTGGTCGAAGGCGCACGCCTGGAAAGTGTGTATACGGTAACCCCGTATCGTGGGTTCGAATCCCACCCGCTCCGCCACCCAGTCTGGGACTTTCCCTAACAGTGAGAATCTCTTGCTCAGAATCCCGGAGTTTTGCGGGCTGGCGCCTCGGATCCGGTACTGCAAAGGTAGGCTAAGGTAGCCAAGGCCAGGCTTTATTGATCTGCCCCATTAGGGTGGTCCACCGGTAGAGTTAGAGTTCCGGCGGTTATGGTCGCCCTGCTAGGCGGCCTAGAGCGTAGCGTAAGGCAGGCTAGCAGAGCGAGACAAGATCGTTTGTGGTGCTGGTGGTTGGTATCCGAGCGATGAGTGGGGCCTGATGGTGTTGTAATGGATGCGCCAGCGCTCGATCAGGATGGTGGCTTCCTTTAAGGTGTAGAAGATCTCACCGTTGAGCAGTTTGTCTCTGAGTTTGCCATTGAAGCTCTCATTGTAGCCATTCTCCCATGGTGATCCCGGCTCGATGTAGAGCGTCTTC
>JABSSC010000284.1 GCA_013214635.1 Paracoccaceae bacterium | reverse complement strand
GGCGCACCCGTCAAGGCAAGAATGGGCAGCGTCCAACTCCGCCGCAGCACCGCCGCGCCCGCGTCATCCGACACCACACCGTAAATCTCACCCGCGGCCTCTGCCGCCGCGCGTCCCTTTTCCGTCAGTCGAAATTCGGGCCGCAGAGGGTGTCCATGTCCGGGATTGCGCTCAACCAGACCCAACTCAATCAGATGCTCAAGACTGGCCGCAAAGGCGGTCCTCCCCGCCCCGGTCGCCGTCAGCAAAGGCGCTTGCCGTCCCGCCACCCCACGATGGAACGCCGCAAGGATCGGCAAGGACCACGCCCGCGCGCTGAGCTTGACAAGAAGAATTATGTCCATAAAGTATAGTTACTTTAGTTTTATCCATAAAGGAAGACCCATGCCTGCGGCCACACTGGACAACACCATCACCCTCGCCCTGTCGGTCAGCGATCGTCACGTCAGTACCAAATGGCTCAATGACATGCTGGGCTTCGAGACGCTCTATCACGCCGATGAGGTCGGCTGGAGCGAGGTCAGCACAAACACACCCGGCGTCACAATCGGTCTGGCCGAACAAACGCAGGCGTCGCCCGGAAATGCGGTCCCCGTGTTTGGCGTGGCCGATATCGCCGCGGCCCGCACGGCGCTTGAGGCGGAAGGCGTCAAATTTGACGGCCCAACCGAGACGATCGACGGGATGGTTTCAACCGCGACCTTCTATGACCCCGACAACAACGCGCTGATGCTCGCGCAGGACCTGACCAAGGGCGGCTAGTCTGCCGCGATCAGTGGAATGTATGCCCGGAATGCAGCGCCATCAGCCCCTCATCTTCACCTTCGGGATGGGTGACCGGATCCAGCACCAGGACAAGGCGCGTCTCACCCGTGCCCTCAATCGGCGGCGAACGGTGGAGAAAACCGGGGGCTGAGGCCTGACCGCGCCAAGCGGTCCCGCGCAGCAGGATCGGCACGCCAGTCTTCACGGTCGTGATCTCTTCCGGCTGCGCGCCGTCCACAGACACGCCGTATTGCGTGCCTGTCCCGCGATACGTGCAGACAAGCCGCGCGGTGATCGCGTCGATATGGAACCGGCGGCAGGCATTGGTTGTGACGACATCCATCCGCAGACGGAGATAGTCCGCCGACATCAACTGGGAAAACCCGCGCGCCAAGGCAACGACGTCGTCGGTGAGCCACGCGCGCTCTGCACAGTCTGGAACACCATAGATGTCGCACATCTGATCCAGCGCGGGCCCAACGACGCCCGCCGGCGTGATGACCCGACCGCGCGGCAACCGGTCTGGGTCCAGCGCATCCAGCCAGCTCTGTACGTCTTGCGGGGTCTGCCGCCGCCAAATCGCCGCCGCACAGCCAGGCTCCAGAAACGCGCCAAGCGTTTCGGGGCCATCAATCATCCTTACGGGGTTTTGTTCAATTTCAGAGGCTTGAGCGGCAAAGCTCATGCAGCCTCCTCCGCCCGACGCCAGATCGGGAACGGATCTTTGTAGTCCGGCAGATCATCCGGACCCTTCGCCGCAACCGCAGGCACCAGACAGGCGTCCAGCTTGGCCTTCAACGCAGGCCAGTCGATATCGGCCCCAATAAACACAATCTCCTGACGGCGATCGCCCCATGGCTCCTGCCAATGCTCGTTCAAGTAAGCCTGCGCGCTTGGGTGGGTCGGACGACGTTCTTCCGGCACAACAGCCCACCACGTGCCCAAGGGTTTGACGCTCGACAACGCGCCAGCGAGGGAAAATTCCGCCACCCAATCAGGGCGCGTGGAAATCCAGAAATGGCCCTTCGCCCGGATCACGCCCGGCAGATCGCCATTCAGCACTTCAAGAATACGCTCCGGCACAAACGGCAAGCGCGCCCGGTAAACATAGGATGTCACACCATATTCTTCCGTTTCTGGCACGTGATCGGCAAAGCCGTATAGCTCTTTCGCCCACATCGGATGCTCATGCGCGGCCTCGAAGTCAAAAAGGCCAGTGTCGAGGATTTTCTCCGCCGCCACAGCCGATTGATTGGTCTCGATGATCTCGGCATCGGCGTTCAGGCTGCGGATGATCTTGCGCGCGGCATCGACTTTTTCGGGCCCCGCATCGGCGACCTTGTTCAGGATTAGCACATCCGCGAACTCG
>JABSSC010000283.1 GCA_013214635.1 Paracoccaceae bacterium | reverse complement strand
CCCGAAGAGGTTCAGGCGATGATTGATGATCTGAAGGACCGCGCGCCTGCTTTGATCGATGCGATCCATCCCGACCCGCTCACTCTGGCGGCATTGACGCGAATTTTCCGCGCGCTGATCGCCGATGGGATTGGGCTGGCGCACCCGCAACCGCTGCTCACCAGCCTTGCTCTGGCGCTCCAATCCACGCAGGAATTTGATCCGCTGATCGATGCGGTGCGGGCCGATTTGGGGGCGCGATTGGCGGGGCGGATTTGTGGGCCGGGCGAACGGCTCAAAGTGGCCACGCTCGACGCCGCGCTCGAAAGCACGATTTTGGGCGGGATGATCGATCCGGCCACTGGTCAACCTTTGATCGAACCCGATTGCGGGGCGATGATTGTCACCCGCATCAACGAAGCGATCGAACAGGCTGGCGGCCCGATTGCCTTGATCGTTCAACCCCCCGCACGGCGCGCTCTGGCCAGCCTGCTGCGCCAACGCGCGCAGCAATGCCAAGTGCTCTCGATCCATGAATTGCCCGCCAGCCAGGCGGTCGAAGTGGTCGAGGTGATCGGCGCCGAGACGCCGGAAATAGCGGCATCTCAAGACCCCGCCGCCTTGCAACAAGGGATTGCCGCATGAAGCACGATCCACGCAGCTTTGCCGCCCCCCAGATCTATGCCACCTCCTCGCGCGAGGAGGTCGAAGACCGCGTGCGCCGGTTCCTGCCAATGGTGCACCGCGCGGCCTGGCACATTTACGGCGCCGGGCGCGAAGGGCTCGAGGTGGAGGATCTCATTCAGGCGGGGATTGTCGCGCTCACTGAATGTGCCCAACGACATAACGGGCCGACCGAGGACGGCTTTGCCGCCTATGCCAAGATCCGCGTGCGAGGCGCCATGTTCGATCTGATCCGCAAATTGATGAACGACACCCGCACCCAGCGCAGAAAACGCGCGCGCTACAATGCGGTGGTCGATCAATTGACCGCGCAAACCGGGCACACGCCCAGCCGCAGCGACATCGCCGCAGCAATGGGCGTAAGCGATGGCGAATTGCTCGAAATCGAAGCCTCACGCGTGACGCTGAGCTCTATCAGCGAGGAATATGACGAGACCAACACCGCCTTTGCCAGCGATGATCCCGACCCCTTCGAGGTCTTGTGCGGGCAAGAGGATCGCACCCGCCTGATCGCGGCCATGGCGGCGTTGCCCGACCGGCTCAAACTGGTGCTGCAATTGTTCTTTGTCGAAGAGATGAACCTCACCGAGATCGCCGAGGTGTTGGAGGTCAGCGTACCAAGGGTGCATCAATTGCGGGCGAAAGCGCTCAAAGACCTAAGGAAATTGATTGAGGCAGAGAGCTGACCGGTTGTTCAAACCGGGCTAGAGTGGAGCGCATAGGAGGTCCACTTGCTCACCAAAATCACCAACAACTTTGCCCTGCTCACTCTCCTCGGTGTGGCGCTCGCTTGGGTTTATCCGCCCAGCATGACGTGGATGACCGATGGCTCGATCAGAGTTGGCGGACAGCCGCTCCTGTCGGTGGCGCTGGGGTTGATCATGCTGGCTATGGGGCTGACGCTTAGCTTTGAGGACTACCGGCGGCTGACCGAGCTGCCCAAGGCGTTGATCGCCGGGGTGGCTCTGCAATTTGCGGTGATGCCGCTGGCCGGGTTTGGGATCGCTTGGGGGCTTGGCCTTGAGGAGGGGCTGGCGGTTGGCCTCATCCTTGTCGCATGTTGCCCGGGCGGGACGGCCTCGAACATCGTCGCTTTTCTCGCGCGCGGCAATGTCGCTTTATCGGTGGCGATGACGATGGCCTCAACGCTTGCCGCGGTGGCGTTGACCCCGCTTTTAACCGGAGAGCTCGCAGGTACCTATGTCGAGATTGATCGCTGGAACTTGCTGCGCAACATGGTCGCGATTGTGCTGGTGCCAGTTTTGTTGGGGAGCCTGCTCAACCGCCTGTTCCCGCGCGCTGCGGAAAGGGTGAGCACCTTCCTGCCGCTCATCGCGATCGTGCTGGTGATCTTGATTGTGGGTGGGATCGTCGGCGGGGCAAAGGCGCAGATCGCACAGCATGCAGGCGTGCTCTTGCTCGCCACTTTGATACTCCACGCGATTGGTTTTGGGCTGGGCTACGCTTTAGCGCG
>JABSSC010000282.1 GCA_013214635.1 Paracoccaceae bacterium | reverse complement strand
TAGCTGATCAAATTGCCGCATAGTCGTTATGACCCCTGCGCTGATGACCAGCCCGTCATCGCTCATGGAAATAGTTGGAACACCATCCCTTCCGGGCGGCGGTGGCGCTGCATTTGATTGAAAGGTATTGTTTGGTGACCCGTTGTCTGATGATGGGTTTGTTTGCCCGTCTAATTTTTCTTCGCTTGCCTCATCGCCGGGTGCGTCAGACGCGTCACCCTCATGGGCAGCACCATCAGATGCATCTAAGGAAGCGCCAGAGGCCAACAACCCGGAGGAAGATACGGCTTTCTGAAAGCCAGTCATGATGTCTTCAGCCGCTTTGTCAGCGTATGTTGCGCTCAGGGCAATGCCCCAACATGTAGTGAGGACGCAATGGATAGAAGAGCAAGGCCCCTGCGGGATCGCCACCCGGATCGCATGATCTGACCGTAGGGGAGAAACAAGAAAGCCGACCCAAGCGGATCGACTTTCGTGGTGGAATTCATCGGGGCGCGGCCCTGTCAGAACCCAACTGTTGCAAGTTCTATTTGACATGTGCCGCGCCCTTTTTCAAGGAAAACCCACTCTCAAAGGAGTTTTGGGCATGAAGGGCGATGTATTCGTGAACGCTTATGAGCGTATGCGTTTCGGTCGTGTCGAGCATGTCTGCGCCCACTGGCGTAGTCGTGAGAAATAGCTGAAAGTTGGTGATGGCCCGTGAGGGGCGGCATATCATGGCGGTGTTGAAGACGCCGTCAATTCTCGCAGAGAAAGGGATATGCCACATGAGAGAAGATACCATTACCTCCTTGTCTGATCCAAACGGATTTTCGTCAGACCCGCTGACGGATCTGATCCGGTCTGGGGCGCGCCAGTTGATCGAGCAGGCGCTTGAGGCTGAGCTGAGCGCGTTGCTTGCGCAGTTTTCCGATGAGACGACGCACGGGGGCCATGCGCGGATCGTTCGACATGGTCACCTGCCTGAGCGCAAGGTCATGACGGGCATTGGCCCTGTCGCAGTAAAAGTGCCGCGCGTGCGAGATCGCGGACAACAGGCTGAGAAAGTGCGGTTTACCTCGTCGATCCTGCCGCCGTATCTGCGCAAGGCGAAGTCCGTCGAAGAGCTGCTGCCGTGGCTGTATCTCAAGGGCATCTCCACAGGCGATTTCCAGGAGGCCCTGGCCGCTCTGCTTGGTCCGAATGCATCCGGCCTGTCATCTACCACTATCTCGCGACTGAAAGCAGACTGGTGGGCAGATTATGAACGCTGGCAAAAGCGCGACCTGAGCGCCCGGCGCATCGTGTATGTCTGGGCGGACGGGGTCTACTTCCAGCCACGAATGGACGACAAACAATGCGTTCTAGTGCTGATCGGCGTGGACGACTGGGGTCGGAAGGAAATCCTCGGCCTGACCGACGGCTACCGTGAAAGCCCGCAAAGCTGGCGTGAGCTGCTCCTCAACCTCAAGCGACGCGGTCTTTCCTACGCCCCTGATCTTGCCGTCGGCGATGGCGCACTTGGGGTCTGGGCCGCTCTACGCGAGGTGTTTGGTGACACCGCTGAGCAGCGCTGCTGGTTCCACAAGACGGGCAACGTGCTGAACGCGATGCCCAAGTCGGTACAGGCCAAAGCCAAGGGGCATTTGCAGGACATTTGGCAGGCGGAAACCAAGGCCGATGCCAACACCGCATTCGATTTCTTCGTTGAGACCTACGGCGTGAAATACGAAAAGGCGGTCGCCAAACTGGTCAAAGACCACGACGCGTTGCTGGCGTTCGACGACTTCCCGGCGGAACACTGGAAGCACATCCGAACCACCAACCCAATTGAGAGCACATTTGCCACCGTGCGCCATCGCACTGGCCAAACCAAGGGATGCCTCAGTCGCAAAACTGGGCTGGCAATGGCCTTCAAACTCATGATGTCAGCCCAAGGGAAATGGCGAAAACTCGACGGATCAAACCGAATGCCAGAGATCATTCAGGGCATTGCATTCGTCGATGGGATCAAACAAGTTCAATCCGCCGCCTGATCACGCCGTCACCAACTTTCGGGCATAGCTCTGAAATTCCCCGGGCCTACCCGGCAACAATCCCCTTCATCGCCGATGCCGATTCGGGTCCGTTCAGCCCCGGAATCGTCGGTTCGGCCTTC
>JABSSC010000281.1 GCA_013214635.1 Paracoccaceae bacterium | reverse complement strand
AGCAGTCGTCCTTCGTGGTCAAGGAACGCAACACCCGAGAGGTTTGTTTTTACGGCGGCGCGGGCGACCTCGACAAGTTTGTCCACAATCTTGGCGTGGCGGGGATCAACCGGCTTTTGTACCGGGGTTCCGTCAGGCCTTGGCTCGAGTACAGGGTCTACGCGCACATTCAACGTGGCCGCAATAGGGTGAAAGTCATCACCCCAGAATTCCTTTCGCGCTTCATCAATCTGGGTACCGAGCGGCACGCCAGGCAAAGCAAAGAAGGCATCCGAATAGAGTTCGGCGTAAATGGCGCTTTGCTGGATGAGTGACTGCTCGGTTTCTCGAACGAACTGGTTCGAGGTTAGTTGCACTGCCAGTAGCGCCAGCAATGGCACCGAAACAAGCGTTACACAAACACCGGCAACTACAAACGCGATTGTCGGTCGCCAGCGTTTGCGGATGCGACTTACATTCGGCATGAGCCGAGCTTAAGTCCGATGCTGTGCACCGTGGTGACTACGTCGTCACAGCCGACGGCCGACGCTTTGGCCCGAACGTGGCGCAAATGGCTGTCAAGCGTGCGCCCAGACAAAGTGTTGTTGGGCCCGTAGATGCTCTCAATCAGTTGATTGCGGCTAAAAACCTGTCTCGGCGCGCGCACCAGAATTTCCAGAAGTTCGAATTCGCGGGCCGTCAATTCGAGCGACTTGCCACCGATCTCGCACTCATGCGCGGCAGGCTGCAACGTCAGATCGCCGTGACGCAGCACTTCGTTCACCGCCGGTTTTCCACGCGCCAGAATGGCCCTGATCCGCAAAACAAGCTCACGCGGACTAAATGGCTTGGGGACAAAATCGTCCGCACCAAGCTGGAAGCTCAACACGCGGTCGACCTCGTCTTCCTGCGCGGTCAGGAAAAGGACCGGCACATTCGATGATGCACGAATGGCCTTGCAGCACTCGAACCCGTCCATCTTCGGCATGCCGATGTCAAGAATAGCCAAATCGAACTGTTCGCGGCCAAAGTGAGTGAGCGCGATCTGTCCGTTCTCGGCTTCACGGGTCTCGAAGTTGGCCGCCTTCAGAGCAATGCGAACGACATCGCGAATATGCGGATCATCATCAACGATCAGGATACGGGTCGACATATGTGACGATGTACTGGACCGCATTGTTTTGTCCAGAAGCGGGTTCAAAGAAACCGTCGCCGCAAGCCGACCAGTGACGCAACGGCGACAATGATGAAACCGAAGATCGCCTGTGGCTCCGGCGTCGACGCACCCGAAAAAGCCGTATTAGGCACACCCGACGGTTTCGGCAGCGCAACATGGGCCGGTTTCGCCTCCTGGCCGGTGGTATTTACCCGCGTCTGGGACACAGCGACGAAAGACGTATTTTTTGTCTGTAGAGAGAACTCCAGTCCGAGCCGAGTTATCTCGGCATTGGCGACGCCAGGATTTCGCCCGATGGCGACCTCTCTGGTAAGTTCAGCAATTTTGTTGCGCGCCCAAATCAGTGGCAACGCGGCCGCTTCTTCGTTGTTGGTCAGCACAATATCGACCGGCATTTCGGCCAAGCGGCCCTGGACAAGCCCTTTGACAGTGATCCGAGAAGTCTCGGACGCGCCATCGTGCCGGGCATAGAGACGCAAACCCTGACCCGCGAACAGGTCAGGAATTCTAGCGGGAACAACATCTGAAACATTCAGATCGCCCCAATCAATTCTGATGTCAGTTAGCAGCGGCGATTTGAGATCGGCGGCCAGCGTTTCTGCAACTTCATTCGGATCCTCGCCCACCGGAACATAGCGCGCATAGCCGCGCCCTTCGTTCGCCATCGCGTCCAGCAAGTACCGATTGACCGAGTTGCCAACCCCGAAGGCAAAGATTCGGGCGTCACCAATCTGCCGGTTAATCGTCCTCAGCACTTGCGCTTCATCGCCGATATAACCGTCACTGAGGAATACAATGATGCGCAAGGCATTCGCCGGTTGCTGAGTGGAAAAGGCCGTGCGGATTGCATTGTCGATCTCGGTGCCGCCGCCGGCATCCAGATCACCAACAAAGCGACGGCCCGCGCGCACGTTATCTGGCGTTGCCAGCATTGCACCATCAGAAAAGCTGCGCGCGGTGTTCGCAAACGGGATGATCCGGAAATAGTC
>JABSSC010000280.1 GCA_013214635.1 Paracoccaceae bacterium | reverse complement strand
CCTTCGCTTCCCACGGTCGGCAAGGGGCGTCAAGCCGAAGCTCTAGCCTTCAGGCACCGTGAAAAGCTGCCCCGGATAGATCAGGTCCGGGTCGCGAATGCGTTCGCGATTGGCTTCAAAAACGCGGACATATAGAGTGCCCTCGCCATAATTCTGATTGGCGATCCCCCAAAGCGTGTTGCCCGGCTGGACCGTCACCAAGCGCACGGGCGCGGCTGTTTCAGTGGTGTCCGTTTCGGCCAGTTCCGCAATGTCTTCGGGGGCCTCGCGTTTGAATGGCGTCTCGGCGCGCGACGTGACCTGTCCGGTGGCATCCACTTCGTCCACGCGCAGCGTGTAAACGCCCGTGTCGATCTCGGGCAGATCAGTCCGCCACTGCCCGTCTTCGCGCACGGGCGCGGTGAGCACGGGCTGATTGTCGATATAGACGCGCACAAATCCTTCGCCCGACGTGGCGCGCCCGGCAAGTTGCACCTCGCCTTCGGGATCATAGCCAATGGAATCAATCGCCACGTTCGACAAAACGCTCGGGCCATCCCCGTCCTGAAGAACTTCAATGCCCTCATTGGTCGCAAGCAAAACCGTCGGCGCCTGTGCCTCAGCTTCGGGCACCTCGGCTTCGGTCTCCGTGTCTGCGACATCTTCAGAAAGCGCATCCTCGGTCTGTTGCGACGGCGTTTCTTCGGCCAGCGCGACCTCATCCGTCGTCGCATCCGAAACGGGTGCGGCCTCTGTGCTGGTGGCGCTGTCTTGCGGCGCCTCGGCCACGTCTTCTGTGGTGACGTCCGTCTCAAGCGCGGCAACGACGGTGTCGTCTTCCTGCTGGACCTCGTCTTGCGCAACTTGCGTGTCGGCCGGTGTTTCGGGTTCAGGTTCGGGTGCTGGTGCGATGATCACAGTGTCTTCCGACAGGACCGCAACCTCATCACCCATTTTCATGGCCAACGACACAACTTGCGGGGCAGCATTTGCACCAATTTCAAGCATGGCGAAGAAGTCGCCGGACGCATTTGCTTCGGTCGTGCCCACGATCTGCCCATCCACAAGGATGTCGATGATCATGCCCGGTGCACCACGCCCAGCGATTTGCGTCAGGCCATCGGCCTCCACGCGAACGACATCGAATGTCGGCGGCGCGGGGCGCGCGGGCATCTCCTCGGCCTCGTCGGTTGCCTCCGCGACCTCCTCAGTGGCGGGTTCTGGGGTCTCTTCTTGGGTCTGCTCTGCAACCTCTTCTGGCGCGCTCTCTTCCACAGTCGCTGCCGGGGCGGTGTCGTCCGTGGCTGTCGTCTGCGCCGGATCTTCGGCCTGCAAGAACAACGCGTAGATGATCGCGGCTGTCACCGCGACCGCACCAAGCCCTATTCCAAGGCGTGCCGCCTTGGGGTTGCCTGCATTTTCCGACATTCCAACATCCCCTTGCGCGTCTGTGTCCCCCGCGCTTGAGCGACCATAGCAACCCCGCTATCAAGGGTCAAAACCCCTTTATGACGAGCGTGTTACAATGGCCACGACCCCGTATTCAGTCTGCGTCTACTGCGGCTCCCGGTTTGGAGAGCGCCCCGCCTATCGATTGGCGGCTGAGGAACTGGGCCAAGCGCTTGCCGAGGCGGGCTGGCGACTTGTCTATGGTGCGGGCGATGTCGGCTTGATGGGCGCGGTCGCCAACGCGACCCAGGCCGCGGGCGGGACGACCCTCGGCGTAATCCCAACCCATCTGCTCGACCGCGAAGTCGGCAAGCGCGATCTTACGCAGTTTGTTGCCACCGAGACCATGCATGAGCGCAAGAAGGTCATGTATGTGAACGCCGACGCGATCGTGGTGTTGCCCGGCGGTGCGGGGTCGCTCGACGAATTCTTCGAAGTCCTCACATGGCGGCAGTTGGGGTTACACGACAAACCCATCGTTCTGGTGAACACAGACGGCTATTGGGACCCGCTTGTCGGGCTCATCGATCACGTGGTCGCCGAAGGGTTTGCCGATGCATCCGTCCGCGCCTTCGTGACCGTCGCTGGATCTGTTCAAGAGACGATGTCGCTCTTGCGTGACGCCGCAGCAGGCCAAAGCGACGCCGCAGAATAGAGCGCCAGTGCCACCCAGATCATCGGGAAGGCAATCATGTGCCAAATTGTGATCGGCTCACCGAA
>JABSSC010000279.1 GCA_013214635.1 Paracoccaceae bacterium | reverse complement strand
GGTTTCACTACCAGTTTCAGGGGCAAGACGGCGATATCAACATCGCGACCGAGCACCCCGAATTCTCGGAATGGCGCTGGCTGCCGCCCGAGGAGCTGGTGGCCAATATCGTGCCCTTCAAACGCGCCGTATATAAAAAGGTCGTGGCAGCTTTCTTTCCCCACGTGCCGCCAGCCAAGAGGTAGAAGCCGCGTTGAAGCGGCGTGCCAACGCTCTTATTCAAACGTGGGGATTTGCGGCGCGCTGTCCGTCGGCAACACTCCGTTCAGCCTTGGGTCATCCGCGATCTCAATCTCTTGTCGGAGCGGCACAAAACCTGAGCGGCGATAAAAACCTATAGCCTTGGGGCTGTCGAGCGTGCAGGTATGAATGAAGAGCTTTTTCACCGGGCGCGCCCAGGCGGTTTCAATGGCGAAATTCATCATGTAGCGCGCCGCGGTTGTGCCCATTAGGGCGGCATCCACGCCGAAAAAGGCAAGTTCCGTCTCTGCCGGGTCGCGATGATCCAGCTCGACGATCCCCCCGTCAACGCCGTCCTTGCGCAACGCAAAGATCTCAACATCCTTGTGCCGAATAATCGCCTTTAGCGCATCATCCGCAAGCATCAGGCGCGACCACCAAAGGTAGTCCCGACCTACGCGGCGATAAAGGCTGCGGTACCAGTCCACCTTTGCCACCGTCACGCGCTCCAGCGCCCAGCCTTGCGGTGGTTCCACCGGCCGCAACGGCGCTGGGGCACGCATTTCGAAATGCGTGACGACAGCGGCCACCTTGCCCTTTGGCACCTCATAAAAGCCGTTGGCCAGCGCCATCAGAGCAGCCCTTCGGCCTCAAACATCGCACGGATATCGGCCTGCGGGCGCGGCCCGATGTGGCGGATGACTTCGCCTGCGCAGATGTGACCCATGCGCCCGCACGTCTCAAGATTGCGGCCCGTAGCGAGGCCAAAGAGGAAGCCAGCAGCGAATTGATCGCCTGCGCCCGTGGCATCGACTGGCGTGATTTTGTCGACTGCGACATCGACACGTTCATCCCCACGCACGATTGTCACGCCGTCGCCTGAGCGGGTGCATACCACGATGGGGCACATGTCTGCAGTCTTGCGGATCGCGGCGTCTGTGTCATCGGTCTCAAAAAGAGATTGAATTTCTGCTTCGTTCCCGATGACATAATCTAGCTCCTCGCCGATCATCTGCAGGAAATCCGCCCGGTGACGGTTCACACAGAAGGGATCAGAGATCGCTATGCCAGATTTGCCACCCGCCGCACGCGTCGCGCGAGAGGCCTGGCGGAAGGCGTCTTTGCCCTGATCCTTGTCGAAAAGGTAGCCCTCCAGGAACATGATCTTGGCGGCAGCAGCGACGTCGGTGGGGACGTCGGCTGGGCCGAGGTCGGTGGAGATACCAAGATAGGTATTCATGGAGCGCTCACCATCGGGTGAGACAAAGATCATCGAGCGGGAGGTCGGCAGGTCGTAGCCCTCGACCGGGGCATTGACGAAATCGGTACCGGTGTCAGCCATGCTTTGGGCATAGAACTTGCCCAAAGCATCCCCCGCCACACGCCCGATAAAGGCGGTGGGCAGGCCCAGCGCGCCGATCCCGGCAATCGTGTTGGCGACAGAGCCGCCGGGCGTCTGCGTGCGTTCGTTCATCGCCGCGTAAAGCACCTCACCCCGATCGCGTTCGATCAGCTGCATGATGCCTTTCTCGATCCCCATATTGTCGAGAAACAGGTCATCGGCAGAGGCGATCACATCGACAACGGCATTTCCGATGCCGACAACTTCGTAAGTTTTCATTGGGTCTTTTCCTCGAATAGGCAGAGATCGTTGATGATGCAGGTGGGACACATGGGTTTGCGCGCCTTGCAGTGATAGCGGCCGTGCAAGATCATCCAGTGATGTGCATGTTGTTGAAATTCCACCGGAATATGGTCTTCAATCGCTCGCTCGACATGATCGACGGTTTTGCCGGGGGCCACGCCTGTGCGGTTGCCGAAGCGGAAGATGTGGGTATCGACGGCCTGGGCGGGGTGCTGAAACCACATGTTCAGAACGACATTCGCCGTCTTGCGCCCAACGCCCGGTAGCGCCTGCAACGCCGCGCGGGACGAGGGTACATCGCCCCCGTAT
Organism: Paracoccaceae bacterium; assembly: GCA_013214635.1. Taxonomy (GTDB): domain Bacteria; phylum Pseudomonadota; class Alphaproteobacteria; order Rhodobacterales; family Rhodobacteraceae; genus JABSSC01. The sequence goes on along the minus strand of JABSSC010000279.1, from coordinate 17 downwards.
TGCTCAACCAGAATGCG
>JABSSC010000028.1 GCA_013214635.1 Paracoccaceae bacterium | reverse complement strand
GGCGATCTCAGCGTCTGCCGGGATCGGGTTTGCGACAAGTTGCCCGCCTGGCAGACCAAGCGCGGCGCGCATTCGGTGCGCGTTCGCGATTTCTTGCGCCGTTTCCATCCGCAATGGTGCGCCCAACCCGCTGCTACGAGACCAAAATGCGGGAAAGTCGTCCTGACCATAGGCAATGACGGGAACACCAAGTGTCTCAAGAACCTCAAGCGTCTTGGGAAGGTCAAGAATGGCCTTTGCCCCGGCCGCCACGACGCTTACCGGTGTGTGCGCGAGTTCCCTTAGGTCTGCGGATATATCAAAACTCAGCTCGGCTCCCTTGTGCACGCCACCTATCCCGCCAGTGGCAAAAACGCTGATGCCTGCCAGATGTGCGGCGATCATCGTGGCCGCGACCGTTGTCGCGCCGGTTCGGCCTTGAGCCATCACGACCGCAAGATCGGCACGGGACATTTTGGCGACGTCCCTGGACTTTGCCAGCGCCTCAAGCTCGACGTCAGTCAAGCCAACGTGCAACTTGCCGTCCAAGACAGCAATCGTGGCTGGCGTTGCGCTGGCGTCACGTACTTCCGCTTCGACCCGACGCGCGGTTTCGAGGTTTTGAGGGTAGGGCATGCCATGCGTGATTATCGTCGACTCAAGGGCAACGATGGGCCTGCCGTTTGCCTGTGCGTCTGCGACCTCTGGGGAATACGAGATGTCGAACTGCGCCATATCAATCAATCCTCGAAATGTAAGCGGCCGTCGCATCCAGTGCCCTCGACAAGGCGCCAGCGCGCGAGGCGCCGCGTGTTTCAGCGACCATATGAGCTGCCATGAAGGTGTCGCCTGCGCCAGTCACGCGACGCACCTCTACGGCGGGCGGAACCTCGATCAGTACATCTTCGCCCCTTGCATCGGCGACTTGCACGGACCCGTCGGTTACCACGGCACGCGCGGCACCGGCTGCTGTGAGGGCCAAAGCTGCTTCGGCGGATGACGAAAAGTGCACGCCGCAGATCAGCTCAGCTTCCGCACGATTAACGTACAGTGTCAGTCCCGGCGCTTCGAACAGCGCTTTCAGGCGTGTCGCCTTACCTGGAGAAGCCGGTGCTGCACGCAGATCAGCGTGGGAAAAGGCCGGATCTCGCGCGATGCTCTCCAAAAGTGCAGTTGTCACATTGCCGTCGACGGCGATTGGACCTGTCCACGGGGCCTCAGGTCTACCCAATCGCCCGTCTCTGAGCGGTGCAAGGATCGCGTCTCCCGCCATTTCAAGCGACGCCGCATCCGCCATTGCAGCGACCAGCGTACCGTTGGATTCGACGGCCATATAACGGTCCGTAGACAAGTCGTCCGACCGAAGCGCAAAATCGGTCATCACGCCCAGTTTCTCAGCCTCGTCAACCAGCGTATGCCCGTCCGTATCATTGCCGATCGCCGTGATGACCGCGGGAATGAGATCGAACCGCGCGATCGTCATCGCGATGTTGAAGGCCACACCACCCGGAATTCGGGTGATGGAACCGGGAACGTCATAGCCGAATTTCATCGGGACATCGGTGCGACCAATGATGTCCCAAAGCACTGAGCCGATGCAGAGTATATCTGGGGTTTTCGCCATAGTCCGCCTGCCATTTCTAATCCCGTGTTTGGCACGTGTCAGTCTTTGGCCACAAGGGCTCTTGCATCTTAGGCAAAGCGTGGCTATGTGACCGCCTACTTCACAGGCAGGGCTTGGGCCCGCGGGGGAGAAATCCTCGCAAGGTCCGCCGGTTGGGAGAAATCCCTGATCGCTCTGCCGAGGCGCAAACCGGAAAGGAAATGGACATGGCGCTCCCTGAATTTACGATGCGTCAGCTTTTGGAAGCTGGCGTGCACTTTGGTCACCAGACGCAACGGTGGAATCCGCGTATGCAGGAATTCATCTATGGTGAACGCAACGGCATCCACATTCTCGATCTGACGCAGACCGTCCCGATGCTGGACGCGGCTTTGAACGTAATCCGTGAAACGGTTGCCAAAGGCGGACGCGTTTTGTTTGTGGGCACGAAGCGTCAGGCGCAAAAGCCAATTGCCGACGCCGCTGAGCGTTGTGCGCAGTACTACATGAACCACCGTTGGCTGGGTGGCACGCTGACTAACTGGAAAACCGTGTCGCAGTCGATTGGCCGTCTCAAGGCGATCGACGAAACCATGGCAGAAGGCGCTGAAGGTCTGACCAAGAAAGAGCGTCTGGGCATCGAACGTGAGCAGCAGAAACTGCAAGCTTCGCTGGGCGGCATCCGCGAAATGGGCGGCGTGCCTGATCTTCTGTTCGTGGTAGACGTGAACAAAGAAGACCTCGCCATCGCTGAAGCACGCAAGCTGGGTATCCCGGTTGTGGCTGTTGTCGACACGAACTGCTCGCCCGATGGTGTGGACTACATCATTCCAGGCAACGACGACGCCGCACGCGCAATTGCACTCTACTGCGACCTCGCTGCCCGCGCGGCGCTCGACGGCATGTCGGCGCAACTTGGTGCCGCCGGTGTCGACCTTGGCGCATTCGAGGAAGGTACCGTTGAAGAAGCGGTTGCTGACGCGGGTGAGGCTGAAGAGCCTGCAGCCGAAGAGGCCGTCGCAGAAGCCACGGAAGAAGCCGCAGAAAGCTAATCGCTTTTGTCACAGAATTGAGATGTGGCGCGGGCTAAGGCTCGCGCCAAACCACTTGAGAATCTGAGGAGGCCGAAATGGCTATCACAGCAGCACTCGTGAAAGAACTCCGCGACACGACTGGCGCGGGCATGATGGACGCCAAAAAGGCGTTGACCGAAACCGACGGCGACATGCAGGCCGCAGTTGACTGGCTCCGGACCAAAGGCCTAGCTAAAGCCGCGAAAAAGTCGGGCCGTACGGCCGCAGAAGGCCTCGTTGCCGTCAAAGTTGACGGTGGCAAGGGCGTCGCTGTCGAAGTGAACTCTGAAACCGACTTCGTTGCGAAGAACGCGGAATTCCAAGACATGGTGCGTGCAATTGCCGGCGCCGCTGTGGCAGTTGCCGACGTCGAAGCGCTCAAAGCCGCAGAAATCGAAGGCAAGGCTATCGCAGACCTCGTCACTGACAAGGTTGCGACAATTGGCGAGAACATGAGCGTGCGTCGCATGTCCTCGATCGACGCGGACGGTGTGGTGGCCTACGTGCACAACGCGGCTGCTGACGGTTTGGGCAAGATCGGTGTTCTGGTCGGCTTCTCCGGCGACAATGCAGATGTCGCGCGCCAAGTCGCCATGCACATCGCGGCCGTGAACCCGGCGTCGTTGTCCGAGGCAGATCTCGATCAGACTCTGGTAGAACGCGAAAAGGCCGTTCTGACCGAGCAGGCACGCGAAAGCGGCAAGCCAGAGCAGGTCATCGAGAAGATGATCGAAGGTCGGATGAAGAAATTCTACGCCGAGAACACGCTTCTGGGACAGGCGTTTGTGGTGAACCCGGATCTCACCGTGGCGGCCGCCGCGAAAGAGGCTGGCATCGACATCACAGGCTTTGTTCGTCTCGAAGTCGGTGAAGGCATCGAGAAAAAAGAAGAAGACTTTGCAGCCGAAGTTGCAAAAGCCGCCCAAGGCTGAAGCAACCGCAACATAAAGTGACAAAAGCGCGGTTTCGGCCGCGCTTTTTCTTTGCCATGGATGGCGTATGACAACTGCCCCTCGTATCTCATCCATTCGCACACCCTGGCGCGCCGTGTCGGCCTTGTTCGTTCTCTCTGGTGCACTTTTCGGTGTTTGGGCGTCTCGTATCCCATCTGTGACATCGGGTTTCGGACTTGAGAAATCAGAACTGGGTTTTCTTCTCTTGGCGCTCGCAGTGGGTGGCTTGTGTGCGTTTGCCATAGCAGGGCAGGCGGCAGATCGGTTTGGCGCGGCGCGCGTGTCACGTTGGATCGGTTTGGCCTATGGAGCCTTAATACTCCTGGTGCCGCTGGCGCCCAATGTCGCAACATTAGCTGTTTTCCTGTTTATTTTCGGCGCCCTACACGGCGGAATTGATGTAGCTATGAATACCTGGGCGACCGAGGTTGAGCGCGAGATGGGCCGCCCCGTAATGTCATCCTTTCATGCGATGTTTAGCCTGGGCGCGGGTCTGGGGGCGGGCACTGGTTATATCGCGGGACTATTGGGTCTGGGGTTCACAGCGCATGTTTTCATCGCATCAGGTGTTTTGACCTCAATTTGCCTCTGGTTCAGTCTGATACCTTGGACTTCTGCCAGACAATCAACCGACGGAAAGGGGCCGCTTTTTGCTTGGCCCAAGGGAGCTTTGTTGTGGGTGGCGTTGTTCGCGTTTTGCGCCTCTGTGGGCGAAGGAGGGATGATCGACTGGAGCGCGCTGTTCCTTGTTGAGACCGCGGGCGTAGACGAAGGTTCTGCGGCGCTTGGATACACCACATTCGCGATTGCGATGGTGATCACGCGCCTTGTTGGAGATGCAATCATAGCGCGGATCGGTGCGGTTATGGCTGGGCGGATCTCGGGGTGCTTTGCCGCGCTTGGTGCGTTTACGGCTGTTTTTTCGACTTCATTTGCAATGGGGCTCGTTGGGTTTGCATTGATGGGGATTGGGTACGCTGTGGTTGTCCCGCTGGCATTTTCCCGCGCGGCGAACGAACCGGGTGTCGCGCCCGGTGTGGCGCTGGCGTCCGTCGCGACGCTTGGATATGGGGGTTTCCTGATTGGTCCGCCATTGGCGGGGTTCATCGCCGACGCAACCTCAATCCGGGGATCGTTCGTATTTTTCGGCTGTCTTGCGCTAGGGTTTGCCGCGCTTGCAGGGGCCTTACGCCCCGAAAAAAATAAGGCGACGTAGTAAAAACCACCTCGCCCTATTTTTCCGTTACGCGCACGACCGTTGGGGATGAGGAAGCAACGCGTTTTTACAGAAGCGCCGGCCCGAAAGATGAACAATAACCCCTCGGACCGACAATCCGGTTTCCCGGCCCCTCCTGTTGCACCCATAATCCCGGGCTGTTGCGGAGGGATGTTCCCTGGCCAAAGCCACCACTCACGGAACAACGTAACATTCGCAGAAAAAAATCGGCGAGGCTAGTGCGGGATTCCATACCTGACCAAAAAGTCAAAAAATTGTTGCATCATCCACGACGTAGATTTGGTTCTGAAATGACGCTTTCATAATGGCTTGCGCGGTGGTGCTGACGCTCAAGGCTTCGCGTGCAAGTCTCAAGTGTTTCTCCACCGTGGCCGAGGTCAGCCCCATGCGCTTGGCCGTTTCCGCCGTCGTTAACCCATCGCCGACGCATTCCAGCGCCTCGCGCTGCCGCTGGGTCAACGGGCCATTTCCGGCCGCGAAAGGAAGCGTTTTCATCTTAAGATCGGTAACTTGGTTTATCGCCAAGATCTCTCTGCCATGTTCGGCGATAATTTCGTCGACATCCTGTTGAGACAGATCTGTGCGCGCCGCCAACCCGACTCCTGCGAGGCGGCGGGACGAAATCTCAAAGAAGCTAATTGTTGCTCCTGCACGCACATCATGCTTGCGATTAAATGCAACGATTTCAAGCTGTTTTGGCGTGAGTTCGTCGCGAATTGTGTCAATCAGACTCCATGAGCGCAGCCCGTGATTTGTCAGCGCCCAACGCGTCAAAGGCGCGTCAAAGAACAATTCGCCACCAATATAGTGGTCCGTATAAGGGGCAGGGTGGCTGGACAGGATAAGCATATCCCGACGATCGCCAAGGTGGTTGTCACGTCTGTTATAAGTGAACCCGTAAATCAGCCGATCAAAGCCATAGTCGTCCATCCGACCACATAAGAGTTCCCAAAGCTCTTCGATCGATGACGCCGCGACGGCGCTTTCAATATAGTCAAGCAGAAGGGTTTCCGGCACGCACCAATCTCACAATTGCTTCGACACCCAACACGTAGCTGTCCGTTCCGAACCCCGCGATCTGTCCGGCGGCAACCCCCGCGATCATCGATGTATGACGAAAGCTTTCTCTCGCGTGGATGTTACTCAAATGAACTTCGATCACCGGAATATCGATACTGGAAATCGCATCGCGCAACGCGATGCTGGTATGCGTATACGCACCGGCATTCAAAACGACACCGCTATGAACAAGCCGCGCTTCGTGGAGCGAATCGACCAATGCGCCTTCGTGGTTCGACTGTGCGGCAACCACGTCAAACCCGAGCGCCTTGCCGTGCGCACGACAGGCATCTTCGATGTCAGCAAGACGTGTTGTCCCGTAGACTTCGGGCTGTCGTGTCCCGAGCAGATTAAGGTTTGGGCCACTAAGGACCAGAATTGATGGCATAATATTCGGCTCCGTGCCTCAGCATTAAGCAACAAGTCGCCGAATTGTCGAGATGTGTTCGCGCGCCTTAACTGCAACGTGACAAAAACACGTCGCACGCCATTGGCTAAACCTGTTTCTTTGCAGCGGGTTAAGAGGAAAGCCTTATCTAGGCTCGGGATTAGTCAAAGCCTCGCGTCTGCCTCGTCATCTCTAATATTTAACATAATATTGATTATGCGAATTAATGGTTGTAGCCGCAAAGCTAAAGTGTC
>JABSSC010000278.1 GCA_013214635.1 Paracoccaceae bacterium | reverse complement strand
GCGCTTGGCGGTTGTCGAACTGGCGACAGATGGCAGCGCGCATGGTGTTGTGAACAGCTATGTGGAGATTGTGGCTCGCAACAAACGGACCGAAAAGCTAAAAGGTCTGACCAATGCGGTGCTGCGCAAGGTCTCTGAAACGGCTTCGGCGCAATGGGGGAAATCTGCGGTTCCGGTGATGCCAAAATGGTTGCGGGGTCCGCTCATTGAAGCTTGGGGGCAGAAGGCGATTGCGGGCGTTGAACGCGCGCAGTTTGCGGGGGCGCCATTGGATTTGACGCCGAAGACCGACGCAGACGCCGTCGCCCGTGCAACGGGTGGCACGGTTTTGCCGACGGGTTCGGTGCGGGTGCAAGAGGCGGGGCAGGTGTCGCGCATGTCGGGCTTCGTTGAGGGCGAATGGTGGGTGCAGGATGCGGCGGCGGCGATGCCGGTGCGGTTGCTCAATCCACAAAAAGGGGATCGCGTGTTGGACCTTTGCGCGGCACCGGGTGGCAAGACCTTGCAGCTTGCCGCGATGGGAGCAGATGTTACCGCGGTTGACGTTTCAGAAGGCCGGATGCGGCGGGTTCAAGAGAATTTGAAGCGCACAGGCCTTACGGCAGAAGTCATCGTTTCGGACGCATTTGCGTATCAGGAAACCGGCTTTGACGCTGTTTTGTTGGATGCACCGTGTTCGGCCACAGGCACAATTCGCCGCCATCCCGACCTGCCCTATGCCAAGGATGGGTCAGAGTTTGGTGCTCTTATCGGGCAGCAAGAGGCGATGATTGACCATGCGCTTGGCCTGCTGAAACCTGATGGCGCTTTGGTGTTTTGCACTTGTTCGCTGTTGCCGGATGAGGGCGAAGTTCAGGTGGAAGAGGCGCTCGCGCGGCATTCTGATCTGTCCGTTGATCGCAAAGCCCTTGATAAACCTTGGATCGAAAAAGAGTGGATCACGGAAGAGGGCGGATTGCGCCTTCGCCCCGATTATTGGCCCGACATTGGCGGGATGGATGGTTTCTATATGGCGGTATTACGAAAGGGTTCGTGACTTGTCGCCGGTCTGGGCGTAAACTCTGATCAACAACAAGCGTGAATCAACGCAGCCAGAGGCAGACCAACAGTGACCCAACCGCAGACATGGCGTGCCCGCCGCACGACGTATATGCACCGCGTTCATGCCCGCCGCGCCGCTCGGGCCAAGCCCGCGACGGCATTTGTGCAGCAGCCCGAACCGCGCACAATTGGGCGCGTGGCCCGAGGTCGGCAACTTCTTGCTGGGAATTTTCTGTTTGCTGGGACGCTGACCGAAGCACCGGATGCATCACTTTGGGACGCGGGCAATCGCAGCGCTTTGGTGTTGGAGGAAATGCATGGCTGCACGTGGCTTGATGATCTGGCGGCGATTGGGGATTCGCGGGCCCGCGCCAAGGCGCAAGCCTGGGTGCAAGACTGGATCACGCGTTACGGCAATGGAAAATCTGATGGATGGACGCCTGACCTTGTCGGTCGGCGTTTGATCCGTTGGATCAACCATGGGCTTTTCCTTCTGCGCGGTGCCGATACCGAAGCTTCGATGCGGTTTTTCCGCAGTTTGGGGCAGCAGACGATTTTCCTGTCGCGTCGCTGGCAAACGGCCACGCCTGGCTTGGCGCGGTTTGAGGCTGTGACGGGCATGATTTATGCCGGTTTGTCGCTGGAAGGTATGGAACGGCACGTTGAGCCTGCGATTGCAGCTTTGGCTAAGGATTGCGAGACAGAAATCGATGCGCGTGGAGGCATCGCAACGCGTAATCCAGAAGCCTTGTTAGAAGTCTTCACACTGCTGAACTGGGCGGTTCTAGCAATCTCTGAATCCGACATGACCCCACCGCAGTCGGTTCATGACGCCATTGCCCGTATCGCCCCAACCTTGCGCGCGCTGCGCCATAGCGACGGTGGATTAGCGCGTTTCCATGGCGGTGGGCGCGGTATGGATGGACGGTTGGACAATGCGCTGGCACTCTCTGGCAACAAAGACCTGCCAAGCGAAGGATTACACATGGGCTTTGCCCGCCTCAGCCCTGGCAGGCTGTCTTTGGTCGTGGATGCCGCTCCGCCGCCGCAGGGTGAGGCGTCGGTCAATGGTCACGCGTCTACGCTTTCTTTTGAACTGACGTCAGGGCGTCGGTCTTTGATTG
>JABSSC010000277.1 GCA_013214635.1 Paracoccaceae bacterium | reverse complement strand
CAACTCGCCCTCTTCCACGGCGGCATAGCTTTCGGCGATGTTGGCCTGCCCTTCGCGGAGCGACTTGACCTCGGACCCCATGAGCATGAGACCGCATTCGATGTCTTCATCGATTGCATAGTCGTAACGCGCCCGCCGGTTTTCGGCGATCACCTTGTAATTTGGGTCTGACTTTTGCTTGGCCATGGGACGCGTGACATAAGCACTGGTCGCGGTGCTGTCCAGATCATCGGCTCTTGACCCCGGGCGGCTGACAAGGCCAATCGTGGGGTATGACCGATCAAATCGCCCTAGGTTCGATGCTGACGCTGCTGTCGCTCTTTTTCGGAGCGGTGATGTGGTTCACGCTGAACGAAATCCTGGAACGTCGTGAGGACTGGCTGCGTCGCCCGCCGCGCCAAGGAAAAATGTTTCTGGTCATCGGTCTGGTTGTGCTTTGCACGATGGGCATGATGACAGTCGGTGTCTGGATGTGGGCCGCAATGTTTATGTGGCTCGATATTTTCGCCACGCTGGAAGAGGCCACGTATTATTCGCTCGTCGCCTATACGACGCTGGGTCTGGGCGATGTGGTTGTTCCGTTTGAATGGCGGCTGCTGGGTGGCATGACCGGTACAAACGGGTTCCTGATGTTTGGGATGATGACCGCCGTTCTGACGGACAGTCTTCGCCATATCCGGCGGGTGCAACACAACCTGCCGGACTAAACCTTAGTAGTAGTTGTTATAGCCATACCCGCTGTCGTCGTCGGGGAAGCGGCATTTGTTCAGCACGACACCCATGACATTGGTATGCTCGGCCACGTCCCGTTCACAGCTATCGACCTGGGCAATTGTCGTCATCTCGGCCCCGGCAAAAATCAAGGCGCAGTCCACGTTCTTGAGGAACGCAGTCGTGTCATCGCTCGCCATCATCGGCGGCAGATCAAAGATCATAAGGTCGGGATTGTAGAGCGATTCAAATTCGTCCAGCAGTTCGCCGGTGTGGTCGCTCATCAACAAATGCGCAGGATCCCGGCTGGGACGGGCGTTGTACGAGATCAGGATGTTCTTGCCGACGCGGGTGGCGTGTTCGGCAAAGCCCACTTCGCCCTGCAACCACTTTGCGGCGTCTTGTTCGGGGGATTGCCCAAGCGCGCGCGCAATCGCAGGGCGGCGCATGTCCATTTCAAACAGGGCCACACGCTTTTCCGTCTGGCGGCGGAAGCCCAGCGCCAGATTGGTTGCAGCCGTGGTTTTGCCGCAACCCGTCTGAGGTGACGTCACCGCAAGGCGGGTCCAACCAGATTTGCGCATTTGCAGCAGGATCTTGGTCCGCAGCAGATCAAACGGAGATGCTTCGGGCCCACCGTCGTAAGACACGATGCGTTTACGCAGTAGATGTGCGGGATCGAGCTGCAGTTCGGTCAGCGTCAGCCACGGATCCGAGCCCGGCTTGTCCGCCGGTTTGGCGCGTGCAGCGCGGCGATCCGGCGTTGCAGGCGCATCACCCGCGCCGTCCCGCTTGGCCCGTGCCTTTTCCAGAGCAATCTGAAGCTTTTCCATCAGTTACGTTCCACACACGTTAAGGTACATCGACGCCGGGCTAGAACCCGATCCTATCGAGAATTTGGCGCCACACAAAGTCGAGCGGCGCATAATAGGTTTGAACGGCCCAAAGACCGCCTGCGATTATCCCGATACCCAAAATCACGACCGCCACCTTGACGGTGTTGCGACGGCGGCGTTCAGTCTTGGTCTGCATGTAGGGCAGCACCGCGAAGGGCGTGATACCAAGACCACTGGTCAGCTCTTTGGGGCGGCGGATTGCCGTGTTCAAAAGCTCAAGAAGCAAAAACAGACCCGCAGCGGCGGCAAACCCCAGGAACACCCCACCGCCCGCAATCAAGGGGCGGTTCGGGCTTGTAGGTTCGGTCGGAATGGCGGCGTTTTCGACGACTGTGATACGCTCGCCCTTGGCCAGAACCTCGATCCGCTCGCCGGTTTGCGCGATGGCAAGGCGTTCGACGGCCGTGTTGTACTGAACTTCGGTGTTGGCGTAGTCACGCTCGAGCGATTCAAGCGCGATCGAGTTGCGCGGAATGCGATCAATGATTTCTTCAAGGGCTTCCAGCTCTTCTCGGGCGTCCGCCTGCACCTCATCAATCACCGTGATCCGGCCATCGAT
>JABSSC010000276.1 GCA_013214635.1 Paracoccaceae bacterium | reverse complement strand
GATCACGATGTGATCGGGTTTGTCGTCGCGGGATAACAGTTGTTCCATCGTGGGGATAAAATCATCCGCTACGGTGCAGCAGATGCAACCGTTAGAAAGCTCAACAATGTCATCTTCGGTGCAGGTTTCCTCGCCACAGCCTTTGAGGATATCGCCATCAACGCCGAGATCGCCAAATTCGTTGATGATCAGGGCGATTTTCTTGCCTTGAGCGTTTTGCAGCATGTGGCGGATCAATGTGGTTTTTCCGGCGCCGAGAAAGCCGGTGACGACGGTGGCGGGGATCTTTGCGGGCATTCTAGCTGTCCAATCTCGTTATGAGGAGCGAAGGGGGTCCGATAGGCAATCCTACCGTTTGAACGGTGTCAAAAGGCGCATTTTGCGCGGGATCGCGGTTGGGTTTCGTTCGCTCCTTTTCCCGTCACACCCGACGGGGTTGTTTCGTTTCAGCGCGGCCGGTCTCCTGGCTTGCGTGTCGAAGCGAGTGCCTGCCTTCCCGGGGGTTGTCCCAGTGGCGTTAAAGGCACCCACTCTGCGCATACAGTCGCGGGGGCGGCTGTGGCTTTGGGTCTCCGGATTGGATCGGCCCGTCCACATTCCCAGTTTCATCCTCAAGGCGCTTCGCGCCCGTTAAGGAACCGTGCAGAATAGATGTGCGATTAGTGGGGCGGGGCGTCAAGATTGATTCCGACCGCGCCTGTGTCAATTGCGGCGCGAGTCGAGGTGTTGGAGCCTCCGGCAGAGGTATTTAAGCTCAAAAGACGATAAGGTTTGGGCAAAAATTCGCGATATGTTGTGGATAAGTAGGCGTCTGGGGCTAGATACGGGGCGTTTTCGTTGACTCGGGCCGCGGCGCGGCGTCATCTTTGTCAAAACCAAGAATCAAGCAGGGGCGACGTAGGTGCGCTTTTCTAAACTCAGGCTGAACGGCTTCAAAAGCTTTGTGGACCCGACCGATTTGATTATCGCGGATGGGTTGACGGGTGTTGTTGGGCCGAATGGCTGTGGAAAGTCGAATCTGCTTGAGGCCTTGCGGTGGGTGATGGGGGAGAACCGTCCAACCGCGATGCGGGGTGGCGGCATGGAAGATGTGATCTTTGCCGGTGCTGCGACACGGCCTGCGCGAAACTTTGCGGAAGTGTCGCTCCATATCGATAACGGCGAGCGGCTGGCGCCGGCGGCCTTTAACGACACCGACAATCTGGAGATCATTCGCCGGATCACGCGCGATGCTGGGTCTGCTTATAAAGTGGGCGCGAAGGACGTGCGGGCGCGGGATGTGCAGATGCTATTTGCCGATGCCTCGACCGGCGCGCATTCGCCGGCTTTGGTACGCCAGGGACAGATTTCAGAATTGATCAACGCCAAGCCAAAATCGCGGCGGCGGATTTTGGAAGAGGCTGCGGGGATTTCGGGGCTCTATCAGCGTAGGCATGAGGCCGAGTTGAAACTGAAAGGGGCGGAGACCAACCTCACGCGTGTGGATGATGTGATTGAGCAATTAGCGTCTCAACTGAGCCAATTGGCGCGGCAAGCGCGGCAGGCAGCGCGCTACCGGGAGATTGGTGAGGCGCTGCGCAAGGCTGAGGGCATGTTGCTCTATCGTCGTTGGCGCGAAGCGGATGAGGCTTTGGCGGCGGCGGCGGATGAATTGCGCGCGCGGACGACGGCAGCGGCGCAGGCGGAGACCGCAGCGCGGCAGGCGGCGAAGCAGCGGCAGGCGTGTGAAGACGCGATGCCGCCTTTGCGTGAGGAAGAAGCTGTGGCGGCGGCTGTTTTGCAGCGGTTGCAGGTGCAGCGTGACACGTTGAATGATGAAGAAGCGTGGGCGGTGTCGACGATCGAAACATTGCAGGCGCGGATTGCCCAGCTTGGTCACGATATTGAGCGCGAGAGCGGGTTGAACCGCGATGCGGGCGAAACGATCAAGCGGTTGGAATGGGAAGCGGAAGAGATCGCTAAGGCTGGTGAAGGTCACGATGGGCGGCTTGAGGCGGCGCAGGTGGAGGCCAGCGAGGCGGCATCGAAATTGCAGGAGCGCGAAGGTGATCTGTCTCAGCTGACCGAGGATGTGGCGCGATTGGCAGCGCGGCACCAGTCGGCACAGCGGTTGTTGGAAGACAGCCGCACCACGGTTGAGAAGAACGCGGCTGAGGCGGAACGGGCGAAGGC
>JABSSC010000275.1 GCA_013214635.1 Paracoccaceae bacterium | reverse complement strand
GCGGACGCTGCGGGGATTGAGCAGTTCCCGCTGATCGCCAATCTTCAGGCCGGTCCGGTGGCGGTGCGGTTCATCGCCGAGAACCCGGGCCGAGTGACCAAGCTGATCCTGCACTGCGCCTATGCGCGGGGGCGTGCCGCGCGCGAGGGGGCTCCGGCGGATCAGGCCTCGGACCCCTCCATCGCGCTGTTGCAGGAGGGATGGGGAAACCCTGACAACGGCTATATGCGGGCGTGGCTGTCGATGTTCCTGCCGCTGGCCGCGCCCGAGGAAGCCTCTGATCTCATTACGCAATTCGGAGCCGCGTGCCGACCAGAAGAGATCTCAGAAAAGCGCAAGGCCATCGACCGCTTCGACGCGACCGACTATCTCGCGCGCGTGGACGTGCCGACGTTGATAATCCACCCCCGCAGCGCCGCCGCGCATCCCTTGTCCGAGGCACAGTTCATGGCGGCCCGCATCCCGGATGCCGAGCTGATGCCGGTCGAAGGGGCGAATGTGATCATGCTGCCATCAGACCCGACTTGGTCCGAACAGATGGACGCGATCATGGAGTTTCTCGCGTCCTGAGCCACGCACCGTACGGTGGTGGAACGCCTTCCTAACCCGCATGCACGATAGTCCCTCGCGAACGTTCCCTGCGGGTCCACCCAAACCCGCTTGATCACCGGAAACCGGCCCTGCGGGGCCAGTCCGTCATATCGCGCAACGCACCGAAACGGTGCGCATTTGGACAATCCCCGGCAGACCCGGGGGGTTGCCGGTCGAACGGCGCCGTTCCTTTATTTGCGACAGAAATACCCCCGGACATATTGATGTCCCGCCAGCCTGACCGCCACAACGCGGCCTCGGGCCGATGGTGCATGCGTCTCAGACGCCCAGACACCAGCGCATGACGGCCTTTTGCGCGTGCAGGCGGTTGTAGCGGCGTAGACTTGAAGATCAGGCAAATCTGTTGCATATTATCCCAGAAGTTCTCGTGATGGTTCTAGACGATGAGCAATCCACAACATAATGACTAGAAAAAGCTTCGAGACTTCAATGCACCGGGCAAAAAACGAAAAATAGCGCTGCCATGTATTCAAATTACGGACAAATATGACGAGGCGTAGCTTTAAGGTTAACCTTGTGTTTAGTGCCGCGTTTATGACCGCTGTGGTGTCGACATATTTTCTAAAAGAGCTTGAACTTGTTGATGAGTTTTACTTCCAACTAGAAATTGTTTTGGTTTCGTGGTTCGTACTGATCCGAGTTATTGCGCCGTACGTTTTTACCAAGCTGCGCCCTTATTTGCCGGCGGACTCAGAGGAGCACATTGCAAAGAACCCGTTCAGTCAATTCTTTTTTATTGAGGACTAGGATCTATGAGATGCAGTGATTGTTTCCGGTCCGATGGAAACGGAGCACACAAGACCCAGATGGAGGCGCACCGCGCCAGCCCCCTGTTTGACCGCAGCTCCTTCACGCGGACGCGCATCGCGGCCAGTCAGGGGACGTGGGGCGGCAGCAATCCAATGGATGAGCTTTGAGGCGTCTTAGACGCCCAGACACCAGCGCATGACGGCCTTTTGCGCGTGCAGGCGGTTTTCGGCCTCGTCAAAGATCACCGAGTGCGGCCCGTCCATGACGGCGCTTGTCGCCTCCTCCTCGCGGTGAGCGGGCAGGCAGTGCATGAAAAGCGCGTCGGGTTTTGCCAGTGACATCAGGTGTTCGTTCACCTGATAAGGGCGCAAGAGGTTGTGGCGACGCTCACGCGCGGACTGTGCATCATGCATCGACACCCAGGTGTCCGCGACGACCAGATCGGCCCCGTCCACGGCCTTTTCCGCGTCCCGCTCGATGGTCACGGTGGAGCCTTCCGCGCGGGCGAGGTCGATGAACTCCTGCTCGGGGTCGAGGTTGTCGGGACCGGTAAAGGTCATATCGAACCCGAACTGTCCCGCCGCATGCAGGAACGAGGCGCAGACGTTGTTCCCGTCGCCTGTCCAGACGACTTTCTTGCCCGCGATCGGTCCGCGATGTTCTTCGAACGTCATGACGTCCGCCATGATCTGACAGGGATGGGTCCGGTTCGTCAGCCCGTTGATCACAGGCACTGTCGCGTGATTGGCCAGTTCCAGAAGCGTCTCTTCTTCGAAGGTGCGGATCATGATCATGTCGACGTACCGGCTGAGCACGCGGGCG
>JABSSC010000274.1 GCA_013214635.1 Paracoccaceae bacterium | reverse complement strand
TCATATGTTTCGACGTTGCAATAGTTTTAATCAAAGTCTCTCAGGTTGGGATGTATCCAGCGTCACTACTGCCGGTGATTTTATGAGGGATGCAAGCGGTCTATCCACCACAAATTACGACAGCACTCTTGGCGGCTGGTCATCGCAATCAGTTCAAAACGGAGTCAATATTCATTTTGGCGGGTCACAATATTCAACCGCAACAGGACTTGCATATAGAAATGCCTTAGTAGCATCAGGATGGACAATAACTGACGGTGGTGCAGTATAATAGTGTATAATATAAGTATGTTTCTTTACAAATAGGAGTTATATAATGGTGCAAGAAATTAGTAAACCAGCACAAACAACATATTGGGTTGCCAAAAATTCAAGTGGTGATGTCATTCATGTTGGAGTTGTAGAACCAAATCAGGTGGTAACTACTCCTCAAGATGTGCTAGTAGGATTCACTACAAAGATTGGTCAGATAGAATCCATAGAAGAATTTACAGGTCCACAACCTGCTTACAATTATGACTATAATGAAATTGAGAAAATCTGGGAATTCCTAGATGAAGATTTACTTTACCTACCTGTAGCATCTGGTATGGCATCAGATTTAAATAATGCATTATATCAATGTATCAAGCCGGGAGGGGTTGGCAAATATGCTGGGGAAATCCCACATGAAACTTGGCCTAATTATGTTTTATTTAAATTACATAGATATGATACAGTTCCAGTTGATTTGTCAGTAGACCCAACACCATTACAAAATGCACTTGCTATTGCTGTTGCAGATGGTGGTATTACTCAAGCAGAAGCAGATCAGGTTGTTGCAGATGTCCAAGCAAATGCAGGTCAAGAAATAGATTTAATTGACTTTATTCCTGATTCATGGCTTCCTTATGTACTTACAGAGCAAGATGCTATTTCGCTTGGTTATATCATAGATGATTCTATTGATGAGTTCTTAGATGATGGACTTGATGATGATATACCGGGAGAAGGTGTATAATATGTTAGGTCATACTGCTATATCTCAGGCTCCCATATCAACATCCTCTTCTGTAATTGTTGAGATTATTGTTGATGGCAAACCTTTGGTATGGGTATTGACTAGAAAAAATAATAAATGGACTGTTCGTGAGTTAAAAGATACTTGGGTAGTTAAGGCTAAAGGTAATAAGTGGTATAAAAATAACTAACTGGAGTAAGTATGGTTACAAGATTATGTAAACAACCTGCGGAGGTAAGAAAATTCCAGATGGAGTTTTTTAATGCACTAGATACTAGTGAAACTATTGATGGTATTAGTAGTATCAGTTATGAAACATTAGATGGTGTTAGCTCTGGATTATTGATTACTCAAAGTGGTATTGCTACTGGAGTAGGTCCAGATAGTCTTGTAGAAATGGTCATCTCTAATGGTAGTGATGGGGAAACATATCGTATTGAAGTTTTGGTCACCACTTCAACTTCTCAAACTTTAGAAGGTGATGGTATTCTATTTGTTTCAGATAAGAGGTAATTAAAT
Source organism: Paracoccaceae bacterium (assembly GCA_013214635.1). Classification (GTDB taxonomy): domain Bacteria; phylum Pseudomonadota; class Alphaproteobacteria; order Rhodobacterales; family Rhodobacteraceae; genus JABSSC01. The sequence continues at coordinate 679 of JABSSC010000274.1, read as the reverse complement.
GAGTTGGCAAAACACTTCATTGATAATGCTTAGAACACTACTCAATGATGCTAGTTGTAGCACAGAAAAATATACAGATGATAGATTAATGGATCTATTATTGACCTCCGCTTACATTATTAGAATAGATATTAATTTTAATACTACTTTTACTGTAAATGTAGGTAAACAAACTATTAGTCCGAATCCAGAAACTCAAACAGATGGTGATGAATTTATCTCATTTATGGTACTAAAAGCTGCATGTTTGACAGATGAATCTAACTTTAGAACTGCTGCTTTATTGCAAGGTGTTTCTGCTAGATGTGGTCCTGCCACTCTTACTACTAGTAATTATGGTGGTTACTTAAAAGAGTTACTTACTGCTGGTCCCTGTAAAAGCTATGAAACATTATCTGATCAATATAACTTTAGTTATGAAGGTAAACGTATTATAAAATCAGTTATGAGTCCATTTGTTGCTAATGATTTTGATCCCAGTAATCAACTCGGTTCAATTGGTTCAGCAGATTTACAAAACCCATTTAGACAAAGAGGTTATTAATTATGTCAGATGTAGTTCATTTAGTTTATAGCACAGAAAACATTGATAATGGTGGTGCTAGAGTTGGTGCTCCTAAAGGTCTGGGTGTAGAAGCCGTTACTGGTACTCCTGCTCCTAACTTTGAGATTGATGATC
>JABSSC010000273.1 GCA_013214635.1 Paracoccaceae bacterium | reverse complement strand
GGATCGATTCGATCGAAGACATCACCACAGGCGCTGATGAAGCGGGCGATGTGCCCGGCGGCTTTGGCAGCGAATGGTCGCGCGTGGCGACCGGGTTGATCGAAACCCGTATGGGCCCTGCTTTGTTGCTCGACCTGCCCGCATTGGTCGCCGGTCCCGAGCAACTCGGAGCTGTGGCTTAATCCAAAACTTACCTTCTTAACTTACTCCCAATCCATCCGAAGCAAGGGTGCTGTATGAATAGCTGTTTAGTCGTTGATGATTCCCGCGTGATCCGCAAAGTGTCGAGGCATATTCTCGAGACTTTGGGCTTTGCTGTCGAGGAAGCAGAGAACGGCCAAGAAGGGCTTGATGCATGCGAGGCGGCCATGCCTGATGTCGTCCTGCTTGACTGGAATATGCCGGTGATGACCGGGATCGAATTTATCACCCAGCTGCGCAAGCGTCCGGGCGGGGACAAACCCAAAGTCGTCTTTTGCACCACCGAAAACGATGTCGCGCATATCCGCGAAGCGATCAGCGCAGGCGCAGACGAATATGTGATGAAACCCTTCGATCACGAAACCTTGCAGATCAAATTGCAATTGGTGGGCTTTTCGTGAACGCGCCCGCCCCGCCCGCCTCGCGTTTGTTGCGCAAGGCAAAAGCGATCGACACACGGCCAACCGGCCCCTCTCCCGATCCCATAAGGGTCATGATCGTGGATGACAGCTTGACCGTGCGCACGATCTTCCGGCGCATGGTCGAAAGCGACACCGCCATGCAAGTCAGCGCCAGCGCAAGCAGCGCCGAGCGCGCGATCGCACAATTGAAAACAACCCCGGTCGATGTCGTTCTGCTCGATTTGGAAATGCCCGGCATTGGCGGGCTCAAAGCGCTGCCTGATATCTTGCAAGCGCGCGACAATGTGCAGGTCTTGGTGGTCTCCTCGCTCACGCAAGATGGCGCGGAGGCAACGCTCAAAGCGCTCTCCACCGGCGCGGCCGACACTATGCTCAAACCGCGCCCGGGCGGCTTTAACGAGGAATATCGCAGCCAGCTTCTGGCAAAGATCCATGCTCTGGGCGATGACCGGACGCACAGTGCGGAGGCAACGGACTCACCGCCCAGCGCGCCCAAATCCGCTCCATCGACCCGCGCTCTGATCGGCAAGACGCGACCCGAAGTGATCGCCATTGGCGCATCCACAGGGGGCATTCACGCGCTCAATTTGATGTTGCGCACATTGACCCCAGAACTCGACTTGCCGATCCTGATCACACAACATTTGCCGGCCTCTTTCATTCCGGTCTTCGCGCGTCAGGTCGAAGCGGCAAGCAGGCGCCCCACCCGGATCGCCGAAGAAGGCACTGAGATCCGCGCGGGCGAAATTTCGATTGCGACCGGCCATGGCCACATGACATTGCGCTGCACCGCGGATAGATTGATCGCCAAAACCTGCACGCAACCTGCGCGCAGCGGCTGTTTGCCATCGGTCGATCCGATGCTGACCAGCCTTGCGGATGCGTGCGACGGGCGGGTCTTGGCGATTATCCTGTCGGGGATGGGCCGCGATGGTCTGGCCGGGGCTGAAATATTGGCCAAAGCCGGCGGCACAATCTGGGCGCAGGATCCGCAAACATCCGCGGTTTGGGGCATGCCCGGCGCGGTGACAAAAGCCGGACTGACCCGCTACACCGCCTCGCCCGAGGATTTGGGCGCGGCTGCAATGGCCCATCTTGCTGGCCACACCGTCTCCACCACCTCGGCAAGCCCGAGCTGATCGGTCATGGAAGTCAGCGAAGCCTCATACCAGATCATTGCCGACCTGCTCGAAAGCCATACCGGCCAGCACCTCACCGAAAGCCGCCGCTGGCGGATCGGGACCGCGCTGGCAGGCGTGTTCCGCGAGCACGGGATCAGCAATATCGACCAGCTTGTCTGCCTGCTCGAAGAGCCGAGCCAGCGGTCCTATGAACGTGATCTGGCTACTCAAGTGGTTGAGGCTCTGCTCAATAACGAAACCTATTTCTTCCGCGACAAGCCCACCTTTGATCAATTGCCGGGCATCATTTTACCCAAACTTGCGCAGCGTCGGCGGCACACCCGCCGCCTATCGATCTGGTGCTCGGGGTGTTCAACCGGGCAGGAAGTACACAGCCTCGCCATGGTGTTTGAAGACCAGAAAGAGCGCTGGGCGGGGTGGACGATCGATATTCTGGGCACCGATGTATCGCACCACGCAATCCGCGCCG